>JBEQSW010000086.1:0-12343 GCA_040348565.1 Myxococcales bacterium | reverse complement strand
TGCGCGCCTCCATCAATCAGGTCAGCGATCTGTCGCCGCTCAGCAAGCTGAAGAAGCTAGATCGGCTGGATTTGGGGCGCACGCAGGTCAAAGACATCGCGCCGCTCGCTGAGCTGACGGCTCTGACCGAGCTTCAGCTCGACGGCACGCAAATCGAAGATCTCAAGCCGCTTGCCAAGCTCACGCTGCTAGAAACGCTCAGCGTGAAGGGCACCAAGGTCAAAGATCTCTCGCCGCTCGACGGCCTGAAGAAGCTCAAGAGCGTGGACGGTCGTGACACCCCCGCCGACGAAGATCCGATGAATTTCGCCAAGCTGCGCGGGCGCGGCGTGAAGATCGTCAACCAGTAAGTCGGCCGCGTTTGCGCTACGCCCTGCTCGTCTCGCCCTCGACCAACCGCGTCTACGCCCAGGCCGCGGGCGCGCTGGCCGCGGCCGAGCTCCAAGTCGTCAGCGCCCAAGCGCTGGGCGGCGCGTTCTCCGACATCGAGCAGCAAACGCTGGGCTCGGTCGGGTACGTCACGTTTCGCGCTGACGCGCTCGACGAACGCGCCCACGGCTGGCTGTCCAACCTGGCCGCCACCTTCGCGTTGTTCGGCTTGGACGACGACGGCAAGCTCAGCCCCCTCGATCTACGGCGCTGGGACCAGCTCGACTCGGATCTGGTCTCGATCCAAAAATACTCGGGCAAAACCAACGAAGCTTTCACCAAGCTGCTGCTCAACGTCACGCTCGCCGCCAGCGCCTTCGCCGGTGAACGGCGCACCCTCTCCGTGCTCGACCCACTGTGCGGCCGCGGCACCACGCTGAATCAAGCGCTGATGTACGGCTTTCACGCCACCGGCGTGGAGCTCGACAAGAAGGATTTCGAGGCGTACTCGCTGTTCATTCTGCGCTGGGTTAAGGACAAGCGCTTGAAGCACAACGCGGTGATGGGCCACGTCAAAGGCCACTCCAAGCTCGATCTCGAGCTGGGCGTGACCAAAGAACGCTTCAAAGCCGGCGACACGCTGCGCCTCAACTACGTCAGCGCCGATACTCACGCCATCGCCGACGTCTTTCAGCCGCGCTCCTTCGACCTGATCGTGACCGACGCGCCGTACGGCGTGCAGCACGGCGCCCAATCCGGCGACGCTACCTCGCGCAGGCCGCTCGAGCTGCTGGCCAGCGCCCTCCCCGTCTGGCGTGCCACCTTGCGCCCCGGCGGCGCCATCGGCATCGCCTGGAACAACCTCGTCTTACGCCGGGAAAAGCTAACTCAGCTCTTGACCGAAAACGGCCTCGAAGTCTGCACCACGCCCGCCCACGAAGCCTTCGAGCACCGCGTCGACACCTCGATCCAACGCGACCTCATCGTCGCCCGCCTTCCGTAACGTCACTTATCGGACCCAGATTTTCTTACAGGGAGATCGGGAGATCGGGAGGCGAGAATTTTGGGGTTTCGAAGCGCACGACGACGCACGTTCACTGCGCAGTCTTCGCCCGCTCACTCAGCGGCTCAAGCCAACAAAACCTCCCGATCTCCCGATCTCCCTGTGGAAAAAATCTGGGGACTCACATAACCGTGACGGATTTGGCGAGGTTTCTGGGTTTGTCGATGTTGTAGCCTTTGGCCAGCGCGACGTAGTAGGCGTACAGCTGCAGCGGCACGGCGTTGAGCAGGGGCGAGACGGCGGGATGGTGGGGCGGCAGTGGAATGACTTGGTCCACGATGCTCTTGGTCTCGGCGTCGTCGGCCCCAGCGATGGCCATGATGAAAGCACCGCGCGCCTTCAGCTCGCGCAGGTTGCCGAGCATGCGCTCGCGCGTCTCGTCCGGCGGTACCAGCGCCCAAACCGGGCTGCCCGGCTCGATCAGCGCCAGGGGGCCGTGCTTCATCGCCGCGCCCGACAGGCCTTCTGCCGGCAAATACGCAATTTCTTTGAGCTTGAGCGCGCCTTCGCCCGCCACCGGCACGTTGACGCCGCGGCCCACGAATAGCGTGAAGCGTGCGTCGCAGAAGCGCTCGGCGAGCTGCTTACACGCTGCGGCGTGCTCCAGCATCAGCCGCAGCTGGGCCGACACGCCTTCGAGACCCATGACCCAGGCGCGGCCGTCCCCGGCGGCCAGATCGCGCATGCGTGCGAAGCGCAGCGCCAGCAACTCCGTCGCCAATACCTGCGCCGTGAAGGCCTTGGTCGAGCAAACGCTGATCTCGGGACCGGCGTGCACGTACACGCCCAAATCCGTTTCGCGCGAAAGCGAGCTGCCGACTACGTTGGTGATGCCGGCGACCAAGCCGCCGCGCAGCTTGATCTCGCGCAACGCCGACAGGGTGTCGGCGGTCTCGCCGCTTTGCGAGATGCCGATGTACAAGGTGTGGCGATCCACAATCGGATTTCGGACGGCCAGCTCCGCTGCGTCTTCGGCGGCAGCCGGCATGCGCGCGTAGCGGCTCATCAAGTACGCGCCGACTTGAGCGCTGTACAGGCTGGTTCCGCAGGCGAAAAACACCACCTGGCGAATGTCGAACAGCCGCTGCTCGTGCTGCTGCAAGCCGCCCAAGCGCGACGAGCCCACCACCGGGTCCAGGCGGCCGCGCATCGAGCGATCGAGCGCCGCCGGTTGCTCGTGGATTTCCTTCAGCATGAAGTGCGGAAAATCGCCCATGTCGGCGTCGTCCGCCTGGTGCAAGATCTTCTCGATGCGGTTCTCGCGGCTGCGCTGCTCGAGATCGACGGTCTTGATGCCGCTCGAGCTGATCTCGGCGACCTCGCCCTCGTCCAGCACGATCATGCGGTCCGTATACGGCCGCAGCGCCAGCGCGTCGGAAGCCACGAACGAGCCCCCTTCACCCAAGCCGATCACGACCGGGCTGCCGATGCGAGCCACCACGAGCCGCTCCGGATCCTTCTTGTCGACGGCCACCAAACCGGCGGTGCCTTCCACGCGCTTCATCGCCGCGACCACCGCGTCGCGCAGCGTCAGGCCGGAGTCGACACCCCGCCCGATCAGCTCGGCCAACACTTCCGTATCGGTTTCTGAGCGAAATTTGGCGCCGGCGGCGACTAGCTCGGCTCGCAACGCTTCGACGTTGTCGATGATGCCGTTGTGCACGATGGCCACGCGATCGCGCAGATCCACGTGCGGGTGGCAGTTGGCTTCGGTGACTCCACCATGGGTGGCCCAACGGGTGTGGCCAATGCCGATCTTGCCCGGCAGGCCCTTGGGGTGCGCGTCTTGCAACGCCGCCAAGTGCCCGACTCGACGCCCCAGGTGCAGGCCCTTGTCCGAGACCGTGACGACACCGGCCGAGTCGTAGCCGCGGTACTCGAGTCGCCGTAGCCCACTGACGACGATGTCCCACGCTGCCTCACGCCCGACGTAACCCATGATGCCGCACATGTTCGACTCCCTCTCTTATCCGTAGATGCGTCGGCGGATCTGCCGCGCGCTCAGGTCAGGCGCCTTGAAGCGCAAACCCCGAAGCTCTTCGGCGATGCGTTCGAAAATCTCGCTGTTGTTCTCGCCCTGCGCCTGCAACTCACCGTGCCGACGCGCAATGTACTCGTCGACCTCGAGCCCCAGTGAATCGAGCATTTCGTCCACCGCACGCGTTGCCTGCGTGCGGGTCAGCCCCAGAACGCTCTGGAGCCGCTGTTGGACCTCGCTCACCAAGCTGTTCACCCGGCCACTCTGCCAGCCTGGCCGACCCGGGTCTAGTTTCCTGCCCGAAATCGGGCAAACCAGCCCTTTTTAGGCCTTGGGAAGGTGCAAGCCGCACTCGCGCTTGGTCGAGTCTTCCCACCACCAGCGCCCGGCGCGTTCGTGCTCGCCGGGGCGAGGCGGGCGGGTGCACGGCTCGCAGCCGATCGAGACGAAGCCTTCGTCGTGAAGCGGATTGTACGGGACCTGCTCGTCACGCAAGTAGGTCCACACGTCGGTCAGGCTTTGCTCGGCCAGCGGATTCACTTTGAGGATGCGGCCGTCAATGCCCTGATTGGTGTCGAGCTGCACGAGCGGCACGTCCGCGCGCGTGGGGCTCTGATCACGCCGTTGCCCGGTGATCCAACAAGCGTAGCGCGTGAGCACGCGGCGCAGCGGGCCCACCTTGCGCACCCCGCAGCATTCGTGATGGCCGTCGTCGTAGAAGCTGAACAGCCCCTTTTTGCGCACCAAGTCTTCGACCGCGACGGTGTCGGGTGCGGTGACGCTGATTTCGATGCCGTAGTGCTTTCGCACGCGCTCGATGAAACGCAGTGTCTCGGCGTGCAGCCGACCAGTGTCGAGCGAAAATACCGAGAACGGCTGGCCCGATTTCACGGCCAAGTCGATCAACATCACGTCTTCGGCGCCGCTGAAGGAGATGGCGGCGCGGGCCCCGAAACGAGACAGAATGCGCGTCATCACGTCGGCCGGAGCTCTGCCGGCGAGCTCCGCGCCCAATGCCTCGGCGCCTAGCTCGTCGAGCGCGCCCGCTGTCGGTGGCACAGGCACAGGCGCCCCGTCGGTCAGCCGCTCCTTGATGAAGCCGAGCGCGCTCGTGTACACCTGCTCGGCCGCGCCATCTTTCACGATGAAGAACGGCGCTAGCTTGACGCCCTTGGCTTCGGCAAGCTGCATGCCGGCCGAGCTCGGATCACTCTCGTCGGCCCAGACCACTTCGTCGATGCGCTGCCACAGGCCACGCCGCTTCAGCAGCTCCTCGGCTTGGACGCATTTATCGCAGGGCTGGCCGTTGGCGAGCCGTTTCTTGACCATCGTGACGTGCATGCCGGCGCAGAGTATGGGGCCGGCCCCTGCCGAGGCAAGTGCTGCTGGTCCGCCGCGGCGCTGCGATTTCAGCCCTTGGGCGCGACGGCTTCGGGCGGCATGGTCTTGGAGACACCGCGCGGCACGTCGGCCCAAACGTCCAGGCGCCGCAGCTCCTCCCAGACCTGCGCCGGCGACGTATAACGGTACTGCTCGTTGCGCCGCAACAGCACACTGGCGATGTTGCCAATCGGCGTGCCGAGCGCTTCGGCCTTCAGGCGCGGCACGCCTTCTTTGATCTGCTGCACCATCGCTTCGTACCCTTGGGCCGTATCGAGTGGGTACTGGCCGGTGTGCATCTCGTACATCAACAACCCGAGTTGATAGAGGTCGCTTTGCTTGGTGCTGTAGCCGCCGGCCACCAGCTCGGGCGCCATGATTCGGTGCTGCACCAGCTGCGGACGCACCGCTTGCTGTCCGGCCAGATCTTGCGCAATCCCGAGATCGCTGAGCTTGAGGGTGAGCTCGTCGCCCTGTTGCACGAGGATGTTACCGGCGTGCAGATCGTTGTGGATGATTTCGCTATCCGAGAGGTACTGCAACGCGAACAAGATCTGCCGCGACAGATCCACGACCAAGCGATCGGTGAAGGGCCGGCCCAGCATGTCCGACAAGCTGTGGTCGCAGCGTTCGAGCACCAGATAGAAGAGCCCCTGCGACTCGAAGTAGTCGAAGACGTAGACCACGTTCGGGTGTCGCAGCCGGTAGAGTCGCTCCGCCTCCTTCTGCCACTCTGCCCGCACCTCCGAATACGGGCGCTCCCCCGGTCGAAATAGCTTGAGGGCAAAGGGCTGGTCGAAGGGGCCGAGGCAGTCGAAAACCGCCCCGAACGACCCCTCGCCCATCAAGTCACCCAAAATGTAGCTGGCTCCCCGCGGCGACTGGACCGACCCGCCCGGGGCGGGAAAAACCGGTATTTGTCCCGTTGTCCATCGGCTCATCGGGCGCCATCCTACATCGCCTGGGGCATTTCCGGGGCCGCGCGAGCGTTCGAGACGGCCGTCCCCCTTGCGTCGAGCCCCGCGTCCGGCTACATCCCCGCGCCGTTCATGTCTAACCGATCTCTCTGGAATGTTCGCAGGCGTCACGAGTGGTTGACCACTCCCCTCAAGGGTAAGCACCTCAAGGCGCGCAAGCGCGCCCGCGTCGGCTTGCAAGAGGCCATCGACCGCAAGGCGGCCCCCGCGGCTGCTGCAGCGACCGACACGCCCGCCGCCGAGTGAAGCGCCGCTAACTTGGCCGGCAGGCGCCGGACCGGTTATCGCAACGAGCATGCGTGCTTCCACGCGTGCTCGTTGCATTTTGTTCGTCGTCGCCTGCGGCGCCTCCGCGTGCGTGCAGCCCGGTGAGCAAACGGTAGACGATCAGGACCCTCACCATCCCGGTGACGCGCTGGGCGCGTTCGCGGTGACGGGCAAGCTCGGCGACGACAGCTGCGGCGCCGAAAGTCTGAGCGCGCCGGAGACCTGGAACTTTCAAGTGAAGCTCTCGCGTGAAGGCGCGACGCTGTACTGGCTCAACGGTCGCGAAGCGATCGTCGGTGACATCGACGACAGCGGACGCTTCGCGTTCGAGACCCACCTCGATCTGCCGCTCGCCGAACGGCATGGCGCCGCCAAAGGTTGCACCATCGTGCGCCACGACTCCGCGAGCGGCACTCTCGGGAGCTCAGCCACGTCGCTCAGCGGCAAGCTCAGCTACGCCTACGACGCTTCGAGTGACTCCGACTGCAGTGAGTTCACGACGGGCACCAACGGCCAACCGCTCGCGCTCCCCTGTGAGCTCAGCTACTCGCTCTCGGGCTCGCTCATCTCCGAGTAGCCGAGCCCGAGACGGCGCCAGACGAGCCGAGACGGCAAGGGCGCGCCTGGTCTCGAGGCGTGGCTCTGCCTGCTCGGAAGCAAGGCTCGGGCCGCGCGGCGCTCCGACCGGCATGCGTGTAAGCGTCGATCATTTCTAAAGAAATTGCGTCGGGGGTCTAGCCGTCGGCGATGGCCCGTGCTATGTCTGAACCAACGTGCAGGCTGGAGTCTTCTCCCGGAATCATCCGGCGGGGGCTAACCCTCGCACCTGCACTGAGGCTGAGACCTATGGTCTCCTTTCGGAAGCGCCCCAATATGCCGAACGTGGCGATAGAGTCGGAAAGGGCTCTCGTTCCACGACCTCGGCTAGGGCGTGCGGCTGCTGCCGCAGGAGGAAGTGCGTAATGAACAGTACTTGTGCCCCTAAACCGGAGGTGGACCCTCGGACTTAGCCGGTACGTTTCATTCGGCCAGCGAGCCACTACTAGCTCCTGCTCGAATGGATCCGGCTGAGAGGTAGGCGGGTACCTGCGCGTTGATCGCGCGGCACACCCTCCTGCCAGAGCCCGAAAGTTCCTCCGGGAACGGGTGTCGGTTTTGACCGGCTCCTGGGGCTAGCTGGAAAGGGCCGGGCGGTTCCAAAGTGCCGCCCGGCTCTTTTTTCTTTTGTGGCCTCCACCCCCGGCGCCGCGCTACTTACCCGTCCCGATGACGCTTGCTGCGCTGCTCGCGGACGCCTTTGCGCCGACCGACGACAAGGGGCCTTGGCTGTTCTGGCTGATCTCCGGAAAGAACTCCTTCTGGCAGATGAAGCCGCTGCAGAAGGAAAACTGGGAGATGTTCCTGAACGGAACACGCCTGACCCTGGCCATGGTCGGTGCGGCCCTGGTGATGTACCAAGCGCGCGCCTACAAGCTAGGCCAGCCGGTACCGAAGAAGCTGGCGCGCAACGTCGCGATCCTCTTCACCGTGCTCGGGTTCGGAGTTTACTTCGACTACTTCAACCCCAACACTCGCTACTCCGAGTACTACCACCGGCACGAATTTTACCACTACTACCTCGGGTCCAAGTTCTTCCAAGAGGTCGGCTACAAGCGGCTCTACGAGTGCACCGCCATCGCCGAGATCGAGCTCGGGCGCGCCGCCAACGTGCGCAAGCGTGACATCCGCGATCTGCGCGTGAACTTGATCCGCCCGATCATCGACACCGAGGTGGTCAAAGATCCCAAGCACTGCACGGCTCATTTCAGTCCCGCGCGCTGGGACGCGTTCAAGAAAGACGTCGATTGGTTCTACAAATCGGCGGCCGGTAGCTACTGGGAAAACATGATCAAAGACCACGGCTACAACCCGCCGCCGGTCTGGACCATGACTGGCAAATTCTTCGCCAACATGGGCGTCGCCGACGACGCTTTCTTCAAGTACTTGGCGAGCATCGATATCTTGCTGCACCTGGGCGCGGTCGCGCTGTTGGTGTGGGCGTTCGGCTGGGAAACGACCGCGATAGGTGTCGTCTTTTGGGGATGCAACAAGGCCGCCGACTTCTATTGGACGGGCGGCGCGTTCTTGCGCCAGGACTGGTGGTTCTTCCTCGTGGCGGCGCTGTGCCTGACGAAGAAGAAATATTACTTCCTGGCCGGCTTCGCGTTGATGTGGTCGACGCTGCTGCGCATCTTCCCGGGCATCTTCTTCTTCGGCTGGGCCTTTGCCATTTTGATTCACGTCGCCTTGCGCATCCGTGGGGTGCGTCAGCCTTCCGAAGGTGGCACCGGCATCGACGCATCGCTGCGCAAGAACGCCATCTTGAACCTGCTCGAGCCCAAGCATTGGCGCCTGATCTCGGGCGCGGTGCTAGCGCTGGCGCTGCTCGTGCCGACGAGCATGGTCGCGACGCGCGGCCCTTCCGATCCGCACATCTACACGCCTTACGTCGCCTTCTACGAGCACACGCTGAAGACGCTCGGCAACACCGCCCTGACGAACCACATGGGGCTCGAGTCGGTGATGGTGCACAACTGGGACGGTCGTATGCGCTTCTTGCGCAACGACAACCAGGACGATCCGTTCGAAGGCTGGAAGATGAACCGGTCGAATCGCTTCAAGCAGATGAAGCCGATCTACCTGGCTATTCTGGTGGGCATCACGGCCTGGATGGTGTGGGCGATGCGGCGAACGAAGCTGCTCTGGCTGTGCATTCCGCTGAGCTTGCCGCTGGTCTGCGCGCTGTCGAACATGACCTGCTACTACTATTCGCTGTTCATCACGCTGTGCGCGCTGGTGCACGTGCGGAAAGCGCTCGGCCCGCCCATGCTGGTGATTGCCGGGGTGAGCTCGTTCATGCTCTGGCCGCCGCGCGGGTATTACTGGGTCGACGACCGCTTCGTGGCGCAGGCGTACCTGTTCATCGGCTTGTCGCTGATGGGCCTGTGGATCTACTCCCGCCCCTTCTCGCTCGCCCGGCTCAAAGCTTGGTGGAGTGGCAAGCCCGACGTCGCACCGAAGCCCAAAGCGCCGACTCCCGAGCTTACAGTCACGCCCGCCGAGTAATTCCTTTCTCACGCCAGCGGCCGCGGCCTCGAGCACCGCAGCTGCTGGCCAGCGCGCGCGAGCGCAACGCGCGAGCTGGGTCCCGGTCACCCGACTTTGGCAAAGGCAGATCGCGATCGAGACAGAAGACCGGAGTGAACGAAACTCGGCGAGGCCGAGCGCCCGCCCCGCTTTAGGTCACGAGGGTCGCAGGACGCACCAAGCGAAGTACGGAGGAGAACGAGACCTACAGCAGCACCCGTGACAAGTGCTCTGGCTGCCCCTGCACGCCGAGGCCCGTGATGCGGTACAGCGTGCCCTCGGGCCCGCCCTCAGCGGTTCCCGTGCCGCCGGCGGTGGTGACGTAGGCCACGTCCAGCTCGGGGCCGCCGAAAGTGATGCTGGACACCTTGGCGACGGGCAGCTCGATGCGCTCGACGATTTCGGCTTGAGGGCTGAGGCGATAGACGGCGCCGCCATCCCAGCGCGTGGTCCAGACGTGCCCTTGCCGATCGACGGTGAGGCCGTCGGGGGTGCCCTCCGCCTCGGGAGCCGCGTAGAACAGGCGGCGATCGCTGAGGGCGCCCGTGGCGCGATCATAATCGGCCAGGTAGATGCGACGGGTGGTGCTGCAGGTCCAATAGAAGCCGCTGCCGTCGGGCGTGAAGGCCATGCCGTTGGCGCAGCCGGTCCCGCGCCAGAGCAGCCGCGCGCTGCCGTCCCGCTCGACGCAGAACAGCCCGCCGTTTTGGTCGGAGCTGCCGATGGTGCCGGCGAACACGCGCCCCTCCGGATCGGCGATCACGTCGTTGAAACGCTGCATGGCCGGGTCGAAGCCGCTCTTGAGCTCGCGCCGTTGGCCGTCCGCGCCGAGGCGGGCAATGCGGTCTTCTTCGAACAATAGCAGCGAGCCGTCGGTCTGGAAGGTGAAGCCGCCGACGCGCCCGCCGCGATAAAAGCACTCATGCTCGGCCGCCAGGTGCTGGGCACGAAATAGCCGCCCCGTTTCGATGTCCTCCCAGTAGATGCGACTCTCAGTGGCACGCCAGAGCGGGTTCTCACCCGTGACGCAGTGGTAGTTGGCGACGGCTTCGATGACGCGCGTGGGCATGGTCGACGCGGCTCAGCCCAGAATGCGACGTCGAAGACCGCCCACCGCCTCGCGGAGACCGTCGGGAAATGCGCGCAGCGTGACGTCCAGGTGCTCGGAGTCGGACTCGATGCCGGCGACGGTGAGCAGCGGCGCCAACACCGCCAGGGTGCGAATAGCGCGCGGATTTTTGGCGATTTTCGGGTGGCGCATCAGATCGATCACGACACGATCGTCCTTGGCGTCGACCAGCAGCGCGGGCCGCTTGGGCATGTACGCGGCAAGGTTGCCCGGCTTGCTCAAATCCAGCGCTCCCGAGCGCAGCAAGGCGGCAATGGGCGACTCGGGCGCATCGTCGGCGACCTTCAGCGCCACGTTGGCCAAGCGGATCTCGAAGCGCAGCTCCTCGGCGTTGATGCTGACGCGCTCGATGAAGACGGTCGCGTCGGCGCGTACCGGGGTGCCCATCAGCTCGACGGTGGCGCGCACGCGCAGCCCAGGCGGCACCGCCTCCAGCACCAGGTCTTTCGGGCCTTTCTTGCCACCGGCACGGCCCGCAAAGAAGCGCAGGGCGTCGAGCGGCACGCCGAACCGGAGTGCCAGCAAGTTGCGCAGCGCGCGCAGTAGCTCTTCGGGATGATCGCGCAGGTATTTCGACCCCGCTTCCAGGACGGCCTTCAGCTCTTGCATGGGTCGCCGAGTAAGCCACAGCTCCTCGCCGGAAGCACCAGCGGATGCTAGGTTGAGGGGGACCATGCCGCAGTATCCGGTCGCGCCGGGCGACGTCCACGCCACCTTGGGCCGCCACCTCCTCACGGTCGGACACAGCTTCGTGCTCGACCTCGAGCGCAGCTCCGGACCCTTCCTGCGGGACGCCAAGAGCGACCAGGAGTTTCTCGACTTCTCCAGCTTCTACGCCAGTAACCCGCTGGGGTTTGCCCCGGCCGCGCTGACCGAGCCCGAGTTTCAACAGCGGCTCTTGCGCGCCGCCACGCTGAAGGTCGCCAACCCCGATTTTTACACCACGTACCTGGCGGAGTTCGTCCAGACGCTGTCGCGCACGGCCGCCCCCGCGACGCACCCGCACTACTTCTTCGTCGAGGGCGGCTCCTTGGCGGTCGAGAACGCCATGAAGGTGGCGTTCGACTGGAAGGTGCGCCGCAACCAGCTCGAAGGGCACGGCGACGTGGGCAGCCAAATCCTGCACTTCGAGCAGGCGTTCCACGGTCGCAGCGGCTACTCGCTCAGCGTCACCAATACCGATCCGGCCAAGACCCTGCACTTTCCCAAGTTTCCGTGGCCGCGGCTGCCCAACCCGGCCATGCGCTTTCCGCAAGACCAAGCCGCCGTCAACGACGTGCGCGAGCTAGAGCGGCTCACCTTGGCCAAGGCCGAGCGCGCGTTCGATCTGCACGGCGCCGACATCGCCGCCATCTTGATCGAGCCGATTCAGGGCGAAGGTGGAGACAACCACTTTCGTCCGGAATTTTTGAAGGGTTTGCGTCGCTTGGCCGACGAGCGCGGCGCGCTCTTGATCTTCGACGAAGTGCAAACCGGGCTGGGCTTGACCGGCAGCTGGTGGGCGTACCAGCAGCTCGGCGTCGTGCCCGACATCATCTGCTTCGCCAAGAAGCTGCAGGTCGGCGGCATCTTGGTGTCGGAGCGCGTGGACGACGTGGACAACGTGTTCAGGGTGCCGAGCCGCATCAGCAGCACCTGGGGCGGGTCGCTGGTGGACATGGTGCGCGCGACTCGCATCTTGGAGACCATCGAGGAAGAGAAGCTGCTGTCCAACGCCACGCAGCGCGGCCTCGAGCTCCAGCACGGCTTGGCCGCCTTGGCCGAGCGCTTCCCTGCCCTCGTTCGCAACGTACGGGGGCGCGGCTTGATGTGCGCGCTCGACCTGCCGACGCCCGAGCAGCGCACGGCGCTGATCAAGCAAGCCTTCGCGCAGCGCCTGCTGCTGTTGCCTTGCGGCGTGCAGACGGTACGGTTCCGCCCGTTTTTGAACGTGCACAGCGAGCACGTTCAAGAAATGCTCTTGCGCCTGTCGCGCGCGCTTGAAAAGCTCTAGCCCTTTTTGCCCGGCAGCTCGGCGTTCTTGGCTTCGGCCGCTTGCTCGGGCAGCTGGGACT
>JBEQSW010000015.1:0-11145 GCA_040348565.1 Myxococcales bacterium | reverse complement strand
GCTGCGCTGGACCTTGGATGACGAAATCGCCGGCCGGCGCTCCCGCTGGCGCGAGCTTGGGGCGAATTCCGGTGTGGCCGGGCACCAGCGCGCCGTCGGCCAAGCCCGGAAAGTAGCCGCGAATGGCCGCGTAAAAGCGCTGGTCCCGACCTTCTTCGAAGCTGTAGTCGACGCCAGCTTGCCACGATACGTCGGGGCCGAAGCGCGCTTGCCCTGCCAAGTCGAGCGTGACGTGAACGCCCAAGCCGCCCGGCTCCGGTACCGGATACACCAAGCGCGAAAATGGCGAACGCCCCGCGAGCGTGAAGTAGTGCCCCTTCGCAAAGTATTGGCCCGGAATGCTGTCGGGCGGCACGCCTTGCAGCGAGCGCGCCACGTTCTGCGCCCAAAGCCCGGCCGCGTTGACGAGGGTGCGGCAGCGGAAGCTGCTGGGCTCGGCGCCGCCGATGCGGAGCTCGAAACCCCCTTCGTCCAGCACGCGGCCGTCCAGCAGCGGGCTGTTGATGACGATTTCGGCCCCCGCCGCCACTGCGTCTCGACGCAAGGCAGTCATGAACGAGTGGCTGTCGATGATACCGGTGGAAGGGGAGAGCAAGCCGCGCACGGCCTTCACCGCCGGTTCCAACGCCGCCACGTCTTTGGCCTCGAGCCATTCGAGATCGAGAACGCCATTCTGCTCCGCGTTTTTGCGGATGCCTTCCAGCGCCGTGACCTCTTCCTCGCGCGAGGCGACGATGATTTTGCCCAGGCGCCGGTGCTCGACGTCGTTTTCGGCCGCGTAGGCGTAAAGCAAGCCCTTACCGGCGACACACAAGCGCGCCTTGAGCGACCCGGGTGGGTAGTAGATGCCGGCGTGGATGACCTCGGAGTTGCGCGAGCTGGTGTGTTGCCCCAAGCGCGGCTCGCTCTCCAGCAAGGTGACTTGCCGGCCCGCGAGCGCCAAGCGGCGCGCCAGCGCCAGCCCGATCACACCACCTCCCACGACCACTGCGTCTAGATCGAAGTCCACGTGCATGTGCCCCCCGATCTAGCCGCAGCGCCGGCCGAGCGCTAGACGCTCAGGGGGTCGTGGTGAGCTTCATCTGGTACAGGTAGCCGGAGTCGAGGTAGGCGTTCATCGTCGACGAGTAGGGGTTCTCGACGCGGCCCAGCACGGTGCCAAAGCTCGCGTTCAGGGCGAACGGGCCCGTGTCCAGGTAGGACGTGAACGTATTGCCACCCGTGATGACAGCCCCGAACAGGTAAATCTTGCCGGCCTTGAGCGCAAAGCTGATGGGACCGGAGCTGAAGTAGCCACTGCCAGATTGGCTGGCGATGACCCAGTCCTTCTTGGCCGTGAAATTGCTGTCGCTCGTTTCCTCGAAGACCACCCAGCGCAGCGAACGCGTCGGCGGAAGCGACAGGTTGAGCTGCATCTCGGTCAGCGTTCGCGCCGAGCTCACCTGGACCACGTCGCCCACGAAGTAACCCGCGGACTCGCTGATGTCGCTCTGGCCCTCGTCGACACCGAGGATATCGACCACGCTCTTCGCGCACTTGTTGTCGGTGCCGCAGATGCTGGCGGAGGTCGTGCAATCTTCCGTTACCTTGGAGAGGCTCTGACCATCCGCGGCGCAAGTGCCGACCTTGTTGCCCAAACACACGGTGTCGCCCGGCGAGCACGGCAGCGGGATGCACGTGTAGTTGCCGTTCGTGACGTTGCACGTCGTGTCGGTGGGGCACTGTTGGTAGAGATCGGCGCGGGAGCCCAGCCAGTCGCAGCCGTAAACGTCGCCGTCTTTGCAGAAGATGGTGCCGGCTTCACAGACGACCGGTTTGCAGGTGCCGGCGTCGCAGTACTTGTCGCTGCCGCAATCGGTGCCGGTTTGCGGCCACGAGCCGTCGGCGGTGCAGACGCGGGCGGTGTTGCCGTCGCACACCGGCTGGTTGGGCTGGCACTGGTTGTAGTCGCAGTAGGCGTAGCTGCTGCCGGAGGGCGAACAGTGTTGATAGTTCGGGTAGCAGGTTTGCCAGAGCGTGCTGGTCACGCCGAACGCGTCGCACTGAAAGACGTTGCCGTCCTGGCAAAAGTTGCTGTTTGGCGTGCAGGTCTTCTTCTTACACGAGCCGTCCACGCACGCTTGGTTGCTGGAGGCGCAGTCGGTGGCCATCGGATCCCAATCGCTGCCGTAGGCGTTGCAGGTGACGGCGCGAGTGCCGTCGCAGCCTTTCTCGCCGGCGTCGCAGACCTTGGCCACGCACGCCAGCTTGTCGCCGTCGCACACGGTGTTGGCCTGGCAATCCGCCAGCAGCGACACGTCCTTACCGTTCTGGCCGCACAGGTACACGTCCTCGTTCATGCACAGCTTGCTGCCGGCGACACACTCGGTGTCCTTGCAGGCGCCGTCGATGCACGCCTGCTTGGTCTCGGTGCAGTCCGTGCCGCCCATGGCCGGGCCGGAGCCATCGTCCAGGCAAGTCGTGGCCACGCTGCCGTCGCACATTGCCGCGCCCGGGGTGCAGGCTTCATCGCTGCATTTGGCGGAATCGTCGGCCTCCCGGCAGAACTGGTCTTTTCCGCAGGCTTGTGACAGCAGGCTGCCGCTGCCGGTGCTGTCGCACTTCCAAACGTCGCCGCCCTGGCAAAACTTGGTATTGGGCACGCATGCGGTTTCGGCGCACGCGCCGTCGGCGCAGGTCTGGGACGGCGAGCAGGTTTGCTCGATGGTGCGCTCCGTCCCATCGTCGCTGCACACCTTCACGTTCTGGCCGTCGCAGGACTTGGTGCCCGGCTCGCAAACCCGGTCGGGCGTGACTTTGTCGCCGCTCTTCGAGCTGCCGCTGCACGCCGCGACCCAAAACCCCAGCGCGACAACCGCGCCAAAACGCCCAATGCTTGAACCCATCGCCATTACTCCCGTTCCGAAGACACCACTAGCTTAGTGGCCCGGAGGGCAAGCAGTCGTCTCAAAAAACACCCGCGAGAGCGACAAACGGCTTGCTGGGGCAACGAAGTTCGCGAGTTAGCAACTCCAAGCGTCGCCGCGTGGGGGGAGGCTCGGCCGAATTCACTTCGGCCGAGGGGGGCGGCGCGTGCCGCCCCCACCAGGAAGGGCCTAGAACGCAGTGGCTGCAAACTGATCGGCGTTCTAGGGGTGCGGATTCTCTCGCCCGGATTTACAACAGCACGTCGAGCAAACGGTCCAGCTCGTCCCAGCTGGCGTATTTGATGAGAATCTCGCCCTTGCCGTCTTTCTCGCGCACTTCGACCTTCGTACCCAGGCGCTTGGTCAAGCGGGCTTCCAGATCGCGCACGTTGGCGGGCTTGTCCTTGCCAGCCGCTGCACCGCGACCACCAAGGGTCGTTTTGCCGTCCTTGGCGGTGCGCACCAACGCCTCTGTCTGACGCACGGAAAGCCGTCCACGCACGACTTTTTCGGCCAGATCGGAGAGCTGCTTGTCGTCGGGGGCACCAAGCAGGGCGCGCGCGTGGCCCTCGCTGAGCTCTCCCATGACCACTTTTTCCCGCACGTTGGCTGGCAAACGCAGCAGCCGAAGCGCGTTGGCGATGGTCGAGCGGTCCTTGCCGACGCGCTGAGCCAACGTGTCCTGCGTGTAGCCGTGCTCCTTGACCAAGCGGTCCATCGCCTCGGCAAACTCGATGGGATCGAGATCCTCGCGCTGGATGTTCTCGATCAACGCCAGCTCGAAGGCGTCCTTGGCCGAGACGTCGCGGACGACGACCAGCACTTGCTTCATGTCGGCGCGCTGCGCGGCGCGCCAGCGACGCTCACCGGCGATGAGCTCGAAGTCGTCTTGCCCCGGGCGCCGGCGCACCACCAGCGGCTCGAGCAGGCCGTGCTCGCGCAGCGACGACGCCAGCTCGTCCAGCTTCTCGGAGTCGAAGTGCTGCCGCGGCTGCCCACGCTGGGGCACGATCTTGTCGATCGGGCAGGAGAAAACGTTGCCTTCGCCGTAGCCCGCGGCGGGGCCGGGCGGGGCGCCCGCGGCGCGCTCGGGCGGGGTAGGGGCGCGCGCCGGCATCAACGCGTCGAGGCCGCGACCCAAGCCGCGCGGGGGAGGCTTGCGCGGTTCGTTCAAGCGGGCGCTCCGAGCAGCTCGTGCGCCAAGCTGAGGTAGCCCTGCGCGCCTTTGCTGCCCACGTCGTAGAGCAGCGCCGGCAAGCCATGCGACGGCGCTTCGCTCAAGCGCACGTTGCGAGGAATGATCGAGTCGAACACGCGGAAGTGCTTGCGCACTTCGTCCGCCACTTGGTGAGCCAGGCGATTGCGCGGATCCCACATCGTGAGCACGATGCCTTCCACGGTGAGCTCGGGGTTGAGCGAGTTCTTGATGCGGTCGATAGTGGCCATCAGATAGGTGATGCCCTCGAGCGCATAATACTCCGGTTGCAGTGGGACGATCACCCGCTCCGCCGCGACCAAAACATTCAGCGTGAGCACGCCCAGGGAGGGAGGGGAGTCGATGATGACGAACTCGTAGTCTCCCGCCACCTGCTGAAGGATCGAACGCAGGTGGGTGCCGCGATCGTCGTCGAACAGCTCGTACTCGACGGCGGTCAGGTCCTGCGTTGCCGGTGCGAGGAACAGCGTTTCTTGCGGCGTCTTTTGCAAGACGTCGCGCAGCTTGGCGTTGCCGATCAGCGCGTCGTAAATGGTGAGCGGAGTGGTGCCGGGGCGCACGCCGACACCGCTGGACGCGTTGCCCTGCGGATCCATGTCGATCAACAGCACGCGGCGTTCGGCGGCGGCGAGGCTCGACGCGAGATTCACCGCCGTCGTCGTCTTGCCGACGCCGCCCTTCTGGTTGGCGATGGCGATGGTCAAAGGCCTGCTCATGCGTTGCGCGGACCGTACCAGAGGATTGAGGGGCGGGGATTAGGGGGTGAGGAGGGCAACACCTTCCGACGGGCGCCCGTCGCCCTCTCGCGCTCGCCTAACCCCTATCCCCTCACTCCTCACCCCTCCCTTATCGAACTGCACGCACTCTCAGCGGAAATCTTGGAGGACGTAGGGGACTGTCATACTCTGTGAGTAGATGTAGGTGTAAGTAGGTTTTCTTGGAACGACAGACCTCTACTCAGCTTTTGAACCTCCGCAGCCGACTGACCCGGGCGCTCCTCGTCGAGCCGCCCGACACCGTCAGCCGCGCCCAGGAGCGAATCCTCGAGCAGCGGTTCTTCGAGTCTCCCAGAACGCCCGCCCCCGCCGACGTCATCGAGCTTTCGGCCTCTCGCCTCCGACCCCGCTTCTGAGCCCCCCGACCCAAGGAGACTCTGCACCACCATGGCTTCGCCCAAGAATTACTCAACTTTCGCTGATTTCGAGCGCGATACCCTGCGTCCTGACATGCGCATCGGCTGGTCTTCGTCCGACGAGATCGAGTCCAGCGGCGCACAAGAGCTCGACTTCGACCTCGACCCGTTCGAGGCGAAGCTCTGGGCCGCCGAACAAGACGAGTAATCGTCCCCCGACTTAGCGTCCCTCTCCCGGGACTCTTGGACCCCAAACGGCTGCCTCCGTTTGGGGTCCGAACTTTTTGTGCCTGCTCTTCACCGACACACGAGACAGCGCACGGGCACGTTCACGGGGGAATTTCCGTTGAGGAACGTTGACGTTACCGGCGCGGCATGTAAGGTCTGCCGCCGCTGTCATGGTCGAGATGCAAGTCAACGTTCAGAGGCTGAGCCCGGTTTTGGTGGAGTTCGACGTCGAGGTGGGCGTCGGTCGAGTCACGACGGAGCTCGAGAAGGCGTACAGCCAGGTTGCCCGCACCGCGAAGGTGCGCGGCTTTCGTCCCGGCAAGGCGCCGCGCAAGGTGCTGACGCATCTCTACGGCGCGCGCATCGCCGCCGACGTCGCGCAGAAGCTCGTCGACGAGACGTTCCCGCAAGCCGTCACCGACCAGAAGCTGCAGCCGGTGACGTCGCCTGCCGTCGAAGCGCAGGGCGTCGAAGAGAACAAGCCGTTCTCGTACAAGGCTCGCGTCGAGGTGCTGCCCGAGATCACGGGCGTGAACTACGAAGGCTTGGGCGCCAAGCGCGCCAAGGTCGAGATCTCGGACGAGTCGATCGACAAGGAGCTCGACGTCGTACGGAAGGCGCACTCCACGCTCGAGCCGCCCAAGGCCGCGCGTCCCAGCGCCAACGGTGACACCGTCACCATCGACTTCGTCGTGTCGGTCGACGGCGAGACCGTCGAAGACGCCGGCGCCAACGACTTCCAGGTCGAGCTCGGCGCGGGCACGTTGCTCTCGCAGATCGAAGAAGCGGTGTTGGGCAAGAGCGTGGGCGACACCGCTTCCGCCGAGGTGCCGATGCCGGCGGGCCACCCGCACCCCAAGCTCAAAGGCAAGACCGCCAAGTTTGCGATCACGGTCAAGGACATCAAAGAGCGGGTGCTGCCCACCGCCGACGACGAGTTCGCCAAAGACGTGGGCGAGTTCGAGACGCTGGCCGCCTTGAAGGAAGACATCAAGAAGAAGCTCGAAGGCCAGGCCAAAGAGCAGAGCGACAATCAACTGGCCGAAGCGCTGGTTTTGGAGCTGGTCAAGGCCAACCCGGTGCCGGTGCCGCCGTCGCTGGTGGAGCGCCAAATGCGCCTCACCGAGCAGGAAATCCTGAATCGGGCGCGCAGCCAGGGGCAGCGGGTCACCGGCTTGGGTGAAGAGCTGCGCGGCAAGCTGGTCGAAGACAGCGAAATCAAAGTGCGCGCCGGCTTGTTGATGGCCGAAATTGCCAAAAAAGAGGGCATCCAAATCGGCAACGAAGAGATCGAAAACGGTCTCAAAGAGCTGGCCGAGCAGACGGGCCAGAACCTTGCCAAGCTTCGCGTCCAGTACAAGGATCAGCAAAAGCGCGAGATGCTGATCGGCATGATCCTCGAGAACAAGGTGCTGGACATCATCGAGGCCAAAGCCAAAATCGAGGAAGGTTAACGCCTACCCGATCGGACGGCTGGCTTTCCGCGGCGCCGATCTTTAAGCTTGGACGAGGAGGATGACTGAAATGAAGCGACCGGAGACGCGTGCTCAGGCGATGGATGTGTTGGAGCGGTTGGCGGATCGCCCCCAAGCCAACATCATCTACCCGCACGTGGTGGAAACCACGCACCGCGGCGAGCGCACCTGGGACATTTTTTCGCGGCTCCTCAAGGACCGCATCGTGTTCCTGGGCAGCGCGGTCGACGACGACGTCGCCAACATCATCATCGCGCAGTTCCTGTTCTTGGAGAGCGAGGACCCTGACAAGGACATTCAGCTCTACATCAACTCGCCCGGCGGCGTGGTGACGGCCGGCCTCGCCATCTACGACACCATGCAGTACGTCCGCTGCAACGTCAGCACCATCTGCGTCGGCCAAGCCGCCAGCATGGGCGCGGTCTTGCTGGGCGCGGGCATGAAGGGGCGGCGGTTCGTGCTGCCGCACTCGCGCATCATGATTCACCAGCCTCTCGGCGGTGCCCGCGGTCAGGCCACCGACATCGAGATCCAGGCGCGTGAAATTCGCCACATGAAGGACGTCCTCACCGACATCCTGGTCAAGAGCACGGGCAAGAACCGTGAAGAGCTGGCCAAGGACATCGAGCGCGACTTCTACATGGGCGCGCAGCAGGCCAAAGAATACGGCATCATCGACGAAATCTTCGAGCATAAGAAGAAGGTCGAGAAATCCTGACCCTCGCGGCTATCACGCGAGGAGTTGAGCCTTATCGCCCCGTAATCGCTCGGGTCTTCGAAGGTGCGTCTGCGCCCGACCCGAGCGAATTGGTGCGGCGTGTCAGCTGACCTCTTAGCTTGTGCGCGGTTCGTGCCGCTTCAGGGTGTAGATCGGCGCATATCCTTGCGATGGGCGACGATGAGCCCTACAATTTCACGAATTCTGAAACGATAATCCCAACATCCGTTAGGGCGAGAGAGCGAAACGTGGAGAGAAGGCGAGACGAATCCAACGGGAACCTGTGCTGCTCCTTCTGTGGAAAGTCCCAGAAGGAAGTCAAAAAGCTCATCGCAGGGCCCACCGTCTACATCTGCGATGAGTGCATCGCGCTCTGCAACGACATCATCGCCGAGGAAGTCGAGAAGGACGAGCCTGCGGGCGGTTCCGACCCGATGCCGAAGCCGTCGGAGATCAAAGCGATCCTCGACGACTACGTAGTCGGCCAAGACCGCGCCAAGAAGGTGCTCTCGGTCGCCGTCTACAATCACTACAAGCGCATCGACACCAAGGTGCAGACGGAAGACGTCGAGCTGGGCAAGAGCAACATCTTGCTGCTCGGTCCTACCGGCAGCGGCAAGACGCTCTTGGCGCAGACGCTGGCCAAGATCCTCAAGGTGCCGTTCGCCATCGCCGACGCCACCACGCTTACCGAAGCGGGCTACGTCGGTGAAGACGTCGAGAACATCATCGTGCAGCTGTTGCAGAACGCCGACCACGACGTCGAGCGGGCGCAGCGCGGCATCGTGTACATCGACGAAATCGACAAGATCAGCCGGAAGAGCGACAACCCCTCGATCACGCGTGACGTGTCGGGTGAGGGCGTGCAGCAGGCCCTGCTGAAGATCATCGAGGGGACCGTCGCCAACGTGCCGCCCAAGGGTGGCCGGAAGCATCCTCAGCAAGACTTCTTGCAGGTCGACACCAGCAACATCTTGTTCATCTGCGGCGGCGCCTTCGTAGGCCTGGATCAAATCATCCAGCGCCGCATGGGCCAGTCGCGCATGGGCTTCGGCGCCGACGTGAAGAGCAAGAACGACTTCAAGCTCGGCGACCTCTTGAGCGAGGTACAGCCGGAGGACTTGCTGAAGTTCGGGCTCATCCCGGAGTTCATCGGCCGCCTGCCGGTCATCGCCACCTTGCACGAGCTCAGCGAAGACGCGCTGATCGACATCTTGACCAAGCCGAAGAACAGCTTGGTGAAGCAGTTCCAGAAGCTGTTCGAGATGGACGGCGTGAAGCTGAAGTTCACCAAGGGTGCGCTCCAGGCCATCGCCAAAGAAGCGCTCACGCGCGAGAGCGGCGCGCGCGGTCTACGCGCCATCATGGAAGAAGCCATGCTGGACGTCATGTACGACGTGCCCTCGAAGCAGGGCATCAAAGAGGTGGTCGTCAACGAGGACGCCATCAACAAAGGCGACGCGCCTCTCATCGTTTACCACAAGGAAGCTGGCGTTGGCTGAGGCGGGGATGTGCCCCGCCGATGGAGACGGCCGGCTGAGCACGCCGACCTCGGCGTGAGCTGATCCCATGTTTTTCAAATCAGACGGCACCAACGGCCAGGCGGGTCGGCGAGTAGTTCCAGCGTTGCCCTTGCGCGACATCATCGTGTTCCCCCACATGGTGTCGCAGCTGTTCGTCGGTCGTGAGCGCAGCATCGCCGCGCTCGACGAGGCGATGGCGCAAAACAAAGAGATCTTCCTGGCCGCTCAGCGCAGCGCCAAGACGAACGATCCGACGCCCGACGACATCTACAGCGTGGGCACGCTCGGCACCATCGTTCAGCTTTTGCGCCTGGCCGACGGCACCGTAAAAGTGCTGGTGGAAGGCCGGCAGCGCGCGCGCGTGCGCCGCTACCTCGACTCCGCCGATTTCTTCCAGGTGGAGCTGGAAGAGATTCAGGAAGCCATTCCCACCGACGTGGAAGTGGAGGCGTTGATCCGCAGCGTGCAGAGCACGTTCGAGGTCTACGTCAAGCTCAACAAGAAGGTGCAGCCCGAAGTGCTGATGAGCGTCCAGAGCATCGACGATGCCGGGAAGCTCAGCGACACCATCGCGGCCAATCTGCCGACCATCAAGCTCAGTGATCGTCAGGCGCTGCTCGAAATGGAAGACGCCAAAAAGCGTCTCGAGCGCCTGTACGAGTTGATGCAAGCCGAGATCGAGATTCTCCAGGTGGAGAAGAAGATCCGCTCTCGCGTCAAGAAGCAGATGGAGAAGACGCAGAAGGAGTACTACCTCAACGAGCAAATGCAGGCCATCCAGAAGGAGCTGGGTGGCGGCGAGCGCGACGAGTTCAAGAACGAGATCGCGGAAATCGAGGAGAAGCTCAAGACCAAGAAGCTCTCCGAAGAGGCGCTCGGCAAGGTCAAAAAAGAGCTGAAGAAGCTCAAGATGATGCACCCGACCAGCGCCGAGGCGACGGTCGTGCGCAACTACGTCGACTGGATCTTGAGCCTGCCGTGGCAGGACAAGACCGAAGAGCGCTTCGACATCGTCGAAGCCGAGAAGATCCTCGACGAAGACCACTACGGCTTGAAGAAGCCGAAAGAGCGCATCATCGAGTACCTGGCGGTCCAGGCGCTGACCAAGAAGCTCAAGGGCCCGATCTTGTGCTTCGTCGGCCCGCCCGGCGTCGGCAAGACCAGCATCGCGCGCAGCATCGCGCGCGCCACCGGGCGTAAATTCACGCGCTTGTCCTTGGGCGGCGTGCGTGACGAGGCCGAGATTCGCGGCCACCGCCGCACGTACATCGGCGCGTTGCCGGGCAAAATCGTGCAGAGCCTGAAGAAGGTCGGCTCCAACAACCCGCTGTTCTTGCTCGACGAAATCGACAAGATGAGCACGGATTTCCGCGGAGATCCGGCGGCGGCGTTGCTCGAGGTCTTGGATCCCGAGCAGAACAACACCTTCAACGATCACTACCTCGATCTCGACTACGACCTCAGCGACGTGATGTTCATCACCACGGCGAACACGCTGAGTGGCATCCCGGTGCCGCTGCAGGATCGCATGGAGATCATCCAGCTGACGAGCTACACCGAGTTCGAGAAGCTGAACATCGCCGAAAAGTACCTGGTGCCGCGCCAGAAGAAGGAGTGCGGGCTCGAGAACGTGGACCTCACGTTCAGCGAGAACGCCATTCGGACGATCATTCATCACTACACGCGCGAAGCCGGCGTTCGTAACCTGGAGCGCGAGGTCGCCAGCGTTTGCCGCAAGGCCGCGAGCGCGACGTTCGAGGTCACGCCCGACAAGCTGACCGAGTGGCTCGGCGTCGAGAAGTACCGCGAGCCGCGCCGCGAGCACGACGACGAGATCGGGCTCGCGAACGGGCTCGCCGTCACCGCGTTCGGCGGCGACCTCCTCACGGCCGAGGTCACGATCGTCCCCGGCAAGGGCAAGCTGACGCTCACCGGCAAGCTCGGCGA
>JBEQSW010000013.1:0-5499 GCA_040348565.1 Myxococcales bacterium | reverse complement strand
CTTGTATTCGTGCTCGAGGCATTGGTGGTTGGGGCGCGGTGCTTGGACGTCGGTGATTTGGACGAAGGTGGCGCCGAGCTTGGTGGCTTCGGTGCGCAGCTGGGCGTCGGCGTCTTGGCGGCTGCCGGCGGTGCCGGTGAAGCCGCAGCCTTTGCCGCTTTGTACCGACAGTTTCTGCAGCTGCACGTAGCCGGCCGGCGCTGCGCTCTCACTCAGCACTACCCCGGCGGCGCCGGGCACCTCGGGTCTCACGGTACTGGCGCCACAACCCGTCGCGACCAAGAGCGGCAATGCCAACAACGGATTGTGCCTGTGCATCGCCGCGTCTTAGCGCGAACCCGCGCGAGCAAACAACCGGCCAGCGTTTCCTCCGCCCTTCATCTAACGCGAAAGCTGTGATTAAGTGGAGCCGTGATAAAGCGTGTTTCCTGGTTGTGCGCGGTGTTGGTGGGGCTCGGGGCAAGCGCCGCGAACGCGCAGCAGGTGAAGGACGCATCACGGGCCGCTGCTCGCGACCTGGGCTACGCCGGAGTCGAGAGCTATCAGGCGGGCGACTACGAAGCGGCCTTCGGCAAGCTCGACAAAGCGTACCGGGTGCTGCAGGTACCGTCGCTCGGGCTGTGGTCGGCGCGCGCGTTGGTGAAGACCAACCGCTGGGTCGAAGCGGCGGAGCGCTTCCGCCAGGTCGCGGCGCTCGAGGTGAAGGGCGGAGACGTCGGCGTGCAAGAGCAGGCCAAGCGCGACGCCCAGCAAGAGCTCGACGCGCTGTTGCCACGCTTGCCGCGTTTGGTCGTTCGCTTGCGTGGCCCGAGCACCGCCAACGCCAGCGTCTCGGTCGATGGCGAGGCCATATCGTCGGCGCTGCTGGGCGAGCCGTTTCCGGCCAATCCCGGCAAGCACGTGGTGCGAGGCCAGCTCGACGGGCAAGAAGCGACAGAAAACGTGGTCTTGGCCGAGGGAGAAAGTCGCGATGTGGCGCTATCGTTCGGTCCGGCGTCAACGCCCGCTGTCGGCACCGCGCCAGCGGCGGCGCCCCTCGTCACCAGCTCGCCGCCCGAGCCTGCGCTCGACGCCCACCCGTCACGCGCCCGCGCCATCGTGGGCTGGGCCCTGCTCGGCACCGGCGCCGCGGGTGTCGCGCTGGGAGCAACCACCGGCTTCATCGCCATCGGGAAGAAATCGGATCTCGAAAGCTCGGACGCTTGCCGCAATCACTCGTGTTTGCCAGTCAAACAATCCGACGTGGACTCTTACAATTCGCTCCGCACCGTTTCCGCCATCGGGCTTTACGGCGGCGCAGCGCTGGCTGCAGCCGGCTTGGTGTTGGTGATCACGGCGCCCAAGCACACGACAGCGCCGAGCACGGCTGGGCTCTCCTTCACGCTTTCTCCTTCGGGTGGCTCGGTTTCGGGGCGGTTCTAAGATGAGAAAATCGAGCATCGTTTGGGCGGTGGTGGCCACCAGCTGCGCGCTGCCGGAATTTGGCGTCGTGTCGTCATTCGACGACGCGAGCGGCGGCAGCGGGGCGAGCAGCAGCGGCTCGCCGAGCAGCAGTGGCGCTGCCGGTAAGGCCGGCAGCAACGGCGGCAAGGCCAGCGGTGGTAGCGAATCGATGGCGGGTGAAGCCACTGCCGGCAACCCGAGCGGCGGCAGCGACTTCGGCGGCGGCAGCTCCGGCACTAGCAGCGTCGGCCAATCTGGCGCTCCTGCCGAGGCCGGCGCGCCCACCGACGGCGGGGCCACGAATGGCGGCGCTGGCGGTGAGCCCATCAGCTGCACCACGCCACCGCTGCTCGACGCCTGCCACGGCAAATGCGTCGACACCAACAGCGACGAAAAACACTGCGGTCAATGCGACAAGCCCTGCGGCGCCAACGCCGAGTGCCAATCAGGCACTTGCGGTTGCGTCGTCGGCACCATCAAGTGCAACGACGCCTGCGTGCGCGACGACACGCCCGAGTACTGCGGCAGCTGCACCAACCACTGCACCGGCGCCCAAGACTGCGCCGGCACCACCTGCAAAATCTGCCCCACCGGCTGCGCGGTGCTGGGCGCCAGCACCGCCAAGTTCTTCGACTTCGCCTGGTTCGCCATCGATCTGAATCCGACCGCCAACCTCAACAACGCGACCATTCACATCCGGCTTTATCCGTTCAAGGGTCAGGACGTCGCGTTCATGATGTACGTGGTCAATTCGGACGATAAGGCCGCCCTCGCCACCTGGTATCTCAACGAGGTCACCGGTTGGACGGACCTTTCGTTCAAGGTCGTGCCCGATCCGCCAGGGTACGATTTCCCGTCGATCAAGCAACTGGCGTTCGGGCTCGAGGGCTTGGACAACCCCGCCAACCCCAGCAGCGTTTACATCGACTCGATCAGCGTCGACTCGAACGTGTTCGGTCCCTTCAACTTCGCGGCGAACAGCGCGCCCCTCAACAAGCTGAGCGACTCGTTCAACACCGGCATGACCACCGTGGCCAGCACCCTCACCTGGCTGGGCAACTAGCGCCGCTGGCGGCGCCCGCGTGGGTGGCAGTTACGCGGCGAAGGCGGCCGATAGCAGCTGGTAAGAGAGAACGCGCGCGGCCGGATCGTGGGTCACGGTGGTGACCATCACTTCGTCGGCTTGCGTGCGCTTGGCCAGCGCTTCGATGCGTTCGCGCACCACCATGGGCGTGCCGACGATTTGCAGCTGCCGGTAGGCTTGAACCACCGCCGCCTCTTGTTCGGTGTACGGGTAGCGGAGCGCGGTTTCGGGCGAGGGGATCTTGCTCGGGCGACCGGAGCGTAGCCGGACCCACGACAGCTGCATGCTGCTGGCGAGGCGCGTCGCCTCGGCCTCGGTTTTGGCGCAGATGACCGACACGGCCAGGATGGCGTGCGGCTTTTCTAGCGCGTCGGATGGCTGGAAACCGCTCCGGTAGGCCAGCATCGGCAAATCGGGTCGATCGGGGCTGAAATGCGCGGCGAACGCGAAGCCCAAGCCGAGCTTGGCCGCGAGCAGGGCGCTGAAGTCACTCGAGCCCAACAGCCAGATCGGCGGGAGCGGTACGTCTTCCGGATAAGCGGTGACGCCGACGAACGGGTGCGAGCGCTGGAGCCCGCTGCCGAAGTCTTGCAGCTCTTCCAGCTTGTCCGGAAAATCATTGGCCAAGAGCGCCTCGCGCGAGCGGCGCAAGGCCAGGGCGGTGACCTGATCGGTGCCGGGCGCGCGCCCGATGCCCAAGTCGATGCGACCGGGGTAGAGCGCCTCCAGCATTTTGAAGGTTTCGGCCACCTGCAGCGGCGCGTGGTTCGGCAACATCACCCCGCCCGAGCCGATGCGCAGCCGGTGCGTTTGCTGTGCCGCCAGCGCGATCATGGTCGCGGGGGTGGTGCTGGCAATCGCCGGCATATTGTGGTGCTCGGCGTACCAAAGCCGCTCGTAACCGAGCCGATCCAGCTCTTGCGCCAGCGCCAGGCTGTGCCGAATGGCGTCGCCGCTGCTGACGCCTTCGGCTACCGGGACCAGATCGAGCGCGGAGAGCAACATGGGATAGTCGCAGCAGAGCGTAGGACCGCGCGGCCTCGACGAGAAGTGCAGCCGGCCTCAAGGGCGACGCGCGGCCGCTAAATGGCGCAATTCGGTCGCGTTATTTCGCGAACCGAAGCTCGGCTAGCCGGAGCGCGCGCGACGACGGCGAGTCGAAAATGCCAGCGCGCCGAGCGCCGCCAGCAAAAGCCCACCGCTCGAGCCCGGCGTGCCGGCGAGCGCGACCGAGCAGCCGCCTTTGTCGTCGGCGCTTCCGGTCGGCACCGTGCACACCGAGACGCTGCCGGCGTTTTGGCAAACCAAGCCATCGTTGCAGTCGGAGGTGTCTTGGCAGACCGCCGAGCACCTTCCGGTCGTCTCGCCACTTGCGGCGTAGCAAATCAGGCCACTGTCGCAGGCGTGACCGCTGTCGCACTCATCGCCCTCGCTCGCCTCGGTCGCGCTGCTGGCACCGGCTGCTCCGGGCGCCCCGGCGGCACCGGCCGCGCCGTCGTTGCCGATGAGCACCGGCGGATCACTCAGACCGGTCGTCACCCAAAACGGCGCTTCGTAACCGCCCAGCAACGCGGCCGCGGTAGCGGTCTCGATGATGAAATCATGCCAGGCGGTGACGGTGCTGTAGACGGGCGTGCTGCACTCGGGCCCGCCGCGTGACACCACTCCCACGACCTTGCCGTCGGCGTCGAGCGCCGGGCCCCCGGAATCCCCCGAGCAAATGCCGCGTTCTCCGCGAAACTCGGTCGACTCGACACCGTCTCCACAGCTGCCCGGCTCGCACTCGATGCTCAGTCCCGCGAGCTGCATGCGGCTGCCGGTTGAATCGCCGGTTTCGTCCAAGCCGTAGCCGACCGCCGTGTACGACTCGCCCGGCCGCACTTCGCGATCGATGCGCGGCACGGCCGGTTGCGAAATGTCGGTGGGCACGTTCTCGTTCAGAATGATCAACGCCACGTCGTAGCCGCAGGTGTCTTCGCCCAAGCCCGGCACCCGCACGTCGCGCGCGTGGAAGATGGGGCTGCTGCGGTGCGGTTGGGCGTCGTTGGTGGCAATGAAGGCGCTGGCTGGGTAGGGGTCGCCCAGCACCGAATCACCGCACAGCACGTGGTCGTCGCCCGTACCGGGCGATACGCAATGGCGAGCGGTGAGCAAGAGGTTGGGCGCGATCAGCGTTGCCGTGCAGAGCGCGCCCGAGTCTTGGCTTTCGCGCACCAGCAAGAACACGTTTTGGTGCGAGGCGTCGGCGACGCCGCCGGCGATAGCGGCCGTGCTACCGGCTGTACGCTCGTCGCTGTTGGCGCTGCAGCTGGGCAGGGCGCCGGCGGTCAGCGCTCCCGCCAACAGCACCGCAGCGTGGCTTACCAGCCTGAAGCGGCGACGCGCGGTTTTCGGCGGGTGATCCATGCGCTTCGGTTCTCGGCCGAAGCCACACTTTACGCGGCCGACCATTGTTGTGCTACTCGGGAGCGGCCCTCTTGAGAACCATCCGAATTTCACAGAAGATTCCTGCAACGAGCGATGCGCTGTGGGTGGCTTGCGCCACTCCCTCTGGAATTGCAGGGTGGCAAGCCGACCGGGTGACAGGCTCCGTGGAACCGGGGGAAACCCTGGGGCTGGGCTGGCCAGACCTGGGCGTTTCCATCCGCCTGGACGTGCTCGAGCTGAACGAAGGACGCTTGGTGGTGTTCGGCCACGGAGATTCGCGCGTGCGCTTCGAGGTCAAAGACGGCGAGATCGAGCTGTCGCACTCCGCGCCGTTCGAAGACGACGAAGAGCTCGGTACCGAGTCTTCGTGGCGTCTGGCGCTCGGTACGTTGTCGCACTACCTCGAGCGCTACGCGGGGCAAGAGCGCGAAACGGTGTGGCTGGTCAAACCCGCCAAGACCACCGCCGAAGCCGCGCATGCATTCTTCACCCTGCCCGACGCGCTCGGCGCCTGGCTGGGCCGCGCTTCGGCCACCCTCGGCGCG
>JBEQSW010000012.1:0-7339 GCA_040348565.1 Myxococcales bacterium | reverse complement strand
GCGCCAGCGGCCGCCGATGCCCCGCTCAGCATGCCGGGCGACGAATGGTTCGTCGGCATCAACGGCGTTCCGGTCGGTCCGATTCGGCTGAGCGAGCTGCGCTCCAAAGCCGCGTCGGGCGCCGTCAACAAAGAGTCTTTGGTTTGGCGCGACGGCTTCGAAGACTGGCGTCCCCTCAAGACGTACCCCGAGCTCGTCGCCATCGTCGAAGAAGGCGTATCCAGCGCGCGCGCGTCGCTCACGCCATTCACGCCGCCCGCTTCCGAAGCGCGCGACGTCACCGCCAAGGCCGCGGGCGTTGCTCCCGTCGAGCCCTTCGCGGCGACGGCGTCGCAGGGGGCCGTCACCGGCTCCGCTGTCGTTACCGACGACATCTCGGCGCTGGTTCCGCCACGCCGCGGCACCTCACCCATGGTGTGGGTGGCGATGGTCATCGCCATCGCGCTCGGTCTCACCCTCGGCTTCGTGCTGTTCGGCGGCCAAAAGCCGGGCGAGACGAAGATCGTCGAAAAGATCGTCGAAAAAGAAGTGCGGGTTCAAGATCCAGGGCAGGCCGCCGCCAACAACAACCCCGGCGAAACCATTGCGGCGGATCCCCAAGCGCCGAAGAAGCCGAACGGTTCGGGCAAGAGCGCCGCTGCCACCCCCAGCGGCGAAGCCAAGCCCAATACCGGTTTGAGCGGTCTCACCGGTTTGAGCGGTCTCGGTCCCTCGGGCGGCCCCGCAACCGGCGGGCCCTCCGGCAATTCGAACAACGGCGCGCAGCTCGACGGCGGCCAGATCCAGTCGACCGTCGCGCGCTACACCGGCAGCGTCAAACGCCGTTGCTGGCAGCCGGCGCTCGATGCGCGCGCGAAAGACGCGCCCATGACCGCCAAGGTCACGGTTACCATCACCGTCGGCGGCACCGGCAGCGTGCAAAACGTCACCACCAGCGGCGACCCGCGCGGCTACAGCGGCTTGGCGAGTTGCATCGGCAGCAGCGTGCGTTCGTGGACGTTCCCCGCATCCGGCGGAACGACGATCGCCAACGTGCCGTTCGTGTTCGCGGGGCAGTGACGCGCAGCGGGGGCTGCAGAGACGCGGCTTGATTGCAGAAGCTGGCGTGGCGGAGCCAGGTTTCGGTTGATCGATTTCGATTTCGATCTCGAAATTCGATCTCGATCTCGATCTCGATCTCGATCTCGATCTCGATCTCGATCTCGATCTCGATCTCGAAATTCGATCTCGAAATTCGATCTCGATCTAGAGACTAAGAGCTTCCTCCAGGGATTTCGATGATGGCAGCGTGCTCGCGGGTGTCTAGGGGCGTGCTCGCGCTGCGCGCGACGCTCGCTGCGCTCGCGCCCTAGACACCCGCTGCGCGCGCTGCCGCTGGGGTGGGCTGCGCTGGGTTTCACGGCGCAGGAAGGCAGGGAAGCATGGTTTTTGAAGCAGAAGAGGTGGCAATCCAGTTGATTGAGGTCTTGAGGCCATTGGTGCCGCGGATCAAGGCACGCGACCGGGCGCTGGCAGACCAACTGACGCGCGCCGCTAGTAGCGTTGCTCTCAACATCGGGGAGGGGAACTACTCGGACCCGGGCAATCGCCGGGCGCGGTTCTTCACGGCGGCGGGCAGCGCGAACGAGACGCGGCTCGCGCTGCGCGTCGCCGCATCGTGGGGCTTCTGCACGGCGGCTGACGCAGACGTCGCGCAGCAGCTCATCAAGCGCATCCTCAGTATGCTTTGGAAGCTCACGCACTGAAGGGAGCTCGTCGGGGAGCCGCGTTGCACGGCTCCCGGCGGCGTGGCTAGGCTGCGACGAGCCTGACCAGGGTGCCGATGATTTGGTTGAGGTGCGCGGCTAGTGACGCGGGTGCCGGAACGGCGCAGCAACGTTGCGCGAGCTCCAGGCACGCGAGCGTTTCGCGCGCGGACCCCAGTGCCGTGTGATAGCGCACCTGCCGATTGGCTCCGCGGCTGTACATGCCCTCCGCGACATTGAGGGCGATGCTGCAACTGGCGCGCCGCAACTGGCGCCCCAAGTCTTTGTCCCGCAGCTCGATGCGCCGCACCACCGGCTGCAGCTCCTCCACCGAATCCAAAATGACCTGATAGATACGCAACATCGCGTCTTGCCTTTCCGGCGCCGTGAAACCCCAGCGCCAGCGTCCCCAACGCCGGCTCGCGGTCGCCGGGTCCAGGCCGACTGTGAGCGCCAGCGAACAGTCGCCGGCGCGCAGCGCCGGCCGCGGCCTGGAGGCGGCGACCGTGAGCTGGCATCCTGGAAACAGCAGCGGAAAAGAAGGGAGGGCGAGCGTGCAGGGTGCAGGGGCAGGGTGGCGAGCGTGGAGCGTGGAGCGTGGAGCGTGGAGTTTCGGCATAGCGCCCACGCCCGACGCCCCACGCTCCGCTCCCAACACCCCCCGCACCCCGCCCGAACGCCCCTCACTCCCGCTCTGCACGCTGCACCCTCGCCCGGGCTGCACCCATCTCCGCCACAACCGCTTCTGCAATCAGGCCGCGTTTCTGCAGCACAAAAAAATAGATGCTCCCGGCGACTTTCGTCACCGAGAGCAGTTCGAGGCTCCATAAGCCGGGTTCTGTGCGCTGCTTCGTCGCCTTGGCAGCGTGGCGGTCATTCCTCTGGGACGCACATTGCTGTGCGCCTCGTGCGGCCTACCCAGAGGCTCGGGCGGGCAGCCCTCGAACGCCTCTCTACGTGGCCTTGCTCCGGATGGGGTTTGCCGTGCCGAAACCGTTACCGGCTTCGCGGTGGGCTCTTACTCCACCTTTTCACCCTTACCTGCAGCGATGTTGAGTCGATCCAGGCGGTCTGATTTTCTGTGGCACTTTCCTCGAGGTTTCCCTCACCGGGCGTTACCCGGCATCCTGCCCTGCGGAGCCCGGACTTTCCTCTCGGGCCGAAGCCCGAGCGAGCGCCTGTAGCTCTCGAACGGGGCGGAACATAGCCCCGCGTCCGCTGAAGATCCAGCGGGGCGGGGCATGGAGGTGCGGGGCGAGAGGATAGGCCGGCCGGGAGAGGCACCGGCGGAGTGACCGCACTTAGGCAGCGTGCAGATCGAGAGCGACGCCGGCGGCTTCGGAGATTTGGGTGATGTGGCCCTTCAGCTTGCGCCGGGCGCGGGCTTCGAGTTGGCGGGCGCGCTCACGCGAGACACCGAGGCGTCGGCCGATTTCCGCGAGAGACAGCTCGTCTTCGCGATCGGCCATCAGCCGCTTTTCGACGATGTAGCGCTCGCGCTTGTCCAGGTGCTTGAGCGAATCTCGCACGATGGCTTCGACGTTGATGCGCACTTCGCGATCGCCGACCTGCTCCTCCTGGTTGTTGCCGGGCGCAACCAGCGTGTCGAGCACGGTGGTGGCCGAGTCGTCCCACACCTGCGCGTCGAGCGACAAATCGCGCGACTCGAGGCGTCGGACCATGGCCGTCACCTTGTCGGTGGGAAGATTCATGGCTTTGCCGAGCAGCTCGTCGGCTTCAGGGCCTTCGCCGACCAGGTTCGTGATGCGCACGCGCTCGCGACGCAGCTTGAAGAAGGTCTTCGAGCGGAGCGCGCCGGAGCCGACGCCGACCAAGCTCCACGAACGGATGATGAAATTGAGGATGTAGGCGCGGATCCAGTAAGCGGCGTACGTGACGAAGCGCGTACCGCGATCGGTGTCGAACTTGGAAAGCGCGTGAACGACGCCGAAATTACCTTCGGCCACCAAGTCGGCGACGGGCAGTCCGTAACGACGGTACTTCAACGCGATGGCGACGACGTGACGGAGGTGGGCGCGAACCAGCGCATCGCGCGCGGCCTCGTCACCGTTTTCACGGAACGCTTTGACCAGCGCTTGCTCTTCTTCCCGCGTTTGCTGGGGATATTGTTGAACGGTTCGAACGTATGTCTGAAAGGACGTGTCCTGGCTTGTCATGCGACCTCGCGCGGGGCCTTTGCCTCGCATCAGGGCCTACGGAGTCAGGAGGCGCGAAGTTCCGCGAAGTAACATTAAGCGGGAACTTCGTACGCCGGGGCACGTGCGCTGGACGACGGGACACGCCGAGGACCGTTCGTTTGTCTACTCGGCGTGAACCGGACCGTCGTCCGGGTAGCTACAGCGGTATTTCGACCGGTGGGAGCTGACGCTAGACCTTGAAGGACGAGCCGCAGCCGCAAGAGCCCGTCACGTTCGGATTGCCGAACTTGAAACCGGCGCCGTGGGTCCCCTCGACGTAGTCGATTTCGGTCCCATCCAAGTACTGATAGCTCAAGGGATCGACGAACAGCTGCACGCCGTGCGACTCGTAACGTTCGTCCATTTCGGTGGGCTTATCCTCGAAATAGAGGTCGTATTGAAAGCCCGCGCAGCCGCCACCAATGACCCGCAAGCGCAGGCCCTGGCCATCGAGGCCTTCGGACTGAGAGATTTCACGAACCTTGTCGGCGGCGAGGGGAGTAATGGAAATCATCGAACGGACGGAGCCTCCACGTGGCCGGGCAGGTATTCCCGGCGACGAGGTAGTATAGGCGCGAGTACACCGTGAAACCAGCCCACCTGACCCCGTGCTCACTGGTTCTTTGTTCCTTGGCCCTGAGCGGCGCGGCTTTCGGCCAGGCTCCGCCTCCCGATAGCGAGCGCGAGCCGGCCGCCGCGGCTCCGGCCACCCCCCCGGCACCCCTGCCGCCCGCGGCCTCGCCGCCGGCAACGGATTTGCCGCCGCCCCCGCCGCCACGAGGCTCGGCTCCGCCGGCGCCCATGGGCAAGCTGGTGATCTCGACGCCGCCCGTTCCGCCGCCAACGCAACGGGCCGGGTATCACGTGCACGACGGCTTTTACCTGCGTCTTGCTGCCGGCATTGGCGGTGGACACACCAGCGTCTCGACCGACCGCAACAGCGTGCCCAACTTTGGCGTGGGCGGCCCCGGACTGGCGCTCAACCTCTGGATCGGCGGGACGCCGTGGCGCGGCGTCGCGCTCGGTGGCTTGCTCTCGTATCAGGGGTTGAACGACGGCGACACCGTCGTCGAGGGTGAAAAGACCGGCGCGGGCGCGAACAGCAACGCCTGGCTATTGGGTCCGTTCATCGACGTGTTCCCCGATCCGATGCGCGGGCTCCACTTCGGTGGCTCGCTGGCGCTGTCGGGGCTCAACACCTCCGCCCACAGCCATTTGCTCGAAGAGACGTACGACGTGAAGGACTATTCGGGCGGCGGCCTCGGGGCGTCGGCTTGGATTGGTTACATGGGCTTCGTCGGTCCCGAGTACTCCATGGGCGGCCTGCTGCAGCTGAGCGGCTACGGCACCGCGAAGAAAGACGCGGATGTGGAGCGCAAGGCTTCGGGCTACGCGGTGAGCCTGAGCTTCAGCGCTTTGTATCATTAGGGCTCCTTCTCCTCCGTGCTTCGCAGGGTGCGCCGAGCGATCTTGCCGACCAGAGAGAGCGGGCGCTCGGCCCCGCCGAGTTTCGTTCACTAAGGTCCTCCGTGGGCGATCGTGATCTGATCTCGCCAAGGTATGGGTGAGGGCGTCGTGGCTCGCGCTTTGCGCGAGCTCGTGATGTTCAGCAGACGTGCGCGCGCGACCCTTACTCGAGGCGCAGCATGTTGCCGCTGCGGCAGGCCAGCAGGAGCGCGTGGGGGCCTGCGGCGAAGAGGCCGAGCGGATCGGGGCACGCGCTGTTGGGAATGGTCGAAACTTCGCCGCTCGGGCTCACGACGGCGGTGTCGGCTCCGGCGCGCGCGACCAGTAAGCGGCCGTCCGCCAACAGCACCGCGTCGTCGGGACCGGGCGCCTTGCGGGCCCCCGGATCGATCGGTACTCGCTGGGCCTCGCTGCCATCCGCGCGGTAGCGAACGAGCAGCCCATCACCGGTGAACGCTTGGCTGAGCTGGTCGCGGCCGAGCAGCACGGGGCCGTCCAGCTCCAGGGTGGCGTCCTCGACCGAGGCGTGCAGTCGACGCTCGTCGAAGTCGAAGCTCACCAAGCGGTGGCTGCCGGTGCGGGCCAGCAGGATCTGCCCGTCGACGCTGGTGGTCACGGCGTGAGTGGTACCGCCCAGCTCGCCGAGCTTGCTCAGGCGACCGGCGCCGTCCACGCGGTACAGCGAGCCAGGCGCGGTGACGTACCAGAGGCCGCCCGCGGTCTCGAGCAGCTCGAGGGTGGTCTCGGGGCTGGCCTTGCGCCACACGATGTCGCCGAAGGCGCTGACTTTGACGAGCGAGCCATTGCTCGCGACCACCACCCCGCCGTCGCGCGAGGCCAAGATGCTGCGCGCGTTGAAGTCGGCGTCGCCGAGCGCGGTGTGCGAACGCACGTGACCACTCTCGTCGACGATCTGTAGCTCACCACCGGCGACGAAAGCGCACGCGCCGCTGGAGGTGAGCACGGGCGCGGAGGCTGCTTCCGCGGCGAGCTTGAGCGAGTACAGCAGCTTGCCCTGCGCGTCGAAGCGCGACGCGCGCGCGGTGGGGTGCAGGACCCAAAAGCCGCCGTCGTCCAGGGTGACCAGGCCGCGGCCCACGCCGTAGGCCACGCGCAGCCGCCGTTCGACTCGCGGCGTGGCCCCGAGCGTGGTCGCCGGGCGATGCGAGCGAGCGCTGTCACCGCCGGACATGGCGTGGGGCGCGCGCGGCGGGCCCAGGCGCTCGCGCCGGCCGGCATGCGACCACTCGGCGCGAGCGGCGAACGCGCTTGCAATGAGCGCCGCCAGGCTGGCCAAGCCCAGCCAGTGACGCGGCTTCACGGTGACGCCACCGCTTCCACCCAGTAGGGCTCTTCCCCGGCGGGGGCCAGCAGCGGGTGGGGCGTGGGCGCCCACGGGTTTGGCACGAGCGAAAGCTGAATGCACGCGGGACGGCCCGCGGAGGGGTCCAAGACTTTGCTTTGCCAGACACCGATCACGTCGCGCGCCGACGCCGTCACATCGCGGGCGCCAGCGTGATGCACCCGCACCGGCACGTCCGAATCGTCGCCCGCCAGTGGCGTGACTTGCAATACGGCCGCGTGCGCCCGCGCGTGCTCCGGAGCGTCGGTCACGCGAAAGCGCACCTTGCCGCCCGCGTTGGAGCAAAAGACGTCGATGTCGCGCATCCACGCCAAGCTGCCGCGACGCTTTTGGCCAGCCGCGACCTCGCTCGCGTCGCGGGGAAAATCGTTCGGCTCGAGCTCGGCTTCGGGATCACTCGTGACGCCGACGCTCAAGTGATAGCTCTCCGAGATCGACTCGACGGTGGGTGGCGGCGGATCCTTCGTGTAAGCCTCGCGATCTTGCATCAGGCCGAGCACGTATTCGCCCGCCGGCAGCTTCAAGCCTTCGATGTTGAAGCGCCGCTCGGGGGTGCCCGGACAGTA
>JBEQSW010000621.1:0-6374 GCA_040348565.1 Myxococcales bacterium | reverse complement strand
TGCGGGGCGAATATCGCCCCCACCCCGCCCAGCAAAAGCGCGAGGCCGACGCCGAGCCAAATGCCTTGAACGGCCGTGCGCGAGGCCGCCTCCGCGTCCTTTTCGCCGATGCGTCGTGCGACCAGCGCCATGGCTCCGATCGAGACGCCCATCGCCAGCGAGTAGACGATCATCATCATCGACTCGGGGAGGCCTACCGTCGCGACGGCCGTCGCGCCGAGGTGGGCGACCCAAAAGACGTCGACCATGGCGAAGATCGACTCCATGATCATTTCCAAGATCATGGGCACCGCGAGCATAACCAGCGCGCGGGCGAGCGGCGCCTCGGTCAAATCGGTTTCGACGCCGCGCACCGCGTCGGCGAGCAGGCGCCACCAAGGACGTCGCGCCGTGGACGTGGGAGCGGAGGCGACGAAGGGGCTGGAATCGATCATGGCGTCACAGAGACGACGAACCATGACCGGCGATTTCGACAGCTTGAAGAACGATTTTATAGAACCTTCAACTGTGCGCCATTATGGCTATTTTTTTGATGCCAACAGCTTCTAGTGCCGCGTCCCGCTCGCCCTCATGGGGCGCCGCCCGCCGTGGTGGGGGCCGGCACGCTCAAGCCGGCGGCTTCAGCTTGCGGCAGCCCGCGCATACCGCGCTCCCGCCGGGGCCATCGTCGCATTGCTCCTCGGGCTGAACGATGTTGTCGCCACAGTAAGCGCCGAGCTTGCAGCCTACGTCGCACTCGTTGTAGCCGCCGTCGTTGGTACCGTCGTCGCACTCTTCACCGAAGCTCAGAATGCCGTCGCCGCACACGGCCGCGCAGTCGCTGGGAGCGGCTTCGAAGCCTGACAGCGTGAGGCGGAACGAGGAGCCATCCTTCTTTCGTTCGGCCTGGAACACGACGATCTTGTAAACGTTGCCCGGCGTGAGCCCGAAGCGGGCCGCGGAGGCGGCGTTGATGGTGACCGAGCCATCCATCGGCACGTGGATACCGCCGAGGTCGACGGCGAGGTGGCCGTTGATGAACACCCACACGTCGTCGTCCCCCGTAAACTCCAAGCGTGCATTGGTGGTCGCCTCGTAACGGAACCAGTACTGCACCTCACTCGTGAAATAGAAGTTGTGCTTGGGAGCCCCGGGGAAAAATTGGCTCTCGTTCGGCCAACCGTTGTAGCCGTATTGAAGGGGAAGCCGCGCCGCGCCTTCGTCGCGGGTCGCGCCCATCACGCCGTCAACGGGGAAGAACACCGGCGTGCCGTCGTACTCCTTGGTGACGCCGCCCGTGCACCACTGGGCGGGATTACTGCTGCACGGTTTGCAGTCCGCCACGCAGGCAGTGACCAACCCGTCGAACTGAGTCTTGCATTTCGTGTCACAGGCGTCGGCGGTGGCCGTCTGCGTCTCGATCGCCGTTTCGAGGGTAGCGATCTGCGCCTCGAGCGCAGCGATGGCTGCGGCGTCGGGAGTCGGTTGCGCGTTCGCCTGGTCGAGCTGCTGCTGTCGCTGCGTGAGCTCCCTCGTGCTGGAGTCGAGCTGGTCGTGGTCCGGCCGGCACACGTTGTCGCATTGCAGTGAGCTTTGGGTGCGGGTCGTGCAACCAGGCGCGCAGGTGGCCTGGCTCGTGGCTCCCGTGACCTGCTGTTCCGAGCCCTGACCGGCCGCAGGTGCCACGTTGACGACCAGCTTTTCCCCATTCTTCCCGAAGCGGTTGACGTAGCCGCCGCTGCCGTTGTCGAACAGCACGAGACTGTCGACGACGCGCACCACGCCGTCCCCATCGCGGAACCAAGTTCCGAAGCTCTGCGCAGACTGAATGCACGCCGAGGCCGGCGCCGTCCCGAGCACGGGGCGCCCTTGTTCGTCCAACGTTGCTGCGGCAATGCCCGGCACGATGGGAGCGCCCTCCTTGATCCCGCACTCGGTGCCACCGCCGAAATCCGGATGGGCGTCCCCGAAGTCACGAAAAATGGCGGGAACCCGCAGCACGCAGTTGCCATTGACCTTTTCGCATTGCGCCTCCTGCTTACAGGTGAACCCCGTCTCGATCGTGCAGGTGGCGGAGCAGCCGTCGCCGTCCAAGGTGTTGCCGTCATCACATTCCTCGTTGATGACCAGCCCGTCGCCGCACTCGGACGTGCACGATTGCCCCTTGCAGTTCGGCTCCCGCAAGCACAAGGACGAGCAGCCATCGAACGGCACCGTGTTGCCGTCGTCGCAGCTCTCGGCGCCCTCCACGATGGAGTTGCCGCACTTGGCGTCGGAGCACACGCTGGGAGACCCCTCGCATTTCTTGCCGAGCTCGATCTTGCAGTGCTCGGAGCAACCATCGCCCGATACCGTGTTTCCGTCGTCACAGCGTTCGCTCGATGCGACGGCGCCATCCCCGCACCGCGCGATCTCACGGCACGCTTTGCCAGGACTGGCGCAGCTAAAGCCGCGTTCGACTTGAAGGCACGTGTCACTACAACCGTCGCCGGACATCCGGTTGCCGTCGTCACACGCTTCGTCGTCGGTGAGCTCCCCATTGCCGCAGTTCGGCGGCGCCTCCGCCGGGCCGCCACCCGTGCTGAGAATGGGACCGTTTCCACCCGAGAGATTGAGGCTGCCACCCTGCACGCTCGCCCCGCCGGCAACGGACACATCATCGCCGCTGCCGACGCCCGAATGTCCGCCGCTTGCGCTGCACGCGCTGGCGACTACACCGAAGATCAAACCTGTGAGGGAGACCCGGAGGAATTGCAATTGATGCACGGCGCTTGAGGTCTGCCACGGTGCGGATGATCAATCGACCGGAATTGACGCTTCCGTGATCCTTTATCTTGTGCCGCCGCTGCACTTCTTCCGGGTAGCTGTGTAGCTGGCGGAGGTCCCGTGTCGTGCCGGCATTAGCGGCGCTTGGCTGACGCGGCGGCGGCCGCGGGCGCACCTTCGTAAAGGCGGTTTCGAAGCTGCGGGGACCTCGGAAAGCGCCGGCCACGAGCACACCGTTGTACCCAGCGCTCGCTACCGGCTCGATGCGCAGCGGTCGGTCGTGCAGCGAGCCGCGCCCGGCATCACCCTGGACGCGAGCGACGCCTCGCCGCGTCGCATTCTGATGGTTCGTGTCCGCGCGGCGGCGGGGCCCAACGAGCCCGTGAACCCGACGCCTTCATCGCTGCCGTAGCCCGCCGTCGACTCGCGCTGGCGCTCGCTCAATCGGCAGCCGGCAGCGACACGGGCACGGCGCTGTTGCGGCCCACTGCGGGATCATCACGCCGAAAGACTTGCGCAAAGACGATGAACGCCGCCCACAGCGCGGCCAAGTGATACAGCATCGGGCCGCCGCCGCGCTGCTGGTAGATGTAGCTCGAAATGGGCGGCCCCAGCAGCATGCCGGCCGCGTAGAACGCGTTGTAGACGCTGGTGGCGCGGCTGTACTCGCGCGTGACCAAGCCCTGCAAAGCCAGGCTCAGCGGCGAGATGCTGGCCAAGCTGGCGCCGGCCACGAACACCGCCAGCGCCATCATCGGCAACCCGTTCAACCAGACGAAGCTGGCGACCATCGTGGCGCCCACGATGGCCAGGCGTCGCATCATCAGTAGGTGACCGTAGCGGTCCCCGAGCCTGCCTGCCACGTTGGTAGCCAGCAGCATGCCGCCCGCGAAAAAGAAGGTGATGAGCCGAGTCTGCGCCTTGGGGATGCCCTTTTCCGAGGCCATGAATAGCGGCAAGAACAAGACCACGCTGGATTGGAAGTAGCCGTAGGCGAAGGTCGCGAAGCACGACGCCTTGATGCGACCAATCAAGCCCATCAGCGGCAGCTTGGTGCCGTCCGCCGGCGCGCTTTCGTGCTCCGGCTCTTCGCGGTGAACGTCGGAGCTGCGGTCGAGCCTGAACAGCACGAACAGGGCCGTCACCACCGTGATGGCGCTGGCCACCAAGAACGTGCGGGCGCTGGGCAGCACGTCGGCGGCCAGGTACGCCAGGCCCGAGCCGGCGCCGTAACCCACCGCGATCGACATGGCGTAGATGCTGGTGATGAAGGCCTTGATGGCGCGTTGCGCGCGCGCCAGCAAGATGGTCTCCGACGCGACCCACACGCACACCGACGCCGCCCCGTCCACGAAGCGCAAGGCGCTGATGGCGGCGTAATTGGGCGCGAATGGGAACAACAACACCGTGGTCGCGTAGGTGAACAGCGCCGCCACCAACACGGCCTTGGCCGAGAAGCGCTTCACCAGCGAATCCGAGGCGATGGCCATGGCCATGATGCCCGCGGCAAACCAGGCCGCCAGCGAGCCGATGTTGGTCTCGCTGTAGCCGCGCTCGTTCAAGAACACGGAAATGACGCTGATGGCCATGCCGTAGGCGGTGCCCAATCCGAGCGTCGCCACGTACACGCGGATCACGTTCGGGTCGTCGATTTTGGCGTGCAGGGCTTTGAGCATTGAATACAGCAACGCCCGGGAACCTCGCGGCGCCCGGGCGTTTTAGCACGCTTCTGCGCGCGCCGATTTACTCGGCGGCGGCCGCGTAGCTCTCGGTCGTTTTGTCGGTCTTGAACATCGGCAAGACTTGGCCCAACTTGGCCTTGGCCGCGTCGAGCGCCGCCTCGGCCGCGCCCGGCGCCTTTTCCTTGGCGATCGAGAACAGCTCGACGGCGGCTTCGCGCGCGATAGCGGCGGCCGCCTGGGCCTTTTCCGGAGCTTCGCTGCCGGTCTTGAGCGCCAGATCACGCAGGCCGACGAACGCGGCTTGGGCTTGAATGGCCAACAGCTGCAGCTTCGATTTGCCGTAAACCTTGGCGATCTCGTGCACCAGATCGGCCGCGGTGTGAGCCACCGAGTGCGGGGGCAGGTGCAACGAGGCGGCGTAGCGCGGGTTTTCCTGCAAGAAGGCCTGAATCTGCTCGAGCGTGAGCCCGGTGTCGGTGAGCGCCTTCTCGAATTCGACTTGCGCGGCCTGCTTGGCCTTGAACAAGTACATCTGCACGCGGCTCTGGAAGTTCACGGCGCCGTCGCCGCTGGTCTCGACCGCGCAGAAGATGGTGCCGGGGAACTTCTCGGTGATCAGCGACTGCACGCCGTCCGAGACGCTGGAGCTGGGCATGCAGCCGAAGGGCTTCACGCTCAGGGTCATGGTGGCCTTGCTCTTGACCACGTTGAGGATCAGCTTGCCGACCTCCATGTGGCCTTCGCCGCCGCGAAGATCGTTGTTGTAGAAGGGGGCCGCCACGTCGGCCACCGCGTCCATGTCCGGCAGGTGGTAGCCGTAGAAGCCGCCGGCGTAGGCGAAGGTTTGGAACGCCGCGCGCAAGGCCTTGTCGCCCGCCCACAGCCCAATCTTGCGCAAGAACACGCCGTACTCACCGGCGTTGGCCAAGCCGCTCTTGGCGGTGTCGGCGCCGCGCAACAGGGCGCGGGTCTTGGTGTCGAAGCGGACCTCCCAAATGTTGTAGAGGATCCACGCCGTCACGAACTGGATGTCGCACTCGGCGCCTTCCTTCTCCAGGAAGCGCTGCAGCTGGTAGTTGCCGTCGCCCTCGGTCGTCATGGCCCAGAACTCGCCGATGATCGCCACTTTGGGCTTGATGCGGGTGCGGTCGACTTCGACCTTCTTGAACAGCTCCTTGCTCTTCATGAGCGCCATCAAGATGGATTTTTTGTTGAGCAGGGCGTCGTAGCAAATCTTCTTGGCGGCTTCGCAGGCTTCGTCAGTCGCGCCGGGCACGACCTCGTACGGGCGCAGCCGGTAGCCGATGCCGTTGATCACGTCGCCCGCGATCAGACCCTTGAGCATGCCCATGAAGAAGGGCGCGTTCAGCTCGAGGCCGCTGGCCTCGCCGGTGGCTTGGCTCAAGCCGCCCTGCTGCTGGAACAGCATCACGCGGAAGCCGTCGAAGCCGGCGTCGCGCAAGGCCTTGCGGTACTCGGTCACGTACATGCCGAAGCGACACGGACCACAGGCGCCAGCGGTGAGGAACACGTACTTGTCGACGATGTCTTTGGTGGAGATGCCGCGCTCGTCGCGCAGGTACACCAGGTACTTCACCAGGTTGCCGACGGTGAAGTAGGTCGGGTTGCACTGGCCGCGATTGCCGAACTCTTTGCCGGCGCGCAAGGCGTCGTAGTTGGGCGCGTCGAGCGGCACCGTGTTGTAGCCGAGGCTCGTGAAAGCGCCCGACACCAAGTAGTCGTGGGCCATGGTCAGGCCGCCGATGAGCAACGTGATGCCCGGCTTCTCGGACTTGGTGAACTGAAGGTTCGCCATGTCTTCGAGCCAGCGCTTCTCGATCTCGAGCCCGAGCTTCTCGCGCTCGGCGTCCTCGAACTTCTTCAGCTCGGCGTCGATGTCGAGCATGACGTCCTGGCCGACGAGGGGCAGGCTCTTCTTCTTCGCAC
>JBEQSW010000601.1:0-4979 GCA_040348565.1 Myxococcales bacterium | reverse complement strand
CGCCCCTCGTTCACGACGGAATGACTTCGCATGCGAAGTCATCTCCGGTTCCAGTGGCGGCAAACCTTCAACTGGTCGTATTCACTAGTAAACGCCAGCCAGCGACCAAGAGCATCACGATGACTTCGCATGCGAAGTCATTCCGGGGCGCGGCCAGGGACAAAAGCTGAAGGCGCTGCAGCATGACAAAAGGGGCGAAAGAAGGCCCGGGGGCTGCTTGAGCGAACGATGCGATGAGTGGTGAGCGGGGGGACGGGAGGTTCTGTTGGTTCGAGCCGTGGGGTGGCGCGCGGTGACTGCGTAGTCAGCTATCGACGTCGCCCGATTCGACAACCCAAATGCTCGCCTCTGTCTCGTCCTCCCGTCCTCCCATCCTCCCTGCGAAAAAATCTGGACTGACGGAGGCGTTACAAAACGAAAAACGCCGCGCGGCTCGGGGCCGCACGGCGCGTTTCGGATTCGTAACGACTCAGAACGTGTACTGCATGCCGGCGCCGCCACCCTTGGGGGTTGCGTACGGCGCGACGACGAGCTTCGCGCGCTTGGGCAGCTTTTGGAGCGAGGCCGAGGCGGGGGCGGCGGAGTCGTCGCTGGTGAGCAAGACGACGCCGGTGACGCCGAGCGTGATGGCGACGCCGAAGGCCATGTCGGCGATCAGCGCGTTACGTTCGGTGTCGTCAGCGGCGGTGCCGGTCGGCTTCTTGTCGAAGTCGCTCTTGGCGCCGAGCGCTTTGATGCCGAAGATGGTGCCCACGACCGCGCCCGCGCCGGCGATGCCGAGCGTGATGTAGGCCGGAACCTTGCTGCGCGGGGGCGGCGGAGGCGGAGGCGGGGGGGGCGGAGGCGGCGCTTCGACCACCGGCTCGGGCGGCGGGGGTGGCGGCGCTTTGGCGACCAGCTCCAGCTTTTGCTCGCTCTTTTCGCCGCCCTTGACGTCGATGTCGACCTCTTTCGGCTCGAAGCCGGCCGCGACCAGCGTGAGCTTGTGGGGGCCCGGGGGTAGCTTGACGATCATCGGCGTTTCGCCGGGTTGCGGCGTGCCGTCGATGGAGATGGTGGCGCCCATGGGCGTGGTCTGGACGCTGACCTCGGCCACCAGCTTGGCTTTCAGGTCGGCCACGCGCGCTTTGGCGTCGTTGGTCTTTTCGTCGCCCAGAGCCGCGATGCCCGGATCGGCCAGCAGTTTCTCGTAGGCGGCGATGGCTTCTTCGGTCTTGCCCTGGCCGTCGATGGATTTGGCGGCCCAGTACGCGGCCTGCGGCGACGGAATGAGCTCGTTGGCTTTGGAGAAGCCGGCGTAGGCGGCCGCGAAATCTCCGGCCTTGTAGGCGGTGTCGCCTTCGCCGTAGGCCTTGCGGGCGGCGTCTTTGGTCTTTTTATCTGGGGGCTTCGGCTTGTCCGCCGGCTTGGCGGCTGCCTTGGCGTCGGGCTTGGCGGCGTCGGCGGGCTTGGCCGCCTTAGCGTCAGCCTTGGGCGCGTCTGCCTTCACTTCTGCAGGCTTGGGCTCGGGTTTCGCCGGCGCCGCAGCCTTTTCTTTGGCGGGCGCGGCAGGATCTGCTGCAAAGACTGGGGCGGCATTGGCGCTGAGGAGCGCGCCGACCGTGACGGCTGCAACGAAGCGCGGCAGCAGGGGGTGACGTGAACTGTTGAACATTGAGCCTCCGGCTGCCCTGAGGGCGCCGTCCGGAAGGCTAGACCGGCATTTAGGCTGCCGACAAGCCCCCGAAGGAGGCGCGCCGCGTTCTGGCTGGCCTATAGTCTCGTGCCGCTGATCGCCCATGACGACAATTGACTCGAAAGACCCCTTGCCAGCGAGCGAGGGCTCGAGCGCGGCCGGGGGTGCTGCGCTCCACGACATAGCGCACGCGGTTCAGGACGCGCCGCGTCGAACCCTGCCACCGCCCGAGTGGGGCGGCGACGGGCCGCGCTCGGCCGGGTCGTTGGCACTCGAACGTTACGACCTCGACACCGCGATTTCGCGTCGCCCGGGTCCCCGCGCGGAGCTGGCCTCGTTGTTCGCGAAGTTGCAAGCAGCGAGTCGCGCCGGCAGCGAGCACGAGGAGCGCGCATCCGCGGCGGCGTTGTCGCGCGCGCTCGCGGCGCGCGGGACCGAGCTCGACGCCGCCACGCGCTTCGCGCGTCGCGCTTTGCTTTTGTCCGAAGAGCCGCTGCTGCGCGAGGAGCTGTCGTCGTGGTTCACCGGCTTGGGAGAGCCGTTGCTCGCCGCTGCCACCTTGCGGCCGCTGCTCGAGCAGTCCGGGGCCGACGTGGCCGCGCTGTCGCTGCGCATCGGGCTGCTGTTGGCGCGCGGTGGTGACGCGCGGGGCGCGCGCGAAGCTTTGGCGGTGGCGGCGCGCGAAAAGCCGACGGATCCGCAAGCGCTCGAACAGCTGGCGGCGATCGCCGCGTGGAGCCCGCAGCTTTCGCCCGAAGATTCTGCCCAAGCCTACCTGGACGCCGCCGAGCGACGCGAAGCCCTCGGCGAACGGCCGGCGGCGTTCGAGGATCTGATTCGCGCTTTCGAAATGGCCCCGCATTTCGGGCCGGCGGTGGAGCGGCTGGCGCAAGCGCTCTCGGGCCGCGGTCGTGTCGGCGCCGCCGACGAGGTGCGACGTGAGCAAGCCCGCGCGCTGCCCGAGCAAGCGCGCGCCATTCATCTCCGCCGCTTGCGCGACGCGCTGCGCGACGGCGATTTGCCGCGCGCGGTGGGCGCCGCATTCGACGCCCGGCTGGACGCCGAGCTCGACTTGAAGAGCGTGTTGTCGGCCATCGAACGCGGCGGCGAGCCTGCGAGCGACAGCGCCTTTGGTTTCGACGAGCTGCTGGAGCGCGTGGGCATGCACGAGCTGTTCGCGGCGCGGCTCGAGCTGGGCTGCGATTTGCTGGCGGGCAGGGAGCGGGCGCGCGCGCGGCTTTCACTCGGGCGTTTGTACAGCGGGGCGCTGTCGCGGGCCGATCGCGCCGTCGATTGTTGGCTGGACGCTCTGGTGGTCGAGCCGGGCTCGACGTTGGCCAAGGAGTCTTTGCGCGCGTACGCGATTTCGACGCGTGATTTCTCGGCCTTGGTCGAGGCGCTGGTGCGCATCGGCGAGGCCAAGCCGCAAGGGCACGCCGAAGAGCGCCTGGCGTGCCTGCGGGAGCTGGCGACGATTGCCGAGGAGCGGCTGAATGACGCCGGGCTGGCGAGCTGGGCGCTCGCCCGCTTGACCGGCGATGCACCCGACGAGGCCGAGCGCGACCGAGCGATGCGCCTCGCCCCGCAGGTGGAGCGCGAGAACGAAGCGCTCGAACAAGCTCGCGCCAAACTGACGTCTGCGCAGGGCGAAGAGCGGCTGGAGGTGCTGTCGCGGCTGGCGGCGGTGCTCTCCGGGCGGCCCGACCAAGCCACCGAGTACCTGTCCGTGCTGCGCGAGCTCACGCAGATGGTGCCCGAAGAGCGCGGCTACCAGCTGGCGTTCGAGCGGTTGTTGACCCGGCTCGGGCGCGGCGAAGAGCTGGAGTCGCACCTGAGCGTCTTGGCCGAGCGGGCCAGCTCGGAGCTGGAGCGTGGCCGCTTGCGCTTGGCGCTGTCGAGCGCCAAGCGTCGGCGCGGAGATCTGGACGGCGCCTTGCGCGAGCTGTCACCGCTGTTGGACGACGCCACCGCGGCGCCGCCGGTGGCGTGCATGGCGCTGCTGTTGGCAGCGCAGCGCAGTGTGGAAAGCGTGCGGGCGCGCGCGTTGCTGCGCGTGGCCGCGGGCTTGCAGCCTTCGCTGCGCGCGGTGCTGGGCAGCTTGGCCGCCGAGGCGTTGCTCGACGGCGGCGAGGTAGAGCGAGCGCGCGTCGCGGCCGAACAGGCGTCGCACGCCGACCCGTCGTTGGCCCGCCCGGTCGCGGTGCGGGCCCGAATCGGCCTCTTGCACGGCGATCGCGCCGGCGCCGAGGCGCTCGAGCGCGCGATGGGTGTCGTGGTGCCGCGCGCGGCGGCCTGCGCGGAGCTGGCCAACGTGTACGAGCGGCTGGGAGAGGACATTTTGGCGCTGGCGTGGACGCAGCGGCGGATTGCGCTCCGCCCCGGCGACTTGGAAGCGGCGCGCTCGCGTTTGTCGCGCATGCGCAAATCGGGCGACCCCTCGCGCTTGGCCGACACCTTGGCCTGGCTGCTCTCACAGCATCAACCGCTGACCGAGGTGTGCGACGACGAGGCCGCGGTGCTGCGCGAGCTAGCGCCACTCGAGCCGATGCGCGCGGGCGCGCTCGCGCGGCGTGCGCTCGATGTGGTCGGGCCGCGCAGCACGCGTCTGCGCGACGCGGTGCTGTCCGTGGCCGACGCGACCGGCGAACGCGGGCTCGGCATCGCGGTGCTGGAACGTTGGCTGTCGGCGGGCTCGCCGGGCGCCGAACGACCCACGCTGTTGCTCGACCTGTCACGCCGTCGCCGTTCGGCCGGCGACGCCGACGGCGCGGCCCGTTCGCTGCTGCGCGCCGTCAAAGAGGGCGCGCCCGCGCCCGACGTGCTGTCGGAGCTGGACCGTGCCTTGCCCACCCGCAGCTCCGACGGCGATTTGGCTTTGCTGGAAGCGCGCGCCGAAGCGCTGAGCGCGCACCCCGAGGCCGATCAAGCCGGCACCGCCCGCGCCTTCCGTGAGCTGGGGGCGGCGCTGTACGACCTGGCTTCGGACCAGGAGGGGGCGCTAAAGGCGTGGGAGCGCGCGATGGCGCTCGATCCGGAGCGCGGGCCCGAGCTGTTCGCGGCCGACGTCACCGCCTTCATCGGTCACGACGCGGCTTTCCGACGGCTGAAGGCGCTGTCGGTTTCGCGCGCGGAGCCCAGCCAAGCCGCGCGCTTGCTGGCGGTGGCGGCCGGCGTGGCGTTGTCGGCGGGGCGCATGCAAGACGCCTTCGAGACGTCGGCTCGCGCGCTCGAGCTCGATCCGGCGCGCTCGGACGTGCTGGCGCTGGCGGAACGCACCGCCGGTGACGACGAGATCGACGCCTTG
>JBEQSW010000563.1:0-11952 GCA_040348565.1 Myxococcales bacterium | reverse complement strand
TCCAGTGCTCGCGCGAGCAAGTGCAGCGGCTGCACCTCCTGGTGACGGCGTTCGTCGGCCAGAGCCTGGGCGCGCGCGACCAGCGCCTTGGCCGGGGGCAAATAGCGGTCGAGGGAAAGCGTCGTGAGCGGCGGCTCGTCCGGCATGGGCGGCCGCAGCATAGCAAGGTGGGCCGCATCCGTCCTGTCGGTGTAGGCTGCCGGGGCGTGACCGTCTTCGAGCTGCCGAGCTGGTTTTGGATGGGGATTGGCGTGTCGCTCGGGCTGGTGTTCGGCAGCTTCTTGAACGTCGTCATCTACCGCTTGCCGCGCGGCGAAAATGTCGCGTTCCCAGCCTCGCATTGCACCAGTTGCGGCAAACCCATCCGCGCCTTCGACAACTTGCCGGTGCTCGGCTGGCTGCTGCTGCGCGGTCGGGCGCGCTGTTGCAAGGCGCCCATTTCACCGCGTTATCCTTTGGTCGAGCTGCTGGGCGGTCTGCTGGGGGGCACGCTGATTCAGGTCGCCGTGCTCACCCTGCCCTTCGACACGCCGCTCTGGCAAGGGGGCCTGTTGTTCGCCGTCGAGCTGGCGCTCGGGCTCGGTTTGATCGCAGCGGCTTTCATCGACATGTCGCACATGTACTTGCCCGACGCCATCACGCTGGGCGGCGCGGTGCTGGGTGTGCTCAGCGTGCCGCTACGGCCCGAGGCTTCGTGGTCGCAAAGCCTGCTGGGCGCGGCGGTGGGCTTTGCCATCGTGTGGTTGCCCTTCGATCTGCTGCACCGCTTGCTGCGCGGCAGGCCTGGCATGGGGCTGGGCGACGCCAAGCTGGTGATGCTGGCGGGAGCGTGGTTCGGTTGGCAAGGCGCGCTGTTCACGCTGCTGGCAGGCTCGCTGCAGGCAACGTTGGCCGTGCTGGCCATCTACTTGGTGCGCGGACAAATCGACGAGCCAGAAGCCGTGAAGCAAGAGCGCGCGGAGCTGGAGCAAGAGCTGGCGCGGGCGACGCCCGAAGAGCGCGCCGTGATCGAAGCGGAGCTGGCCCTCGACCCATTGGCTGGCGAGCCCGAGGCCGGCTTCGGCAAGGCGCGCATCGCCTTCGGTCCGTTTCTGGTGCTGGGAGTGCTGGAGCTGTTGGTGTTTGGTGGGTTCATCCGCGAAGAGCTGGTGGGGACGCTGCTCGGCACATGAAGCGCCAACTCGCGTTCCACTTGGCCTTCGCGCTGGTGCTGCCCTGGGCGGCGTTGGGCTGCGGCGCCCGCCAACCCGAGGCGCCACGCGGCGCGCACCCGCCGAACGACGCCGCCGTCGTGCCCTACCCTCCTCCGCCCGCGAAAGTAGAAGAGGTTCCGGCTCAACCGGGTCCGGGCTGCGTCTGGACGGACGGATTCTGGGACTTCACCGACCGCTGGGAGTGGCAGGCCGGACAATGGGTCCTTCCCCAGCCGCATTGCCGGCTGGCGCCGGTGGAGCTGCGACGGCAGCAAGGCCAGCTGTGGCACGCGCGGCCGCGCTGGTACCCCGACAACGTCAGTCTGCTGGGGCCGCAATCGGCGTGCCCTCCGCCCCCCGCTTGTGCCGGCCATTCCGCTCCGAGCGGCTCGGCGGGAGGAGCCGGGCAGTAGAAGCCCGACGTGTTAAGGTTCGCCCCCAAAGGAATGACCCAGCACATTTTTCGAGAGTACGACATCCGCGGCGTCGCCGAGCGCGACCTGACCAGCGACGTCGTTGAACGCATCGGCCGCGGCATCGCCGAGTTGCTCGGCAAGAACGTCGGGCGCGCGCCGCGCATCGCCGTGGGCCGTGATTGCCGCCTCTCGGGTCCGCGCATTCACGCCGCGCTCACGCAAGGTCTGCAGAAAGGTGGCGCTCAGCTGCTGGACGTCGGCGTGGGCCCGACGCCATCCCTGTACTTCGGCGTGCATCACCTGGAGACCGACGGCGGCGTGATGATCACGGGCAGCCACAACGCTGCGCCCGACAACGGCTTCAAGATCATGATCGGTCACGGCTCGTTCTTCGGCAGCGCCATTCAAGAGCTGCGCGGCCTGGTAGAGGGCCCGGCGCTGCCCGACAAGCCGGGCGGCTCGCTCACCCCGGCGCCCATCGACGACGCCTACGTGCAGAAGCTGACGAGCGGCATCAAGCTCGGCCGAAAGCCCAAGGTCGTGCTCGACGCAGGCAACGGCGGCGGCGGCCCCCTGGGCTTGAAAGCGCTCGCGGCAATGGGCCTCACGCCCACCGCGCTGTACTGCGACATGGACGGCCGGTTTCCGAACCACCATCCCGATCCGACCGTGCCCGAAAACCTGAGCGCGTTGATCGAGCGCGTGCGCGCCGAAAAGGCCGATATTGGCCTGGCCTTCGACGGCGACGGTGACCGGCTGGGCGTCGTCGACGAAAACGGCGACATCATCTGGGGCGATCGGCTGTTGGCGCTGTTCGCCGGCCCCATCATCGCCGCCAAGCCCGGCGCCACCATCATCGGCGACGTGAAGTGCTCGCAGACTCTGTTCGACCACGTCACGAAGCTCGGCGGCCGGCCGATCATGTGGAAGACGGGCCATTCTTTGATCAAGACGAAGATGAAGGAAGAGAAGGCAGCCGTGGCCGGCGAAATGAGCGGCCACTTCTTCTTCGCCGATCGCTACTACGGCTACGACGACGCCATCTACGCGGCGCTGCGCATGCTCGAGCTGCTGACCGCCCAAGACAAACCGCTGAGCCAGCTGCTGAGCGCGTTGCCCAAGATGCACTTTACGCCGGAGCTTCGCAAAGACTGCCCCGACGACAAGAAGTTCGCGGTCATCGAGGGCCTGCGGCAGGCGCTGGCCGGCACCGGTGACGTCAACCAACTGGACGGCATCCGCGTCACCTACCCCGACGGGGCTTGGGCGTTGGTGCGCGCCTCCAATACCGGTCCGGTGCTGGTGCTGCGCTTCGAGGCCCCCAGCGCCGAGCGTCTGGCCGAGATCAAAGGCAAGGTCGAGAGCGTCGTCGACCAGGTGAAGCGGAGCGTGGGCGCGGCGTGAATCGAGTGGCCACGAACGACGAGCAACAAGACGCGGGCAAGGTCGACGTTTGGTCGGTCCGCCGCGTCTTGTCGTGGGCCGCCGACGATCTGAAGCGCCGCGGCAACGACGGCGCTCGCCTCGACGTCGAGCTCTTGCTCGGGCGGGTGCTGGGGCTCGATCGCATCGGGCTCATCATGCAGTCGGAGCGCCCGCTGGCGCCCGGAGAGCTGGCGGCGTTTCGTGAGCTGTTCAAGCGTCGCCGCCTGGGCGAGCCGGTCGCCTACTTGTTGGGTGGCCGGGAATTTTATGGCATCTCGCTGCGCGTCGACGCGCGCGTGTTGATTCCGCGCCCGGACACGGAGCGGCTGGTCGAGGTCGCGCTCGAGCGCACGCGCGCTCGCAGCATGCAGGGCAACGCGCTCGACCTGTGCACCGGCTCGGGTTGCGTGGCCATCGCCTTCGCGCGGCAACGGCCGACCTGGAACGTGACGGCTTCGGACATCTCTCCCGACGCGGTGGCACTAGCGCGCGACAACGCGCATCGCACCGGCGCGGTGCGCAACCTGCGCGTGGTGGAAGGCTCGCTGTTCGCCGCCGTAGCGGGGCAACGCTTCGAGCTCATCACCGCCAACCCGCCGTACATCGCGACCGCGGAGCTGGCTCAGCTTCCAGTCGACGTACGCGACTTCGAACCGAGGCTGGCGCTCGACGGCGGCCCGGACGGACTGGATCTGGTGCGAGAAATCGCCGCCCTGGCGCCCAACCAATTGACCGAAGGCGGGATCTTGGCGCTGGAAATTGGCGCCGATCAAGGCCCGGCCACGCTGGAAATCTTGAAAGCGCGCGGCTACCAAGACGTGCAGCTGGCGCGCGATTTGGGTGGACGCGATCGCGTCGTGAGCGGCTACGGCCCTCCGTAGAAGGCCACGCGCGCACCGACCAGCGCCCCCGTCACCGTCGCTGACTCGCTCCACATGTGAATGACGGAAACGCTCGGCCCGAAACCGACCTGCCACAGCCGCAGCCGCTCGTAGGCGAGCCCGCCTTCGACGTACGACATCAACCCGCCGTCGGCTTCGTCCGGGCCGCCCTTGATGGTCATGGGGCCGGTGCCCACGTTGGCGAACACTCCCAAGTCCTGCAGGTTCTTGTTCACGTCGAACAGCGGATAGGCGTCCACGTGGAACCCGAACAGCCCCGCGCTCGCGTCGCGGTCATTGCCGGAAAGACTGAACCCGCCCAAGCCGATGCCGAAGGTGAGGTAGTCGTTGAAGGCGACGCCCAACCAAATCAACCCACCGTTGCCGACGGCAAGCTTGGTGTTGGAGCGGTAGTCTTTGGCGCCGATCTTGTCGATTTCGTTGGGGTAGCCGCTGGCACGTCCAAAGCCGAAACCGGCGCTGGCGCCGAGCGTGAAATCCGAGCGGCGCGTCGGCTTACCGACGCTGGCCGGAGACGGGCCGTTCGCGTCTCCTTCGGCATGCGCCAACCCCGCGGCGGACGAAACAGCGAGAAAGAGCGACGCGGACAAGGCTGCGCGAATCCTCATGGCCCCCACATCTCGTGCAGCCGGGGCGCGCGGTCAACCCCGACGGCGCCGGGTCATGGATCGCAGCAGCTCCAGCATGGCTTCCTGAACGTCGGGAGCTTGAGCTTCGATGAGACGAGCAGCTTCGAGTGCCAGCGGACCTGTCTCTCCGATGCCGCCGAGTAACTCACCGGGCGCGACACCGAGGCCGCGCGCCAGCGCCAGGATAGTGCTGAGAGATGGATCGCGCTGACCGTGCTCGACGGTCCCGATGTAGTTCGGCGTCAGAGACGAACGCTCCGCCAGCTGCTCGAGCGTGAGCCCGAGCGCGAGGCGGCGTCGTCTAACTTCACGGCCAAAGGCGAGAGGCAATGGACGCCGATTTCTGATTGCTCCGGCACCAGGCATGAACCACTGATAGTGTTGGGGTTACCACACGATGAGATAGGCACCACCAAGTGTGCGGACGCAACCATGGCATCACCCTGATGCATGGAGCATCTCGCACGAGCGTCATCGAATATGCCACAAATCTTGGCCGCCCGGTCGGATGTGCTGGTCAACAACCAGCGCATGGTACTTGTATCAGCGCAGTTGAGACGGGCGAGCGCAGGCGGGGCAAAAACTTGTCCCAGACTTGCGATCCATGCGAGCGGATCGGGCAATGCGCACGACCACCATCCGCCTTCGCGAGCTCGCGCTGCCCTGCGCGCTGCTGCTCGGCGCGGCGGCCTGTGACGGCGGGGCCAAGACGCCGGCGCTGTCGCGCAGCGAGGAAGTGGTCCGTAACGCGCCAATTCCCCCAGAAAATGCGCCAAAATTAGGAATCGTTTCCGAATTGGTGCATGTGCGCGAATTTACAGACGATAAGGCGCCGAGCGTGGGGGCCCTACGCGCGGGCGCACGCGTCCCGCGCTCGAACGAGCCGGTGTCGCGCGCCGGCTGCGCGGGCGGCTGGTACGCGATCCGGCCGCGCGGCTTCGTCTGTGTAGGTGTGGAGGCGACGTTGGACCTCAACCATCCGACTCTGGCCGCGATGGCGCTGCAGCCCAACGTCGACGCGGCGTTGCCGTACACGTACGCCCGAACGCGCGGCGAGACGCCGCTGTTCGAGCGCGTGCCCGGCCAAGAGGACGCGGTGCGCGAGGTCGGCAAGCTGCACCGCCGGGCCGGCATGGCCGTCGTCGGATCCTGGCGAGCCAAAGAGCCGAACGGCAACGAGTCACGGCTGGCGCTGTTGACCGACGGACATTTCGTGCGCGCCACCGAGCTCGAGGCCGCGAAGGGCTCCGATTTCGTCGGCGTGGAGCTGGGCAAGAACGCAGAGCTACCGATCGCGTTCGTGGTCAAGCGCGGCGTGCGCACCTTCACCCTGAACGGCAACGAGGCCGACAAGGGCGACTTGGTGGAGTATCACAGCGAGCTGCCGCTGAGCGGGCGCTTCCGCAGCCTGGGCAGCGTGAAATACTGGGCTTTCGACGGAGCCGCGCTGGGCTCGGCTGCGCACAAGGGCGACGAGCTGTGGGTGCGGCATCAAGACGTCACGGTCGTGCAAAAGCGCACGATCTTTCCCGACTTCGTGAAGGACGAGACGCGCTGGCTGGACGTCAGTGTGTCGACCGGCACGCTGGTGGCCTACAGCGGCAAGCGCGCGGTTTTCGTCACCCTAGTGAGTGTGGCGCGCGAGCTGGGGGAAGCCGGCGGCGACGTGCAGCCGGTCAGCGACGGGCCACGGCCGATTCCGCTGGGCGCTTTCGAGGTGAAGCAGAAGGCGCTCACCTTCGTCGGCAAAGATCCGGCCGGCTTCGGTGAAAGCTTCGAAGTGGCGGACGCGCCGTGGGCGCTCGAGCTGAGCTCCGGACAGCTGCTGCACGGCGCCTACTGGCACGATCGCTTCGGCATCGAGCACGGCGCGGGCAGCTTTGCGCTGTCGCCCGCCGACGCCGCGCGCGTCTTTCGTTTCGTGGGCCCGGAGCTACCGAGCGGCTGGCACGCGGTAACGGCACCTCTGCATCAGGGCACGCCGGTGGTGATTCGCAAGTAGCGGCGAGCAGTCAGCGGTCTCACTTCAGCTGAGAGCCCAGACCCAGGCTTATTCGAGCTGCTTCAGCAGCTTGGGGTAGATGCCGCCGAACGCGCCGTTCGACAGCAGGGCAATGGTGTCGCCCGGCTGCGCAACTTGGGCCAATTCGGCCAAAATAGCGTCGACCGATGGCATCTGGCGCGCCAGCCGGCCGCGCTCGGAAATCTCGCTCACCACCGCTGCCAAGTCCAGCCGTTCCTCCGGCGGCAAGTTGTCGCGGCCAAGCGGCGCGAACAGCACGAGGTCCGCGTCGTCCCAACACTGGCCGTATTCGCGTTGGTGCAAGTTGCGGCAAGCGGTCGCGCTGCGCGGCTCGAACACCGCCAAAAGCTTACCCTGGGAATGCTTTTGACGGAGGGCGCGCAGCGTCTCGCGCACGGCGGTGGGGTGGTGCGCGAAGTCGTCGTAAACGGAGATGCCTCGGGGCGCGCCGATCAGATCTTGCCGGCGCCGCACGCCCGCAAAGCGACCCAGCGCCGGGCCCAAGTCCTTCAGCTTGGCGCCGTAGCCTTGCGCCGCTGCCGCGAGCGCCGCCACGGCGTTGCGCAGATTGTGCTGCCCCGGCATGGGCAAGATGTAGCGCCCGGCCAGCACGCCCCCCGCGAACAAATCGAAGGTCGTGCCCGCTTCGGAAAAGCTGGCGGGGGCGGCCAACCAGTGGGGTGGCTTGCCGCCGGTGTCCTCGCCTTCGAGCGCGTACCAGGCGACGTTCGGCGAGTCGCCCAGCGTGTCGTCGACGACTCGGCGCACGAGCGGATCTGCGGCGTTGGCGATGACCAGCCCATTTTCCGGCAAGCGCGCCAACAGCTTGCGAAAGGCTTCCAAGTAACTGTCGAGGGTTGGGTAAATGTCGATGTGGTCGTGCTCGATGGACGTGAGGATCACCACCTCGGCGCGGTAGTGCAGGAACTTGGCGGTCTTTTCGAAGAACGCGGTGTCGTATTCGTCGCCCTCGATCACGAACGGCGGCCGCCGCAACGGCTTGTCGCCGGTAGGCAGACGGCGCTCGGTCTCGCGACGCGGCGCGCGAAAGCCGCGCGGAAAGTTCTTGGGCAAGCCGCCAATCAAGAAGCCGGGGCGGAAGCCGGTGCTCTCCAAGAGCCAAGCCGCAAGCGACGTCGTCGTGGTCTTGCCGTGGGTGCCCGCCACCACCAGGGGAGACGCCCCTTCCAGCACGAAGCGATCCAACGCACCGGCGATGTGCGTGTACGGCAGGCCGCCGTCGATGGCGGCGCGCGCCTCGGGGTTGTGGGGCCGACACACGTTGCCGATGACCACCAAATCCGGCGCCGGCACCAGATGGGCGGGGTCGAAGCCGAGCAGCGTCTTCACTCCCCATTCGCCGAGCGCGGGGCCGATCGGCGGGTCGAACGCGACGTCGCTGCCGCTGACCTCGTGTCCCAGCTCCACCAGTAGTCCTGCCAGCGCGCCCATGCCGGTTCCGGCCACCGCGACGACGTGAATTTTCATCAAGCTCGCTTCAGGATTCATCCAGCACGCTTTCTGGCACGGCCGTTACGTTACTGCTACGGTCGGCCGCCCGTCATGAGGATCGTGGAAAAGCTCGGCGGATCCAGCCCCGCCATCTCCTTCGAATTCTTTCCGCCGAAGGACCAAGAAGGTGTCGACCGCCTGTTCGCGACCGTCGCCGACTTGGCGCCGTTCGCCCCCGCCTACGTCTCGGTCACCTACGGAGCGGGCGGCAGCACGCGCCAGCTCACGGTCGACCTGGTCGGGCGCATCCAGCAAGAAGTCGGCATCGAGGCCATGGCCCACCTCACCTGCGTGGGTGCGACCCAGGCCGAGCTGGGCGGCGTGCTCGAGCAGCTCCAGCAAAAGGGCGTTCAGAACATCATCGCCTTGCGTGGAGATCCGCCGAAGGGCTCCAGCACCTTCGTCACCCACGAGGGTGGTTTCAGCAACGCGTCCCAGCTGGTGGCTTTCGCCAAGCAGCACGGCAAGTTTTGCATCGCCGGCGCCTGCTACCCGGAGAAGCACCCCGAGGCGGCTTCGCTCGACGTCGATCTGCAGATGCTCAAGCGCAAGGTCGACGCCGGCGCCGAATTTTTGATCACGCAGCTGTTTTTCGACAACGCCGACTACTTCGCGTTCGTGGAAAAGGCCCGCGCGCTCGGCATCACGGTGCCGATCATCGCCGGCATCATGCCCGTGACCAACGTCTCGCAGATCAAGCGCTTCACGGCCCTGTGCGGCGCGCGCATGCCCGACGCGTTGATGCAAAAGCTGGAGCCCGTGGCCGCCGACGCCGAAGCCGTCGGCGAAATCGGCGTCCAGCACGCCGTCGAGCAGTGCCGCGAGCTGCTGGCCAAAGGCGCCCCCGGCGTGCATTTCTACACGCTCAACCGCTCCAAAGCGACCGTCGAAATCCTGCGCCGCCTCCGCTAGCGGTCTGGGCTGCCAAGCCGCAGCCCGAATCGCAGAAGCTACCGTAGCGACGAAAGGCCACGGCGCGCGGCACGAGATTTCTTCACACCGGGAGCCACTGACGACGGGCGCGCCCGCCGGCCTGATGGATGAAACCCGGCCCAGGAAGGGTCTCCTAAAGTCAAAAGTGAGTTCGGAACCGAACTCACTTTTCGAACGGTGCAGGACCTCCAAGTTTCTCCCTAGATCGAGAGATCGCGAGCGTGCGAGCCCTGAATTGGCGGCGCCAGTTCAGGGCGAGGGCCGCGTCGCGAAGTTCGAAAGCCGTAGCGAATTTTAGCGGGGCGACGCGAGTGGGGGAACGATGCGGCGCCCCACCTGCTCGCTCGCAGAGCTCCCGATCTTCCGATCTCCCCGTGAAAATCAGGGTCTCGGTTCGAGGCTCGGGCAAGGGACAGACCCGAACGGCCCTCGCGGAGCCTTCGGGGCCATGCTAGGACGCGCCCCCTCCCGATGACTTGTCCCTGCGGAAAAGGCGAATCCCTCGAAACCTGTTGCGGCCCGGTGATGGCCGGCAAAGTTCTGCCGGACACGGCCGAGGCTTTGATGCGCGCGCGTTACGCGGCGTATGCGACGGGGAACGTCGATTTCATTTTGAGCTCGCACGATCCGGATACGGCGGGTGAGGTGGATCGCGCCAACACGGAAGCTTGGTCGAAGAGCGCCGAGTGGTTGGGGCTCGAGATCACGTCCACCGAAGCGGGGCAGCCCACGGACGAGGTGGGTACGGTCGAGTTCGTCGCTCGCTACAAGATCCGCGGCGTCTCGATCGATCATCGCGAGCGCGCCACCTTCAAGAAGCACAAGTCGCGCTGGGTGTTCGTGGACGGCGTGGAGCTCAAGGGCCCCCCCGTGCGCAACGAAGGTCCCAAGGCCGGGCGCAACGACCCCTGCCCCTGTGGCAGCGGCAAGAAGTACAAGAAGTGTCACGGGGCGAGCTGAGCGAAGCCGGCTACGCGAGCCTTGCGCTCGAAGTGGCGACCGAGGCCGGCGCGCTCTTGCTAGGCGGCTACCGCAGCCACCCGACGCCAACCGAAAAGGCGCGCAGCGATCTCGTCACTGCGTTCGATCTGCGCAGCGAGGCGCTGATCGTCGAGCGATTGTCGGCGGCAACTCCGACGCTGGGATTGGTGGCCGAAGAGGGCGGCGGCGAAATCAAAGCCCTCAGCTGGTTTTGCGATCCGCTGGACGGCACGACCAACTTCGTCCACGGCCACCCGTTTTGGGCGGTCAGCATTGGGCTGCTCGAGCAAGGGCGGCCGGTGGCAGGCGCGGTGGTGGCCCCGGCGCTCGGCATCAGCTGGGTCGCCTTTCGGGGCGGCCCCGCGAAGCGCAGCGAAATCGCGCTCGGCAAGAGCGACGAGATTTGCCACGTGAGCGAAACGTCCGAGCTGGAACAGGCGCTGGTTGCCACCGGGTTTCCACCCGATCGTCGGGTTGCACCTCAGAACAATCTGGACACCTTCGTGCGCGTGAAGAAGGTAGTCCGAGGTGTGCGCCGCTGCGGCTCCGCCGCCATCGATATGTGCCTGGTCGCCGACGGCACCTACGACGCCTACTGGGAACGCCGGCTAAACGCCTGGGATACTGCGGCGGGCGCGGCGATGGTGTTGTCGGCCGGGGGCAAGCTGACTTCGTTGACGGGCGGCGAGGTGGACCTTTCGGTAGGTCATGTGATCGCTTCGAATGGCCGCGTGCACGACTCGCTGCAGGCGCTAGTTTCCGCCTGACATTCACTTAACGAAGTGATGATTGGTGAGTGCGCGGCGCACTCTGTATTCAATACAATCGAAGTGCTGCCCCCACTCAGGCGGGCGCTGTTGCTGAAATCCACGTCTTAGCCGCCAAAAGCCAAGCTTTGCGTCGGGGGGCGAGTCTGGGATGATGGGGGTTCATGCGCTCGCTCAGGTCCGTGCCTCCCCCACGCCCGACCAAGGCGGGGGTGCCTCGAGCGATCGTCGACATCAAGACGGCGCGGCCCGCGCCGCGTCGTTCCGGCTCGCCGAGCGCACAAGCGGAGCCGACGGTGTTGTTGGTCGGCTCTGACGCTGGCTTCGAGCCCGCGCTGCGCGTCGCGCTGGCCCGGCATCGGGTTTACGTGGAGACCACGACCGCTGACGCTGCGGTCGAGACCGTGATCGTCACCGCGCCGGATCTGGTGTTGCTGGCCAACGAGGCCGCGGCCGACGGCGGACGCGCGCTGTTGGCCAAGCTGGCGGCGTCGCCGTCCAGCTCGGTGGTGCCGGTGGCCATCTTGGACGACAACCCGGCCCTCGATCTGCGCCTGCAAGCCTTCCGGCACGGCGCCGCGGCGGTGATTCCCCGCTCGGCCAGCATGGACGCCATCGCCGAGCAAATCGCCCGCTTGGCGCGCGAAATTCCGGAGCGCGGCGGGGAAGCGCTGGGGCAGGTCGGCGAAGCGACGCTGGCCGAGTTCGTCGGCGCCCTCGGCAACCAGCTGCGCAGCGGCATTCTGTCGGTGCAAACCGGCGACGCCTCGCAAGATCCGGTGCGGCTCGTGCTCGGCAGCGGCCGACCGCTGGCCGCCTTCATCGACGACTTCGTCACGCGCGTGCGTCGTCACGTCGTGCACGCCGAGCCGCTGAAATACGAGTTCGACGATCGCGCCGGCGGCACCGTGAAGATGCTGGACCCGACCGATCTCGATTTCGAGCAGGCGGTTTCGGGCGTGAAAGGCCTGCGGGTGGCGCTGGCCGACGACGATTCGGCGCGCGCCGACAGCGTGGCGCAAGAGCTGCGCTCGCGCGGCGCCACCGTGGTCGTCACCGATTTGAATCCGTCGGAAGCGCGCTTTGCTCGCTTGCGCCAAGTGGATCCCGAGGTGTTGATCGCCGGTGAGCAGCATTTGCAAGGTCACGGCTACGAGCTGCTGCGCCGGAT
>JBEQSW010000550.1:0-2443 GCA_040348565.1 Myxococcales bacterium | reverse complement strand
GGGTCGACTTCTGGCCTTGGAGGGAAATATTTTTGGTTTTGGTCCTCCAAAAACAAAAATGCGTTCTCGTTTCTCGCCTTCCTGCCCTTCCGATCTTCCTGTGAAAATCTCGGGGGCCATCGATAGGACCCCCCTGCAGGGCAGCAGCCCGAAGCGGTCGCTAGGTCTGGCCTGCGTCCTCACTGCCAGCGGAAGGCTTTGATGGCGATGGCGAAGCCGATGAGGGCCCAGGCGGCGAGGACGGCGGCTTCGAAGCCGATGGAGGAGAGGGAGCCGGATTCGTTGTAGATGCGACGGAGGGCGTCGTTGACGGCGGTGAGCGGTAGAAAGCGGATGGGCAGCTGCAGCCACTGCGGGAAGCGTTCGTACGAGAAGAAGGAGCCGGAGAGTAGCCACATGGGCAGCTGGACGAAGTTCATCCAGCCGCCGGCTACTTCAGTGCTGGTGAGGCGAGCGCCGATCAAAAAACCGATGGCGGCGAACGCGGCGGCGCCGAGGGCGGAAGCGACGAGCAGGGCGGGGACGCTGCCCTGGACTTGGGTGCCGAAGACGAGACGACCAAAGCCGATCAGCACCGCGAGCTCCAGCACCAAGAACAGCGAGCGTGAGCAGAAGTACGAGAGCAGAAAATGGCTGCGGCGCATGGGCGTCACGGCGTAGCGACGCAGCAGCTTGCGCTTGCGGGCGAGCACCAGGTTGAAGCCGATGCCCCACATGCTGCTCCCCATCAGGTTCAAGCCGATCAGGCCCGGCAGCAGGAAATCGACGTAGCGTGAGCCTTTTTCGCTGACGCGGTGCTCGTCGATTTTGACGGTGTCTTGGCGGCCGGCGGCGCGCTGGAGCACGTCTTCGGTGATGGAGCGGGCGAGCAGGCTCTTCTCTTGCGCGCTGTCGAGCTTGAACACGATGTTCCCGCTCGGGTCTGGTCGATCGACGACGAGATCGACTTTGGTGCGCGACAGCTGGCGTTCGGCGTCGGGGCGCCGGAGCCGCTCGGCGTGCAGGCGCGGGCTCTTGAGCAGCGCCTGGGAGGTTTCGGCCGGCACGGCTTCGGTGACGGCGATGCGCGGCGGCTCGGGCGCTTTGGAGCGGAAGGCCAAACCGAGACCGATGGCCATCAGCAGCGGGAAGCCGAAGACCCAGAACACGTAGCCGGGCTCGCGCAAGAACTCGCGGATGCGCGCTTTGACGAGCTCTTGCAGCGGGTTCGGCGATTGGGCTTCGTCGCTCACTTTGCGGCTCCTTCCGGTTGTGCGCCGGCTTCGCCGTTTTTCAGGGCGCGCCCTGTCAAATGCAAGAAGACGTCGTCGAGCGTGGCCTGGTGCGTGCTCAAACCGATGGGCGTGACCTTTTGGCGCTCCAGCTCGTTCAGCACGCTGCTGAGCGCGCTCAGGCTGCGGTCGATGCGCAGCCGATAGCCTTCGCCACGCCGCGCCACCGACTCGACCGCCGGCAGAGCCGAGAGCGCGGCTTCGTCGGGGGCTTGCTTGGTCTCGAATTCGACGAATTGAACCAAACCGAGGCCGTCCACCAGCGAACGGGGCGTGCCGAGCGCGATGATTTTTCCGTGATCCATGACCGCGATGCGATCACACAAGGCGGCCGCTTCTTCCATGTAGTGAGTGGTGATGAGCACGCTGCGCCCGCGACTCTGGAACCCTTGCACGATTTTCCACAGCTGCTGGCGGGCGCGCGGATCGAGCCCGGTGGTGGGCTCGTCCAAAAACAGCAGCTCCGGATCGCCCGCCAGCGCGGTACCGAGCGCCACGCGCTGCTTTTGGCCGCCCGAGAGCTTGTGATACTGCTGCTTTCGCTCGGCTTCGAGATCCAGCTCGCGCACCAGATCGTCCACGCTGCGCCCCTTGCGATAAAACGAACGGAACAGCCGCAGCACCTCTTCGACCATCAGCTTGTCGGCAAGCTGCGTGTCTTGGAGCTGCACCCCCAGGCGCTCTTGCAGCTCGCGATCTTGCCCCTTGCCCCAAGCCAGGCCGAACAGCTCGACCGTGCCCGAGTCGGGTTTGGTGAGGCCTTCCAGCATCTCGACGGTGGTGGTCTTGCCGGCGCCGTTCGGGCCCAGCAAGCCGAAGCATTCACCGACCTCCACCGTGAGCTCGATGCCGGCGACCGCGACCTTGTCGCCGTAGATCTTGACCAAGGATTGGCAGCGGATGGCGGGCGCGGTCATGGGCGCCGTGACCCTAGCATTCTGGGGTAGGCGGTCGCACCGGGGCGTGGCAGATTTCCGGCATGGGCATCTTCGACCGCGTCGGTAAGGTCATCTCGTCGAACTTCAACGCGCTGGTGGACGGCCTGCAAGACCCGCGCAAATCAGTCGAGCAGACTCTGCTGGAGATGCAGGAGCAGATCCGCGCGGCTCGGCGCGAGGTGGTGAGCGCCGTCGCCGCCGAAAAGCAGCTGCGCGGCAAGCTGGACGAGCTCG
>JBEQSW010000529.1:0-6663 GCA_040348565.1 Myxococcales bacterium | reverse complement strand
AGAACGCATTTTTGTTTTTGGAGGACCAAAACCAAAAATGTTTCCTTCGAGAGAAAGCTTGAGGGGTTCACCCGCGATGGTTCTTCAGACCCGCTGGCGGCAGCGCGGCCCCCAAATTTCTTGCCTCGCGGACCTCCCGTCCTCCCGTCCTCCCTGTGAAAATCAGGGTCTCGACGCGCGCGGTCAGAACGGTAGCAGCCCGAAGCGCTCGCGCAGGGTGGCCCGGCAACGCCACGGTAGCTTCTGCGAGGGATCTGCGGCGGGGCAGCCCAAGCAATGCGAGTCGCTCAGTGAAAGTCGCGCGAGACTTTCGAGATGTCGCGGCCCGGTACGTCGAGGCGCAGCAGGGCGTCGACGATGACGTGGATCACGGGGGCGACGTCGGCGGCTTCGTCGACGAGCGGGTCGTGCGGGGTGTCGACGCGAACGCCGGGAGGGCGGCCTTGGCGCTCGATGGTGCCGCGAGCGAGCATGATCGAGGCGTGGCGAGCGGGCATTCGATACTCTTCGTAGACGCGGCTCCACAAAACCAGGTTCAAAAAGCCGGTTTCGTCTTCGAGCGTGATGAACACGACACCGCTGGCGGTGGCCGGCTGTTGACGGCACGTGACGACGCCCGCCACTTCCACGCGCTGCCCTTGCCGACAGTCGAAGAGCTCCTCCGCCGTCACCACCCGGCGCGCCCGCAGCTTTTCGCGGAAATGGCGCATGGGATGATCGCCCACCGAGAGCCCTTTGTGCCGATAGTCGAGCAAAAGTCGCTCTCCGGCGCGCAGCTCGGGCAGTCGCTCGCTCGGCTCTTGCACCGCGCGCTCTTGGAAGAGACCAGGCGTGCGCGGCAAACGAGCCTGCCACAAAGCCGCCCGGCGCGAAGGCGCCAAGCCTTCGAAAGCGCCGGCTTCGGCCAGCGCCTCCACGTCGTCTTTACGTAGCTCGCAACGGCGCGCCACGTCGTCCACGCTCGCAAAGCGCCATTCGCTTCGCACTTCTTCGATGCGCTTGGCCACGCTTTCACCGATACCTTTGACCAACCGCAGCCCCAACCGCAACGCCGAGCCGGTGGCGGCGTCGCCCACCGTGCGGCCTTGGGCATCCGTCAGCCGCTCGAGCGTGCTGTCCCAGTTGCTGCGCGTGACGTCCACGTCTCGCACCGTGACGCCGTGCCGTACGGCGTCTTGAATGATGGTGGACGGGGTGTAAAAACCCATCGGCTGTGAGTTGAGCAGCGCGCAGGCAAAATGCGCCGGAAATCGCAGCTTTTCCCAGGAAGAAGCGTAAACCAAGAGCGCGAACGAAGCCGCGTGCGACTCCGGAAAGCCGTACTCGCCAAAGCCTTTGATCTGCTCGAACAAGGCTTCGCCGAACTCGCGCGAAATGCCCTTTTTCTCGAAGCCCGCCAGCAGGCGGTCGCGGTGCCGCAGCAAGCGGCCGCTCTTTTTCCAAGCTGCCATGTCGCGCCGCAGCTGGTCGGCCTCGCCGCCCGTGTAGCCGGCGCCTACGATGGCGATTTCCATCACCTGCTCTTGAAAGAGCGGCACGCCGAGCGTGCGCGACAAAATCGGCTCCAGGATGGGGTGCGGCGAAGCCACGGCTTCCTCGCCGTTTCTGCGCTTCAAATACGGGTGCACCATGCCGCCCTGGATCGGGCCGGGGCGCACGATGGCCACCTCGATCACCAAATCATAAAAGGATTTGGGGCGGAGGCGCGGCAACATGGCCATTTGGGCGCGGCTCTCGATTTGAAAGACGCCCACCGTGTCGGCGCGACTGATCATGCCGTACACCTCGCGGTCTTCGGCCGGAATGCACGTCATGGCCAAAATCGGATCGAACTCGCCGTTCATGGGCGAAGCGCCTTTCGGCACTGGCAATGCGCCGTCGGCGTGAATCATGGCCAAAGCCTTGCGGATGGCCGTCAGCATGCCGAGACCGAGCACGTCGACTTTGAAGAAGCCGAGCGTGTCGATGTCGTCCTTGTCCCACGGCACCACCGTGCGGTTGGGCATGCGCGCCGGCTCGATGGGCGCCACGCTGTACAGCGGCTCCGCCGACAGCACGAAGCCGCCGACGTGAATCGACAAATGCCGCGGAAACCCGCCCAATAACCGGGCAAGCTCGATCACCTGGCTCAGCCGTTGGCCCTCCACGTCCAGGCCCAAGCCCCGCGCGTGCTTCTCGCTCTGCTCGGCGTCGTCCCAATGGCCGATCGACGAGCTCAGCCGGTCCACGGTTTCCAGCGGCAAGCTGAAGGCTTTGCCGACCTCGCGCAGCGCCGAGCGGCCGCGGTAACAGATCACCTCCGAGACCATGGCCGCTTGGTCTCGCCCCCACTTTTCGTAGATGTCCTGAATCACCTCTTCGCGGCGCTCGTGCTCGAAGTCGACGTCGATATCGGGCGGCTCGGCGCGCTCGACGCTGAGAAACCGCTCGAACAACAAATTCGAGCGCGCCGGATCCACCGCGGTGATGCCGAGCGCATAACAGACCGCGCTGTTGGCCGCGCTGCCGCGCCCCTGACACAAGATCTTGCGCGCTCGCGCCATCTCTACGACCTCGCGCGTGCTCAAAAAATAGGGCGCCACCCCCATGCGCTGAATCACGGCCAGCTCTTTTTCGACCTGTTCGCGCACGTTGCTGGGCACCCCAAGGGCAAAGCGCAGCCGGAGGCCTTCTTCCGTCAGCCGCCGTAGCTTCTGGTCGGCGCTTTCGCCCGGCTCGAGCGTGCACGGAAACTGGTACTTGAGCTCACCGAGCGAAAACACCAGCCGTTCGGCCACCTCGGCAGTGCGTTCGACCCACGCCGGATGGTCGGCAAAGCGCCGCAACATCTCGGCTTCCGAAGACAGCGCGGCCTCGGCGTTGGGCGACAGCGCGGTGCCGGCGCGCTCCAGCGTCGTCCCCTGGCGGATGCAATACAGCACGTCGGCCAGCGCCTTGCGCGACGCCTCGTGAAACTGCGGCCGAGCGCTGGCCACCACCTCGAGCCCGTAGCGAGCCGACCAGCTCTCGACGGCGGCAATGCGCTCGCGATCGAAGCCGTCTCGATGCCGGTGCGCCGCCAAGTAGCCGCGCGCTCCGAATACTTCACGAACCGTTTGCAGAAGCGCGGGTGGCGGCGTGCTCTCGTCACCAGGACGGCGCGGCGCCGGAACGACTGCGACCAAGCCTTCGTGGTGACGCTGCAACCAGTCCAGCCGCAGCGCGCTGGTACCCTTCTCTCTGCCCGCGTGCGCCAGCGTCAGCAGCTGGCACAGATTCCGATACCCGACGTGCGTCTCCACCAGCAACGCCAACAACGGTGGCTCGCTGCCCTTCACGTGCTCGCCCACCGAAAGCTCGGCGCCCACGATCACGCGTTGACCTAGCTCGCGGGCGGCGCGCAGCGCCCTCACCGAGCCATACAGGCCATCGCGATCGCAGAGTGCCAAGGCCGTGAGCCCCAACTGCTTGGCACAGGCCACCAACTCCTCGGGGTGAGAGGCACCGCGTAAGAATGAAAATGAGGAGCGGCCAAGGAGCTCTGCAAACATCAGGAGCTGAACACGCTATCAGTGTCAGTGTCGAAGCCAAGGCTCAATCGTATAAGTGAATAAGTTCCAGCAGTTGAGTGGTTACCTCATAGGTAACTTCTCACGCCCGCCGGACGCTCCCCGCTCAAAATGCCGTGTCCTGGTGCTCGGTGCACAGCTCGTCGGCGCCTTGGCGAAAAGCAGACTCTCCGAATCGCGAGCAGCTACGAAGCTGAATGTGGCGGTCGCGCGCTTTCGGCTTCGAGAACACGCAAATTTCCCCAAGATGACGCTCATCCACCCGAAGTGAAATAATGCCGCTTTACGCGCACGCTGCCCGGAGGCACACCCGACTCATGGCGGAGCGGGCCTCGGCGCTGACTATCTACCCAGGGTTATCGCGTTCGTGAGCGCATCGTCGTTACCGCCGCCGACGCTGCGCGGTCGGATCATCGAGTCCGACGTTCAACCCGGCGTTCGCTACCAGCTCGATCGGCACGTCGGCGAAGGCGGCATGGGCATGGTGTACCTGGCCTGGCGGGAGGCACCCGACGGCGTGCAACCGGTCGTGGTCAAGGTCGTCACTCCCGGGGTCTATGGCGACCAAGTCTCTCCCGAGCTGGTGGCGCAAAAAGAGGCGGTGGCCCTCGGCCGTTTGAACGAATGCGTGCCGACTTGCCCGTTCGTGGTGCGTTTCGTCGATACCGGCGCGACCCAGCTGTTCGGTAAGCGCTCCACTCCTTGGATCGCCATCGAGTACGTGCACGGCGGCGTCGAGGGCACGACTCTCGACGATCGCTTGATGTATTCGGTGCACAAAACCGGATTCGCCTTCGATTCCGCGCGCGCCGCGCACGCCCTGCGCTGCATGGCGGCGGGGCTTTCGGCCATCCACGGCGTCGGCGTGATCCACCGCGATCTCACGCCCGGCAACGTGTTGTGCTGCGGCTTCGGTGAGACGGAGATATTCAAGATCTCCGATTTTGGCCTGGCGCGCCCCACCGGCCTCGGCCGCACCTTCGCCGGGTTGGGCCTGGGCACGCCGGGCTTTGCCGCGCCGGAGCAGGTCGTGCAGGGCGAGGCGGCGCTCGGTTTCCACACCGACGTGTTCGCGCTCGCTAGCATCTTGTTCACGGTGTTGACGAACGAGCCGCTGTTCGAGGGAGATTCGCCGCTGATCGTGTACGAGCTGACGCGCGGGCGCGAACGCCGCAGCATCTCGTCTTGCGCCAATTTGAGCCCGGAGCTGCGCGAGCGGGCCGATGCCTGCCGCGCCATCGACGCCGCGATTGCGCGCGCCACCGCGCTCGAGCCGGCGCTGCGTCCGCAAACCGCCGACGAATTCGCGGCTTCGGTCCTGCCCTGGCTCAGCGATCAGCTGGGTCCCCCGCGCTCCAGCCGACGGTTGATGAGCTCGATGTTGAGCCTGTCAGCGCCCGCGGATCTGGCGGGCTTCGATTGGAAGATTCGGCACCGCCCGCGCGAGGACATGATCATCCAGAGCGCGGCCTGGGATACCGACGGTCATTGCTTTGCGTTCACGCCACGCGGACCCTTCTTCTGGAGCGGCGAGGCCTGGCTCGGCGCCAAGAGCGCGCTGCGCGATTTGCCGCGAGGCATGTCGTTCAGCCGGCGCTACGAGGCGGGCGGCTGGTTGGTGGGCGGCTCGGGCGGCACGTTGGCGGTTTGCACCACCGCGGGCGTGCGCGATTTGGTGCTGTACCCGGACAATTCCGTGGAGCTCTTGGACGCGAACGGCAGATTCGATGACTTGATCACGGCCGTGGGGCGGCGGCCGGGGCAGCCGCCCATGCTGCTGGCCATGTCGTCGCGGCGTTGGATGAAGCCGATGGTGCTCGACGGCGTGCAGAACGTGTCGGGGCTGCTGCGCTTGGACGACGCGCGCTGGGTAGTGTGCGGCCGGTTGCTCGACGGCCACGGCTTCGCCGCTATCTACTCGCCCTTGCAATGGGAGATTGTGCCGCTGAACGTGCCCCAAACGCGCGCGTTCGTGAGCGGCTCCAGCAACGTGGAGCGAGAGCTGGCGCTGGTGGTCGGCAGCAACGGGGTAACGCTGCGCATCGAGCGCGACCAATGCGCGGTGGCGGTGGTTCACGGCACGCCCGATCTTTCGTCGTCCGCGGTGGACGTGCTCGACCGAGAGTGGGCGGCCAGCTTGAGCACGCTGTGGACGCGCGACTCCCGCTCAGGCCAAACCTTCGTTCAAGCCTGGAAGGACCCGACATTTCAAGCGCCCTTCGTGAGCCTGATCGCCGATGCGGGCTTGATCTTGGCGATGAGTGCCGACGGCGGCATCGTCGAAGGTAGAAGGTCGATGGGGTCTGGCTCGCCTCCCCGCCACGGCCACGGTTCTCGCCACCATCGTGGCTGAGGGTGCTCGTGCTCGCTCAGTCGCCGACGGCTTGGAGGAAGCGGCGGCCGGAGTGGCGGTCGACGTAGACCAAGGCTTCCATGCCGCCGGATTCACTCTGGAGCCAGAGGCGCAAATAATCGCGCGCTACGGGGCGGTTCCACCACTCCACCGCGTCGAGCCGCTGCTCGAAGCGCAGCCTTTCTATGGTGTAAAGCGTGTGACCGAGCACCAGCGTGCTGCCGGCACTGATGACCGAGCTGAGCTCGACCGGATGCGGCAAAAGGCGCGTGGGCGGGCTGGGTAACCGCGACCAAATGGGCGGCTCGGTCTTGCGCAAAGAGGACTTGGGCGCAGCGCTGCGAGGCTCGGCCTTGCTCTTTTTGCGTGGCCGCTTGCCGTGACCTTGCCCCTCGGGCAACGCGGCACCGAGCACGCTTCGCGCTTCGGGCCGGTGCGCGTCCACCAAGCTGAGCACGCCTAGCTGAGCCTCACCGATGTCCGCCGAAAGCTCGGCTAAAACGAGCGGTAGGTCTTCTTCTCCGCTGGTGGTGTCGCCAACCATCAGCTCCGAAAGCGATAGCTGGCGGGTGACGATGGGCCCCAGCCGAGGAACCGTCAGCCGCATGCCCACGCTGGGCGCCGCTAGCTTCAGCCGTTCGAGCCGTGAGGCCACGATACGCCGAAGCTCCGCCTCGCGGTGCAGCGGCTGCGAAAGCTTGAAATGCAGCACGGTTTGCGGCGGAACGCCGCGAAAACGCGCGATGACGGTGTCGTGTAAGA
>JBEQSW010000494.1:0-12294 GCA_040348565.1 Myxococcales bacterium | reverse complement strand
CCCGGTGGGCATTGCCAGCAGCGGTTGAGTGCAACGCCTGGCGACAGTGACCTCACGCTCCGCATCCTCGACGGTGGCGACCTCGACGTGCGCGGTACCGAAGATTGGACGTTGAGCGCGACGACGGCGTTGGCGTGCTTGGGAATAGAGTCGAGCAACCGCTGTCAGGACGCGAGCTGGTGGCTAGACGGGCTGCTGTTCTCACCCAGCGCGGAGACGAGCTGTGTCGCCAGTAGCTGCGGCGCTTGTGACTGCCAGGGGCAAGCAAACGGCTACATCGGCGGGGGCTTCTATCAGTGGAGTCGGGCAGGAAACCAGCTGACCTTGGGTGGCGTTACGACCAATTACTGCGTGAAAGGAGACGTGCTCTGGCTAGGTGGGCGCGACGTCGACGGCGCGCCGAAAGTTTCTTACAAGTTCAAGAAGCACAGCTGCGTCGGTACTCCGGTGCCGTGCGCCGAACGCTCGCCCGCCGACTGCACGAAGAGCAGCAGTTGCGCCGTTGGGCATTGCTTCTCGACGTCGGGGCTGGATGCCTACTGCCCAGACATCACGTGGGAGCCTGACTGCGTGATCGCCGAGGGGTGCGGGTGGGCCTCGGACGGTTGCACCGGCACTACATTCGAGTCTTGCGACTACGACACCTGCGATCAGGAGCTCGGGTGCTCTTGGGGTGAGCCCAAGCAGCGCTGTGCGGGTACCCCCTCTCGCTGTCAGGATTTGGACCTTGCTGAGTGCGCGAGCGCAGGCTGCAAGGTGGTGGGAGAGACTTGCGCTTCGATCACCCAGTGCGCCTCCCTGTCGCTGGCAGCTTGCCACAGCGAGCCTGGTTGCCGTCTCGAGTGGTGATCAGCTGCGCGGCAGTGGTGCAGGAGCGATTATTGAAACGACATCACACGGTTACAGCGAGCGCACCCGTGCAAAAGTGCAGCCGCTCGCGCTTTGGGTGACGGGCAACTCCTCATGCTGCCACAGCTATTAGTAGAACCACCCAGCCGGGTGATGGCCCCTACTTGGCACGCGGGTGGATGTAGGGAATCTGCACATCAGGGCTCGGTAGGAAAAGGCAGATTTCTTTCGTGTCGACGAGGAGCAACCTGATGACGCTGCGATATCTCAAGCTCGGCGCCTTTGCGCTCACCGTGGCCGCTTCGGCTTGCACGGCCAGCATCTCGGACTCCGGATCCAACGGGAAGACCGGGCCCGGTTCGACGCCTGGCGGCGGCGGGCTCACCCCTGGTGGTGCCGGCTCGGCCGGTACCATCCCCCAGGAGGCGGTTGGCAAGCTGAAGCTCGAAGGCGCACCGAATTACTACCGCGTCATCCGGCTGACGAACGAGCAGTGGACGAACAGCACCCAAGCGGTGTTGGCGCTAGCCTCGCCGCCTACGCTGGCCGAGACCTTCCAGAGCGCGGTTTCGGGTACGACCGACTTCACCAACAACGAGCTCGTGCTCGACGTCGACAGCCGCGGTTGGTCTGACTACGAAGGGGCGGCCGAGGCACTCGCCAAGCAGGTGTCGTCGGACCCAGCGCAGCTGAGCAAGCTGTATTCGGGTACGGACGGGGCGGGCTTCATCGCCGCCGTGGGTCGCCGCGTCTATCGTCGCCCGCTGACGGCTGCCGAAACGGCGTCGTACCAAAAGCTCTTCGACATGGGTCCGACCTTCTCGGGCAGTCAGAGCGCGTTTGCCAAGGGCGCGGGCATCGTCCTCGAAGCGATGCTGCAGTCGCCCTACTTCTTGTATCGGACCGAGCTCGGCGCCGCTGGTACTCCGCTTTCGGGCTACGAGATGGCGGCGAAGCTCTCGCTCTGGCTGCGCAACTCGACCCCGGACGACGCGCTGCTCGACGCCGCCGCGGGCTCCGGCAAGCTGGACACCGCGGCCGGTGCCGCGACGATCGCCCAAAAGATGTTGGACGATCCCGCCGCCAAGGCCGTGATGCGCAAGTTCCACGGCGAATTTTTGCACTTCGGCAAGTTCGCGGATGTCAGCAAGGTGGGGGTCGCCAATTTCGACCCGGCCATCAATCCCGAGCTGGCCGAGGCCTCGTATCTGTTCTTCGACAAGATTTTCAGCCAGGGAATGGGCGTCAAAGACATCTTCTTGTCGACCAGCGGCTTCGTCGGCCCGAAGATGGCCGCGCTCTACGGAGGGGGCATCACGGCGCCGGCCAGCGGCTTTGTCGAGAGCCCGATGGGAGCCAATCGCATCGGCTTCTTCACGCAGCTGCCGTACTTGGTGCTGTACGCGCACAACGCCGAGCCTGACTCGATTCACCGCGGCGTCAGCATGGCGCTCGACGTGCTCTGCGCGCCACTCGGGCCGCCCGCACCGGTCATTCCGCCCTTGCCCACGCCCAAGCCCGGACAAACCAACCGCATGCGCGTGGACGAGCACACCAAGGGCTGCGGCACGGTTTGCCACAACAACATGATCAACCCGCTCGGCTTTGCCTTCGAGAACTTCGACGGCATGGGGCAATACCGCGAGACCGAGACGAACGGTGCCGATGTGCTGCCCATCGACGCCAGCGGGTCGTTCGATTTCGTCGACGGAACCAAGACCTACAAGAACGCCACGGACCTGATGAAGGTGCTGGCCACCGACGAGCAGACTCACCTCTGTTACTCGAAGAAGCTCGCGAGCTTCGGCCTGCAGCGCGACGTGATCGAAGCCGACCTACCACTGCTGGGTGAGCTCGCGACTACGAGCGCTTCCAGCAACGGCTCCGTCAAGCAAGTGATGCTCGACCTCATCAAGCAAGACGCTTTCAGGGTCCGTTCTGGAGGTGCGAAGTGATCGCCAAAGGCAATTTCATGAACCGCCGATCCATCAATCGTCGAGCTTTTCTCACCGGGGCCGGAACCGTCGCCGTCGGATTGCCCTTCCTGGAAGGACTGCCCAGCCGCTCGGCGTGGGCCGCCGACAGCCCCCCGGTCTTCACGTTCTTCATCGTGGCCCAAAACGGTCAGGTGAATAGCAACTTCTTCCCCAGCGCCACTGGTGCGTTGACGACCGCGGGTTTGGCTGGTGCAACCGACATTGCGACCGGCGCGCTGTCTGCGCACGCAGCCAATCTGTTGTTCCTCAAGGGCATCAACTACCCGAACCCGGGTCCGAAGAGCTGCGGCCACGCCGAAGCAAACGTACAGACGCTGACGGGCCTCGCGCCCGCCGCCAACGGCAATACCGCGTACGCGGCCGGTCCCTCCGCGGACACGCTGATTGGCAAGGCCCTGGGTGCCGATCCTTTTGCCCTCTATTCGGGCGCCAAGGGCTTCATCGCCGAGCGCATCTCGTTCAAAGCGGCCGGCGCGGGGCAGGTCCGCTCCGCCGACGTCAATCCGTACCTTCTTTACTCGAAGGTGGTTGGCTTGGCGGGCGCCGCTCCAACCACGCCCGGCACGACCACTCCCAGCGTCGATCCGGTCGCGCAAGAGCTGGCGAATCGGCGCAAGAGCGTCAACGACTTGGTCCGCGCCGAGCTGAAGGACTTGATGAACATGTCGGCGCTCAGCAGCGCCGACAAGCAGCGCCTCGACCAGCATTTTCAGGCCATCCGCGACATCGAAGTCAACATGGGCGGCATGGTGCCCACCGGCGCGGCTTGCTCGAAAGACGGCCTGCCGGAAGACAAGTACACCGCCTTGAAGAACGGCTTCGCCTTCAAGGGCGCGCAGATGGAAGAGTACGTCAAGCTACACCTGCAGATCATGGCGGTGGCGTTTGGCTGCAACTACAGCCGCGTCGCGACGCTGCAGTGGGGCGACGGCACGGACGGCACCATCTACAACGTGCCTTCCAACATGGCCCTCGGCGGCGGTGGCTGGACCTTCCACCAAGTCAGTCATCGCCTTCAGTCCGATTCCGCCTCGGGCAACAATCCAACTGCCGAAAAAGCTCACCACGAAATCGACACCGTTCGGATGCAGTCGCTGGCGGTCGGTCTGGATGCGTTCAAGGCTCACGGGCTGCAGGACACCGCGCAGATCATTTGGACCAACACCCTGGCCGATGGCCCTTCGCACTCCACGCGCGGCGTGCCGATGATCATCTGGGGCAGCGGCGGTGGCTACCTGAAGCAGGGCACGTACATCGATACGGCCGGTGTCGCGAACGCCAAGGTCTTGAACACGCTGATGGCTGCCGCCACGCGCGACAAGACGGCGACAGCGCCCGTCATCGGTTCGGGCACCTACGACGCGATGAAGGCCTAAGTCGGGGCGGGCCTCGCGTTCCCGCGGGGCCCGAGCTTCGCCGCAGCGGCAGGCGAGAGTTGCTTCGCCGAAATCGCCGCGCGCTCAGTGCGCGGCGCTCTTGCGGCGGCTTGCCGGCGAGCGCTTACCGGTCGTTCGTTCGCGGCATTTCAGCTTGCGCCTTGCCGTGTAGAGCCTGACCCACACCGTGCCGAGCGGCACCTGCTGCTGCTGCGCGATCTCTTGCCCGCTGAAGCCCTCGAGCTCGAACAGGGTGAACACGGCGCGCTGGTCGGACGGCAACTTTGCCAGCCTGCGGCACAAGACTTCTTATTTCTGTTTCGTCTCCAGCAGCTCCAAAGGCCCCGGGCCCGACTGCGACGCTGCCGCTAACGGCGTCGACGTTTCGGGGGTGAAAAGGTGCTGAACCCAAGCCAGCCGGCGATAGTCGCGGGCCTTGCGCCGCGCGATCAAGTAGAGCCAACCCGCGATGTTGTTGCCGTCGAACAGATGCAGGCGTCGATAGGCGACCGTAAAGACGTCTTGCACCAGGTCTTCTTGATCCGACCGGCGCGCGCCGAGCGCGAGCACCCAGCGCGAGACGTGGGCGAACCAATCTTGGTAGATGCGCTCGAACGAAACCGCCTCGGTGGGCGTGTCTTTCGCACGTTGCATGCGAAGAGTTGTGACCGCCGTCAGGGTAACGCGATCACAAAATAATCAACAAAATGGGGCGCTTGGAAAATTTTGCAAAGTTTTGCAGAAAGCGAGCGCCCTCGCGGTTTTGGCTCCTTGTCGTGACAATGAAGCCGACGCGGAGCACGAATTGATGACGGAAACCCAACCCGCCCGTATCCAACGCGGCAAGCCCGCGCGTCACTGAAAGGTCTTCGGGTCCTTCAACATCGCCCAGACCTTGCCGCGCGCTCGGGCGCTATCGGTCTCGGCAACGTGCCAAATCTGTCCGGCCGCATCGGGAACCAGATGGCTGGGATCGGTGGGGTCTACGCTCAGGTGCGTCACCCCCGACGGAAACCAGGGCAGGGCCGCGCTCAGCACGCTGATCTGATCGCAGGCCAAGATGACGTTCAGAAGATCGGAGCGCTTGTCCGCCATCCAGCTACCGAAGGCGTTCTGGGGCAGCTCCGACGTCCGGTCTTCGGGAACGTCCAGCAGCTGGTCGTAGTAGCCGTTGACCTGCACCAAGCGCATGCGGGAAGCGACGATGAACGTGGCCCACGTGTCGCGCCCACCATTGGGGTTGAAGGTGGAAGAGCCATCGGCTTCGGTTTGGCCGAGTGACGCCACCACCACCGCGCGCTCGGCCAAGCCATGGTCCATCAAGTAGGCATCCGCGACGTCGGTGAGCGCTCCGCCGGTCGTGATGGCCAAGGGATGGACGGCGCTGCCGTAGGTGGCGGCGGCGGCCAAGATCAGCTGCGCTCCTTCGGACCGATTCGGCGAGGTGTCGTCGATGGCGCTGCTGGCCGGCTCGGTCAAGGCGGGAGCGATGCTGGCGGTAGCGTCCGGAAGGTGCCGCATGCCGCTGTCGCGCGCGGCGTTGAGCATTTGCCGGTAGCCGGTCACGTTCGTTTCCAGCGATGGGTACTCGGTGGTCGAGTTGACGACGAGACCAACGAAGTCAATCTGACCGCTCGCCGCCAGCAGCGCGGCGTACTCACCCTGCCAGTTGTCGCGCGCGCCGTCGTTCACGACCACGACCGCGCTGCGCTCGTCCACTGGCAACGGGCCGTGTGGCACATCGTAGCCTGCGTCGAGCTGCCCGCTGCAACCGGCCACGGCACACGCACCAACCACGATGGCGAGCCGCCATCGCGTCACGGGCTTGGCTCGCCCTCGGCCTTCAACCAACTCAGCAGCGCGCTGCGCGGGTAGCGCTTGCGAAATGCGCTGGCCGCCGCCAACGCCGCCGGTTTTTGCCCGAGACCCCAGAGCGCGCGCACGCGCAGGGCCTCGCGCTCCTGACTGAGCTGCCCGTTCGGAAATTCGCGGCGGTGTTGGCTGAGAGCCGACAGCGCGGCCGCGTAGTCGCCGCGGCTGATGCTGCTGCGGGCTGGCTCCAGCAACGAAAGCTCGGTGGCATACTGCTTGAGACTGAGCGAACGAGCGCTGTCGGGTGCAGCCGCGCCCGGGGGCGTGGTACGCGCTTGAGGTGCGGGCGCCGGCGCCGGCGGCACGTCGGTCGCGCGCTCGACCGGCACGAGCGCGCCCCCTACGGCCAGGTGCGCCGATTGGGGTGCGGTGACTTTGCTCGGCACCGCGCGCGGCTCTTCCGCATCTGGCTGGCCATAGAAGCCCACTCCGGCCGCGGCCAAGCCCGCCGCGGCGATGGCGGCGGCCACCAACAGCACCGTTCTCCACGCCCGACGCGGCCTTGCTCCCCGATCCAGCGAGCCGAACAAACGCAGGCCGATGCCCGCCGTCCGTTCGCGCTCGACGACCGCTCGCGCACGAGCAAGTGCCCTTCCTTTGATGGCCTCGTCCTCCTGACAATCTCGCTCGCGCGCCAGAAGATCTCGCGCCAGCTTCGAAAGGGGCGGCTCACCGAGCACGGGCGCTTCCTTTCTGCAGGCGAACCAACGCAACATCCAGCTCTTGCCGGGCTTTGCGTAGCCGCGAGTAGGCCGTAAACAACGGAATCTCCAGATGCCGGGCGACGTCCCGCATCGAGGTCTCGTCGATTTCGTGCATGATCAGCACCGCGCGGCGCTCCAGCGGCACTTGGGCCAACGCGTTGAGCAACAGCGTCCGACTCTGTTTGGCAGCGACGTTGTCGTCCGGCCCCTCACGCAGGTCCGGCGCATCGTGGTCGTCGTCGAGCACTTCTCGCCAGCTCTTCCGGCGATGCGTCGACGCAACCCGAAATGCGATTCCGAAAAGCCACGGACGCAGGGGGCGTGCTCGATCGTAGTCATCCCATCGTGCCAGCATCACCAAAAAGACCTCGTGAAGAACATCCTCGATGTCCGAATTGGGAACAGCGAGGCGCCGCAGCGAGCCGAGCAAATAACCGAGCTCCTGCTGATATGCCTGAAGGCAACCGTGCGTCTCAGCAGGGATCGGCCCTGCAGACTTCGTGGTGGTCTCCGAGTGCTCGAGAGCCACCATGGAGGATTGCGGCGAGGGAGGAGCTATTGTCACGGAAAAATTGTGGCGAAATCCAGGATAGCCGCAAAAACGACCGGTGCGGTGGACCACACGACCGTTCGGTTCAAAAGCACGTCCTGTCGGGCGGGCATGGCCAGGGCCTCGCCCTGAAGGATGACCCCAAAACGCTCCAGTGCCGGCCAAATCAGCTGGAGCCGCGCGCCCACTCCGATTGAGACGGCGGAGGGAGCCCCGACCCGATCGACGCCGTGACCACGAACCCGCAACCAGCTGAGGGTGCCCACGGCGCACGCGCCGACCGGTGAAAAGCGCACGCAAGGCACCAAGTTGGCGCCTAATTCGTTGGCGCTGAAACCCGTGCCATCGGGTTTCTCGAGCGAGGATGTCAGGGTACCGTGTCCGCTCAATTCCAGGGACCAGCGCTCACTCGACAGCCCCCCAAAAGCGCGCAGGCCTGGGCTCATCTCGGGACCGGTGCCTTGGCGCAGCATGGCCCCCGCACCCAAGAACATTCGGCGGCGGGCGACGGTCTTTTCAGGGTGAGGGGGTGGTTTGTCGGCCGAGGCGGCGGGGGGGGGACTCGGCGGCGTGGGTGGAGGCTGCGCCGGCACGGGCTCGGTGGGCGGTGGCTCGTTCGCCGAAGCATGAAGCTGAATTTGCACGGCCACGGCGAAGGCCAGGCTGCGTGCGAGCGCCGTGCAATCGCCGTCGTCCGAAGCGAGCCGCCGCTCACCCTCGCTCTGCTCGTGGCTGTCGATCCATTCGATGCGCGCTTCGGCGCGGTTGGCGACCTTCGACACGTTGACCCGCAAGCGCTGCTCCGCGGAAGCCGCAAACGGATCGTAGCCGAGCTGGCGAGTGATGCTGGCCCGCAGCTCCGGCTCGCTGGGGCACTGCAAGCTGGGGTCCGCGTCGTACTGAAAAGCCAGGCGCAGACCGGGCGCTGGTTCGGCAACCCCGTGTCGGCCGCAAAGGGCCAGCGCCAGCGTGAGCCAGAGCCCGCGGTACTGGCTTGGTCGAGGCATGCGCGGTCGATTGTACGGCAGCGCGCGCACCCCTGCGCACATCAAACAGCAACCGTGAGACGAATCGCGGCGTCAGCTGCCCGCGCGCATCTTGGGGCAGGCGCGGGCGCGGCTGCCGTCGCTCCCTTCAGTTCGGGCAGGTGAGCATGACTTCGGACGTGGCCCATTTCGGCTGAGTGTTGCCGCCGAACTTGGCCACGTAATTGCCGACCAGGTCCTTCGACGTCGTGCCGGTGCCCTCGTCGAACGTGTAATAGACGACCAGACCCGTCTCTTTGCCGGTCAGGTGCTGGCCCATCGTGGTCTTGATCTCGGCGTCGCTGCGCGCCACGCTCCAAATCCGAAGCTCGTCGATTTTCCCCGTAAATCCGCCGTTGCCGCTGAACGTCGGCGAGTAGCCAATGCTGAGCTTCGACGCGGGCGTCGTCAGCGAGACGTTGATGGTTTTCTGTCCGGCCGTGACGCCATTGATGACTCCGCGCAGGGTCTTGCTCGGCGCATCCCACACCATCGCGAAGTGGAACCAGCCCGTCTCTTTGACGGTGTCTTGGGGCACCTTGAACGTCGTGTCGGCGCTGCCGTTGTTGTAGACCTGAACGTTCGGGTACGGGCCGTCGCCGAAGTCGATACCGAACGCGCCTTCGCGCGGGTTCGCCGAGCCGTATTGGTAGAGGTGGTGCTCGTTGCGCCACGACTTGGTGACCGTATAGACCCACATCTCGACCGTGCGCGAAGCGTTGCCTTGAGGCAGCGCTTCGATGTTGGTCTCGCTGTCCATTTGCGTGTGCGCATCGCCGTCGAACTCGACCGCGTGACCCGCGTTCGGGCAGGCCGCCGTTCCGCCGCCTCCGCCGCTGCCACCCCCGCCGGCGCCGCTTGCCCCTGCCGCCCCTGCCGCCGAGCTGCCGCCGCTCGTGGCGGTTCCGCCGCTGCCGCTGCCGCCCCCGCCTTGGCCAGCCGCCGCGCCACCGCTTCCTCCCAGGCCTGCCTGACCGGCAGAGGAGCCGCCGGAGCTCGAGCCGCCCGCACTGGTTCCAGCCGTGGACGCGCTAGTGCCTCCGACGCTTGCCGTTCCCGCGGTGCCAGTCTGGCCTGCGCTGCCCGGCCCGGGTGTGGGGGCGGCAGGATCACTACAGGCGGCCAGCACGGCGGCGCAGCCGCAGGCGAGCAGCATTTTTCTGAGCATGTTCTCGCTATTGCCGGGAGCTCCGCGAAGTTGTCATGCGGAGTGACGGGCGCACCGGGCACCCCGCCCGTTCGAGGTTCCCGGGCCGGCCCCGCGGAAAAGAACGCTGTGGGCGGCTGGACCGGGTGAATCGGCCGCGAGCCGCAAATTGCGTAACAAGTGTCGAGGGGCCGCGACAATCCCCGACATGCTGTCGAAAGCATTGGGACGCTGCCGGCCGTACTGGGCCGTCGCGCTAGGTTGCGTGGCTTGCACCGGAGAGGTCGCCAATAAGGGCACGCCCGGCACGATGCCCAACAGCGGTGGCGGCAGCTCCGCCGTCGGCTCGGGCGGCGCATCATCGGGAGGCGGCGTCACCGTGCCGGTGAATCCTACCCCTGAGCAATGCGCAGCCGTCGGCAAAGTCATGCCGGGGCAGTCGCCGGTGCGGCGGCTCAACCGCGTCGAATACAACAACACCGTTAGCGACCTGCTGAAGGACGACTCGTCGCCGGCGACCTCGTTCCCGTTGGAGGAGCAGAGCGCGTTCGACAACGACGCCAACGTCCTTCGCGTATCGCGCTTGCTGGCCGAGGGCTATCTGGGCGCGTCCGAAACCCTGGCCACCACCGCCCTGGCCAAACCGGACACGTTGCCGTGCGCGGCAACGGCAGCAGCCGGTGACACCGCCGCCCAGGAGCAATGCGCGGGTCAGCTCATCGACACCTGGGGTCCCAAAGCGTATCGGCGCCCGCTCTCGGCCGACGAGCGCAGCCGCCTCTTGGGCACGTTCCGCTCCGCGCGCGCCTTCCTCGATTTCAACGCTTCGGCGCGCACGGTCATGCAGACCATGCTCATGTCGCCCCAGTTCCTGTACCGCATCGAGTCGGGCACCCCCGTCGACGGTAACCCTGGCGTGCTCAAGGTCGACAGCTGGGGCTTGGCCTCGCGCCTCTCGTATTTCTTGTGGGCGTCGATGCCGGACGACGCGCTGATGAAGGCGGTACAAGACGGCAAGCTCAGCACCGCCGCCGACGTTCGCCGCGAAGCCGAGCGCATGTACGGCTCGACTCGCAGCCGGGCCATGGTTCGTCGCTTCACCCGCTACTGGCTGGACCTGACCAACGTCGACCAGCAGGGCAAGGACGCGACCCTGTTCCCGGACTACACGGCCAGTTTGGGCTCGCTGATGCGAACGCAGACCGAGACGTTCGCCGAGCACCTCTACTTCGACGGCGGCGGGACGCTCAAGGCGATGCTGACCGCGCCCTACACCTACATGAACCAGCCGTTGGCGAAGTTCATGGGCGCGACGGGGCCGACCACCGACGAGTTCGAAAAGGTCGAGCTGGATCCGGCCAAGCACTCCGGCGTGCTGACGGAGCCGGCGTTTCTTTCGTACAACGCCACCGTCGACAAGACTCACCCGATCTATCGCGGCGTTTTCGTGATGAGAAAGCTGCTGTGCTCCCCGCCGCCCGATCCGCCGCCCGGCATCGTCGACAACACCGGCACCGTGACCGATCCCAACGCCACTCAGCGTGATCGCTTGGCGGCCCACCTCACCAGCCCCACTTGCGCCGGTTGCCACGATCTCATCGACCCCATCGGTCTTACTTTCGAGAACTTCGACGCCGTGGGGCGTTGGCACGATCTCGAAAAGAGCGGCAAGCCGGTGGACGCCAGCGGCGCTCTCACTCAAAGCGACCTTGATGGGCCGGTTGCCAACGCCATCGAGCTCACCAAGAAGCTCGGCGACAGCGCGCAGGTGCAAAAGTGCGTCACCGTCAATTGGTTCCGCTACGCAAATGGACGTGGAGAAGTCATGAACGATAGCTGCTCGATTGCAAAGGTCGCCGACGCCGTCGCCAAATCCAACGGTGACCTACGCGAGCTGGTGCTCTCGCTCACGCAGACGGACGCTTTCCTGTACCGAGTCGCGCCGGAGGTGATGCAATGAACGTCGAGTCCAAGGTTCGTCGTCGGTTACTGTTGGCGGGCGGTGGCGCAGCGGCGCTGTTGCCTTGGCTCGAGGTGTTTCGCAGTGGTCGCTTGCGCACGGCCGACGCTCAAGAGCAGAGCCCGATCAAGCGCTTCATGGTGTTCTTCTATCCGGGTGGCGTCATTCGCGAGAAGTTCTGGCCTACGGGCACGGAAACGAACTTCACGATGCCGTACATCATGGATCCGCTGAAGGACTACAAAGACAAGCTTTTGATCATGGACGGCCTCGAGCAGCGCAACATGCTCGACGGCTTCGGCCATCCGCACATTCGCGGCATGGTGGGTCTGCTGACCGGCAAAGCCGTCATTCAAGGTCCCTACGCGTTCTTCTTGGGCGGCTCGACCGACTTTGCGCAAGCTCCCTCGATCGATCACATGATCGGCAACAAGATCAGCGCGGGTCTTCGTTTCCCGAGCTTGGAGCTGGGCGTGCTGTGGCCGACGTTCGGTACCGGTCCTTCGCCGCAGAACACCATCAGCTACTCCGGTCCCGGGCAGCCAGCCCAGCCGACCGCCGACCCGTGGAAAGCGTTCCAACGCATCTTCATGGGCATCGGTCCGACCGACACGAGCGGGGCGGACGCGGCGGCTCTGCGCTTGAAGCAGACCCAGCTCGTGCTCGACTCCACCTCCGCCGAATTCAACGCCGTGATGCCCTTGCTGGGCGCCTCCGACAAGGCGCGCCTGGACGAGCACCTGTCGCGCTTGGCCGAAATCCGGGCGAGCTTGACCGCACCGGGCGGCGTGGGTCCGTCGTGCTTGCCGCCGAC
>JBEQSW010000492.1:0-21615 GCA_040348565.1 Myxococcales bacterium | reverse complement strand
CGCATTGGGGCCAGACCACGCTCGGCGTTCTAGCCGCGCGACGAGGCGACGTAGAGCTTGCGAAGCAGCACCTGCGCCAGTCGGCAGCCGTCGCAGGCGACCATCGCTTGTCTTCCTACGGTCCTTCGTTCCTGCTGGCGCGTGAACTTTGCGCGCTGGGCGAATGGGACGCGGCCGCCGAATATCTGGAGGCATGCGCGACCTTCTGGAATCCCGAACCGCTGCGAGATTGGGTGCGACAATTGCGTGACCGGCAGATGCCGGAACACTTCGAGGAGTAGAAGGTGCTTGACGTCGACTGACCTGCAATCCATCGCGATAGTGCCGAGCCTGCTCGCTCTCGGCGTTGCATTGGGCGTCGCCTGGGGACGCTTCAGCGAAAGGCTGGCCATTCCGGAGCTAGTCCGCATGCTGTCGACGCCCCTGTTCACGGGCGAGCTCGGCCTCGTTTTCGGTTTCCCGCTCGCGCTAGTCGTGTTCGGCGACAGGATTCGAAATTCACCTCACGAGGGCGTATTCGCAGCTACGGCCGTGTCCTGCTTCGGCGCTGGCTTGCTGCTCGGGCTGCCCGCGGTGTTCGGCTGGGCGCTCGGTTACCGAAAGGAACGGGCGCAATGACAGCGCAATTCTACGTCGTCGGCTCCTTCTTCGTGCGCTCGCGCAACCTGTTCGTCGCGGTCGGCGACATCGTGGAAGGCTACGTGGAACCCGGGATGAGCGTCGTCGTCGACCTCGGCAACATCAAGGTCGGGACCAGCGTCTCCTCCGTGGAGGTCATCGACGTCAGCTACCTCGGCAAAGCCTACAAGGGCCTCGCATTCGGCTTCGAGGATCCCGAAGAGCTAGGGTTCTGGCAGATGCTCGACCTTTCTGATCAGACGCTGTTCGTCGAATCTGCCTAATCGCAAAGCGTTTCCGCGCCTGGCGACTTGCACCCCTGACTAGGTTGCCAGTGAAGAAACTACTGTTGAAGCATCTCTTCGCAACTTGCATGGCCGGTGCAACCGCGAAGGTAGCCGCCGAGCGTGCGGTGGCTGGTTAGGCACGCTAGCTTTGACGGCGTGAATGTCCGCAATTTCACTCCACGTTCCGCTCGCTTCTTGGGGCGGTCTCCCCTATGTGGTCCTCAACGCTTTCACCAACGCGCCGCCCGTCGAGTCGGTGGCCCCTTCGTGATCGACGTCGCGGACGATCGATGGCAGTTCTCAGAAGACGAGATGATCCGCTCGTGAGGAAGGAAGCGCCGTCCTCCGACCTGGAAACTGCGGGCTTCACGCTGCGGCGTGACGTCGTGAATGTTGAGGACCGCGATCTGTTGCTGCGCCTCACGACTCCAGCCGCCATCTCCAGCGCCGTACGTCATCGAGCAGGAGCCGCCTTCGCAGCGCGTGGCCTGTTGCGAAAGCTCCCCGAACTGGCCCGGCAGCTCGAGGCTTGCGGCATCGACGCCCTCGCCTCCACGGTGCTTGGCGATCGAGCGGTCCCGATCGACGCGACGTTCTTCGACAAGCACGCTCGAGCCAACTGGACTGTGCCGGGCCATCAGGACCGAATCATGGCGGTCGCCGGGAACACGGGGCGGAAGCACCGGATCCGAGACGGTGTCGCGTACGCCGAGCCGGATGCCGAGACGCTAGCCGGCCTAGTGGCGCTTCGCATTCACTTCGATGCAACCGATGCGGGCACGGGGGCGCTGTGCGTCGTTCCGGGGAGCCACCGGAATGGCGTCATGACGAGCGGACAGATTCTGGAAGTCCCGCTCGAGCGGTACGTGCCCTGCGCCGCGTGCGCCGGCGATGTTCTCGTTTTGCGGCCGTTGCTGCTGCATCGCTCTTCTCCGTCGCGAGGTGACGGCCAGCGTCGTGTCTTGCATGTTGTCTATGCGACGAACGAGCTTCTTTAGGCTTCATGGTGGCCGCAGCGAAGTCCTGAAGTCCAGCGTGGCCAAGGGGCAGCTCGTTTAGCAAGACCGCGTAGGCAGCCCCAACTCAGCGTCGACGTCTGGTCGATTTGCTGCGCCGTGTCACCGATTCTGGTCGATTTGTGGAGCGTTTAGCCCATGTTTGAACCCGATTTCTGTGGCTCGGAAAGCCAGTCAGCTGCTCTCTTGAATAGAGCTCGAGCCGTCTTGCTAGCGACTTCTGGGCGTTGGCCAGTTCCGTGTGTGCCGCCGTGCGGCCTGCCGAATTCGCCGCGGTGCTTGCCAGCGGGGGCCGGGCGGGGTGAGCTGGGCTTGAAAGGGGCTCTGGATCTTTATGAGAGGACCCGCGGTGGCTATCTTGGTCGTGCTGTTGTCGGTCGTCACTTCGATCGCGACGGTGCTGGGCATCGAGCGGTTGAGGTTGCTCGCTCCTGCCACGCACGAGGCGGCGCCGAGGGTCGGCGTGCCGAGCTTGAAGGGGTTGAGCGAGGAAGACGCGCGACAAAATCTGAAAGCGCTGGGGCTGGTGTTCTTGGTCGGCGAACGCAAAGCAGTGGCGGGCGCCGCACCGGGAACGATCGTGGACCAGACGCCGGCGCCGGGACAACAGGTCGAGCCGCGCGCGTCCGTCACGGTGGGCTTGGCGCGCGAGCTGCCCAAGGTTCCCAGCGTCGTCGGTCGAACCTTGTCCGAAGCCAGCGCCGTGCTGGCAGGAGGTGGCTACAAGTTGGAATCGGCAGAGCCTATCCCCGACGCGCACGTGCCCAAAGGCAGCGTCGTCTCACAGCTACCGGCCGCGGATTCGTCTCTGGAGACCGACAAGCCCGTGGTCGTGCGCCTCTCCGCCGGTCCGGCCGAGATCGAAGTACCGAGGCTGCTCGGCCAGAACATCGAAAAGGTGAAGACCCAAGCCAAGGACCTCGGCTTCACGCTGAAAATCGTGTGGACCCAGGAGGGCGAAACGGACGAATACGTCGTGCTCAACCAAAATCCGGTTCCGGGCACGAAGATCAAACCCAGTGACCCTATTACCGTGGTCGTCAACCGCTGAGGTTAGGGCACCTACATCATCATTCAGCTGGTACACCTAGCCAATTGAGGATGGCGTCAAAATCAGCGCGACCATCACGGTCGAGATTACGCTGCGCGAAGTCGCGTTTCGGAACAGCGGTGGTTGGAGCCTACAGCAAGCGCACCCCGCTGGTGGTGTTAGCGGGGCGTTGAGGAGATTCGCCCCGACGGAGAGCCTTTGTGTTTGCTGACCGAGCGCGATACCCTGATTGCGAAATCGGAGGCGGCTCATGGAAAGACACCGTTATCTCGGGGTCATCGCGCTATTTTTGCTGGGCTGCGGTAGCGGCAACGCGGCCGATCCCGCCAAGCCGAGCCCGGGCCGGCACCCGGATCCGGGCCCGATGTGCACGTCCAACACCAGCTCCGAAGCCGAGTGTAGCGATGGCGCGGACGACGACTGCGATGGCTTCGTGGATTGCCTGGACACGGAGTGCGACGGGCAGGCCTGTGGGGACGGGCTCACGTGCAGCGGCGGCGCTTGTCGCAAGCCGTGCGCGGCCAGCGACGCGACCTGCGTGCCGGAGCTGCCGGCCATTCAGAACGTCAAGGTCGACGTCCGGGGCGATACGGCGATCATCGAGTTCGAGCCCGTTTCCGGTGCGCTCGACTACCGCATCTACCCCGAGCCCGATCCGGCAGACTGGCTGATTGGAACCACCGGCGAAGTCGGAGTCAAGAACGGCATCTACCGCTGCGCTGGTGATCGCGTGTTTCAAGATCGCGCGCTCGATGACGCCAACTTGTTCGACTGCTCGATCACTGGCTGCGACAACGCGCGCCACGACTACGCCCGCACCGAAGCCGAGTCGGTGTTGGGCTACGTATTCCTCACCCCCGGCCCCGATCGGGTCCCGGTGTACCGGATTGCCAATCCCAACGGCGGCGGCGGTTTTCGCAACGCCGACTGGGTAGTGCCGCTGTACTCGGAAGCCAACAGCGCGGAGTACGTCGTCGACGTGGCGCAGCGCGACGCGCTGCTAGCCAACGGCTGGCGTGACGACGGCATCGCGTTTTACACGGCGAAGGATGCGACCAAGAACGTGTATCGCATCCACTATGCGTCAGGGGCCGATTGGCAAGGGGACAACGTCGTCTTCTTCTTCACTGACGGCCCCGAGCACGACGCGCGCGCCGCACAGCCGGCCAAGGACATCGAAGACCTCGGCGTGCGTTTCCAAATCCTCGATAGCGAGGTCGAGGGCAGCGTCGCGCTGCATCGGGTCACCTATCCCGGAAGCTTCGACGTTCTGGCCGCGGGGGAAGCCCGCTTCGATCAGGTGCTGCATCAGGGCGTCCGCCCGGTGTGGTCGCTCACTTGGCCGGGCATCAAGGCCGACACGCGCTTCGTGATCGAGGCGCTCGACGCCGGCTGCCCCTTTCCGAACGGCTATATCGCGGCCGAGCACAAAGACGCCGACGTCGACCGCACCAGCATGGAACCCTTCAACCAGCCTTCACTCACGCTCGAGGAGGCGCGGCTGTCTTCGGGCGAGGTCTTCATCAACGGCCAGCACGATCCGATGAACCGACCGAAGCCGGTGGCTCGCGCCTACGTGGACGTAAAGCCCCAGGCAGCGCCCACGATGGACTTCCTGGCGACCTTCGACGATGGGGCCGAGTGGAAGCCGTTCACGAAGTGGCAAGACAACAATGCGTTCATCTTCCGAAACGAAGACTGGGCCATCGACACCAGCGGCTGCACTGAAAACTTCACCTTTGGCCCCCTTCTCGGCCAATTTTTGCTCGGTTTCGCCGACGGCGGCTCGAGCTGCAACGTGAGCATGACGCCACGCAAGGTGCCAACCGTGCTCAGCGCCGACAGGTATCTGCACGTGCGCATGTCGTCGGACATCCCCTCGACCAACCGGCGTTATCCGCAAATTTTGATCACCAACGTGCCGCTGCGAGATGATCCGCCGGCCGACGCAGGCAACATCGACGACGTTCCCGTCCACAGTCGCTTGGGAAATTTCCCGTACCAGGTGTTGGGCCCAGACATGAAGCCGGGGACGGCCGACGACGAAAAAGCCGAAGGTGGGCAATCCATCGTCGTGCAACCTTTCGGTGGCTACCAAGAAACGCAGATCGAATACTGCGACACACGAGGCTGGGGTGTCAGCCAGCAGTGTGACCGCGCCAACGTCTACGGTTTCCACGCCGGCGACTACAAAGACACGTGGAAGCAAACCTGGACGCCCGTGCCGGTGCAGGGCAACCTAGCTGGCTACGACCGGCCGGTGCAGTGGGACGTGTACACCTCCAACCAACGCGTCTACGTGTTCATGGATGGCAAGCCCTCCGCCTGCGCGATCTTGCCGGCGGGGCGGATGCCGGCAGGTCCCGTTACAGTCGCGTATCGCGCGGTCATCTACCACTGCGGCATCGACGAGGCCGTCGTCGGGGACGACACGGGCCACCAATACGAGCACGACTACAGTTTGTGCCATTCGGACCGCAAATTCGACGATCTTGGTATCGAGCTGAGCACGCCGGCTCCAACCTGGGACGAATCGGTGCTCCCCTGCGGAACCAAGTGGTATGGCGGTACCTGAACGAGCGGCCGCGTTGCTGCTCCTGTGTTGGAGTTGCGGTGCGTCTGGCCCGGCCCGCGACGGCCAGAGCTCGCCTCCGACCCTGACCAGCGACGAACGCGCCGCGCTGCAAGCGCTCAGATACGACCCAGGCGGGCCGCCGGTGGATCCGAGCAATCGTCTGGCAGACGATCCCGCGGCGCGGAGCTTTGGCCAACGGCTGTTCTTCGATACGGCATTTTCCGGACGCCTGCTCGAAGGCGACAACGACGGCACGAGCGCCACGTTGGGCATGCAGGGTGACGCCGGGCGAGTCAGCTGCGCGGGCTGCCACCTGCCAGCGGCTGGCTTCGTCGACGCGCGGAGCCCCCACCTGCAAGTCTCACTGGGCGCGCAGTGGACTCTCCGCAAAACGCCGCAGCTGCTCGACGTCGCGTTTGCGCCGCTCTACAACTGGGACGGCCGGCGCGACGCGCTTTGGAATCAGGCCTTGGGGGTTATGGAGAGCAACCGCGAGCTCAACTCGGGGCGGTTGTTCGTCGCCGAGCAGCTGTTTCGCCGGCATAAGCCCGAATACGAAGCCATTTTCGGCCCCATGCCTGCGTTTGACGACGCCAAACGCTTCCCGCAGCTGACGCCGGAGACCACCGGGTGTGTCGAGGTCAACACCAGCAAGGGCGCGATGTTCCGCTGCCGCGGCATGCCGGGTGACGCCGCCGACTATGACGACATGGCGGCCGAGGACCAGCAGTTGGTCAGCGTTGCCGCCGTCAACGCCACCAAAGCCTTGGCGGCTTATGTGCGGCAGCTGCGCTGCGGTCCAAGTCGCTTCGACCAATGGCTCGACGGCGACGACGGCGCGCTCACGCCAGCCGAGCAACGCGGGGCCGCGCTGTTCGTCGGACGCGCCGGCTGCACGCCGTGCCATGGCGGTTGGCGCTTGACCGACGACGCCTTCCACAACGTCGGAATCAGCCCCGCGATCGTCGCCACCGCCATTCAAGACAAGGACGATCGCGGCGCCGCCACCGGCATCGCCGCCGCGCTCGATGATCCGACCAGCACCGCCGGGGAGCTCAGCGACGGTGACCGCCGGGCCCTGCCAAGCGAGGTCGGCCGCGAACTGGAGGGCGCCTTCCGCACGCCCAGCTTGCGTTGCGCTGGCTCACATCCCAGCTACATGCACACGGCTCAGCTCGGAGACCTGGCCCAAGTCGTCGCGTTCTTCGATCGCGGCGGCGATAGCACGGGCTACCCGGGCCAGAGCGAGCTCGCAGCGCTCCGGTTGAGCGCCGGCGAACAGGCCGATTTGGTCGCATTTCTCGGCACCTTGGACGGTCCTGGACCCGATGCCGCCTTGCTGGCGCCGCCGGACGGAGCGCCGTGAGCCGCGGGTCCGGCCTGCTACTGCTCGCGCTGCTGACGGCTTGCGGCAGTGAGGATCACGGCGCCGGCGCGAGTAACGCCGCCGGCGGCAAGGGCAGTAGCGCCAACGGGAACGCAGGCCAATCAGCCGACGTCCCCTTCCAGCGGCCGCCCTATCAACCGCAACCCGGCAACTGTGGCTTCGAGACGCCCGCCTTCTGCGACACGTTCGAAGACGGTCCGAAAGACGGGGGTCGCTCGGGCGAGCTGGATCCGACGTTTTGGAGCGTGGTGCGTGGCGTCCCCGGCAGTAGCGCGAGCTTCGACGACGCGGTGAGGATCGGGCCTGCGCTGATCGGGGCGTGCCGTGCAGATTTATCGAACACGCGCGTCTTGCCGGACTCGGATGTGGCGGTCTGTGACCCAATTCCAACCATCGCGTCGCGCCACGCGCTCGGTACGGCGGCCGCGCAGAACTACGGCCTCACCACCTATCGCATTCGTCAGCCGTTCGATTTTGGCGACCGCACCGGCACCATCAAGGTCGACGTGGATCTGTCGAACAATGGCCTCGGTGGCTGGCCCGCGCTGATCATCGCCGGTGATCCTTCGCCCACGCCCAGCTTCGACTGGCAAGAACGCGGCTCCGGCCCCAAAAACGGCGTCGAAGTCGAGTTCGGGACCGGCTGGTGCAACACGCCGCACACACTACAAGCCATCGTCTACACGTTCGCCGACTACGTGCAAAAGTCCTTCGTCCCCTCGTTCGACTGTGCCAACCCACACGCCGTGACGGCGCCGGATTCGCTCAGCCACGTCGAGGTGTACCTAACGCAGCGCCACATCGAGGTTTGGGCGTCCGATGCGTCGGTCGACGGCAGCGATTTCACGAACTTTCAGCAGCTCTGGGCGGGGGAGCTGGATCTGCCGTTTGCGCGCGGCTACGTGAGCCTCGCCCTACGCAACCATGCCACGATGAAGTATTGGCTCGGCTCGGCGGCGACGCTGCGCTGGGACAACATTGGCTTCGACGGCCCTCGGGTAGCGGACGTCGGCGACTACAGCGCGCCGGACTCGCTGCTCCAATTCGAGGGCTTGCCCGGTTGCAGGATGGCTGGGAGCGCCGACTGCCAGTGGGAAGGCGACGTCATTCCTGAATTCCCCGACGATGCCGGGCGCATCGCTTGTGCGATGGCAACGTGCGACTACGCCGGCGGTGGTGTCAGCGTTGGCTATGTCGTGCCCAACGAGGGCGACGAAGATGCGCCACCGGCAGCCCTCGATTTCAAGGGCGTACTGCTCGGCAACGCGACGCGGGCGCGGCTCATCTTGGCGGCCGCCTACCCGTGGTTCGAATGGAACGGCGTGAATCACCCGCCGCAGTTCATGTCGCTGTTGTACCGCGTCAACGGCGGCGCGTGGCACGAGCGCGCCATCGACGACGCCGAAGCCAACGCGTTCGTCGACTACTTTCCCGACCTCGGCGGCGCCGGCGCTGGCGCTGGGCTCTTGAACCAAGCCATAGACCTCGATCTCGCCGAGCTCAAAGCTGGCGACAACCGCGTCGAGCTACGCTCGGCCCACACTTGGACCGGCAGCTACCGCGTCACCACCACCGGCGCCGACCTCGTCCTCGACACGCCCCATTGACACACGGCACAGCCCAACTTCAATAGACTTACGGTGAGGGCGTGAGCTGGGTCACGGTTACCTCTTTAGGGAGCCCCGCCAGCTCCGCCGCCGCCATCGCTTGTGGGAGCGCCGTAGACGCCGCCAACGTTGTCGTCTCCTGGTGCGCCGGCTGCGCCGGCTGCGCCGGCCATCGGCTCGTTGCCGGTGCCGGCCGCGGGGGCACCGTAAATGGGCTGGGCGCTGCCGCCCTGACTGAGGCTGCCGCCGCTGCCGCCGTCGATCTTGCCACCGCTGCCGCCGTCGGTCTTGCCGCCGCCGTCGGTCTTGCCACCGCTGCCGGCGTTCATGCTGCCCGTGCCGGCCCCAGGAGCGCCGTAGACGGCCATGACGCCGCCGAGGCCGTCCGAGCCGTCCGAGCAACTGACTAGCGCGGTCGCGCCGACGACGCTGGCACCAAACGCGAACGTCGCCGCACGCCCGAGTCGCCGCGTCGGCAGCACCCGGGGAGGAAGATGAGACAGCGACAGCGCCTGACCACAGAATGGACAGCTCGCCTCCGTCTTGCGAACGTGACGTTGGCACTCAGGGCACGGTACGAGCTCATTCATAAGGGTTCCTCCCGGATTTCGAACTTACCATGGTCGAACGGCGCGCCATGAGCCATTTCGCGCTTACTTGGCGTAGCGCGCCGCGGCGGAGTAGATGTTCGAGAAGGAGGAGAGCATCGTGAAAAATAACTGGGTGTGGATGCTGCCGCTGCTTTTGGGGACGAGTCTGGTGGGGTGTGACCCTGATTGCCAGGAGGAAAGGGACGCGATGCAAGCCTTTCTGGTCGAGCCATCGCACCTGAGCTGTGCGTCAAATGAGGATTGCGCGGTCGTGAATGTCGGCTGTGTCAACGTGTCGCGTGCCTTCTGCGGGCAAGCAGCGCTCAACAAAACCGCGGCGGCTTCCAGCAGTTGGAAGAGTTTGCGCAGCGATGCGGATGACTGTGTGGGTGCTAATTGCGGCCAGTGCGCCGCGGCGCTGTTGCCCTGGTGCAAGGAAGGCTTCTGCGGTGGACTACCGTGAAACCATCCGTAACGCGCTCGTGCCGTGCCCGAAAAGCCGCTGCGGCTGGGCTGTACCGCTGAGAGTGCGCGGAGCTAGAAACGCAAACCCCAGGGCGGACGGAGCGGAGCTGCGTGAGTCCATTGCTCCTCGCTCCAGGCGAGCCCCACCAACAACCCTGCGGCGTACGAGACGCCGCGCGAGCGCGCATCGACCGCACCGGTGAGCTCCAGTGTCAGCAGGGTTCGCTGCCGGCTAACCGTCACGTAGGGGGTCGGGTCGACCATTTCCATTTCTGGCCAACCCATGCCCCTCGAGCTCCGCTCGTCCCGCTCTTCGCTCAGCGTGACGCCCCAGCCGAGTCCCCCCGTGCAGCCCCGCGCTGGCGAGCAGGGTCCGGTCGAAATACTCAGCGCCCAGCGCCGGAGTGAAGCTCGCTAGCAGCGCGTGACCGCCGAGCCAACGCAGGTACGCCGGCCCAAAGCCAACTGTGAGCGAGTGCGTCCGTTCGCTGAGCAGCAGCCGCCCTTCGGCTTCGACAACGGGGAGCGTGCGACCATCGCTCGTTCCCGCCGACGCACGCAACCGCAGCTCGTCGCCATACGAGGTCTTGCCGTTGTCTGGCCGGACCGCGACCGGACCCACTGCCAGTCGCTGGATGTGCGAGCAACCCGCGACGGCCGAAGCGAGGGACGCGACGGCAAGGCTGCAACCCGCCTGGCGTACTGCCCGAAGCGAGACGACTGCGAGCATCGCGCCAGGCTATACGATCGCCCCGTGCACGACCTTCCCGGGTTCGCTCGCGGCCCTATCGAACTGAGCGTCCTGGTGCCACGTAAGCTCGGCCGGCGGGTCGAGGTCGCGATCGGGCGCTAACCGCGATCATCGTAAGTTCGTAAGGACTCGGGGCGGGCCAGTCTGAGAAGCTGCGCGTGAGGTTGGCGGACAGCAGTAACGGCGGTGGGCAGCACCGGGGGGCAGACGGGGCGGGGGCGGGGCCGGGAAAGGACAACCTCGGGGCTTAGGCTTGCCGTGGGCGCTAATTCGGCGCTCACGGCGAGTCCGCCCGTTTCAACTCCGCGAGTCGCTGCTTCAGAGCGGGCAAGTCGCGCGTCCCGATGACGAGCGTTGCTTCGTGTAGAGCTGCTCGACCAAGCTCGCTCCGGCCGGCGCGGTTGTACCAAGCCGCGAGGTCGCACAGCGTGTGCGCGAGGTGCAGCGTCGCGCCGGTGGTGCGGTTCACCTCGACGGCGCGCTGGAAGTGTCGTTCCGCTTCGGCGTCGTGGCCCCGGGTTGCCGCCAGCAGGCCCAAGAACCGTTCGGCTGAGCCGAAACAAACGATGCCGGCGTAACCCAGCACGACCAAACGCGACGCGAACGGCCGCAGTCGAGCGTAAAGGATCTCAGCGCCCTCGGCATCGCCCTGCGCGCTACATATCTCGGCCAACAGCGCCATCGCGCCCATCCAGATCAGATCGTCTGGGAGCGCGAAGCCAGTCGCTTTCAAGCTTGCGTACTCGACAGCGCACTCCGCTCGGTGGCCCGCGCGAAGCAGTGCGTTCGCGTAGACCGTTCGCCAGCCGACGATACGCGGGTAGCGCGCCGCGTAGTCCCGAACCAGCGGGAGTGTCTCCTCGGCGCGCGATTGCTCCATCCGGACCAGGGTCAGGTCGAGGCCGAACGTGCCCAACGCGTTGTGATCCTGAACGCGCTGGCCAACCATCAAGCACGCCCCCGCCAGTTGCTCTACTTGCTCTAGATCTCCCTGCATGAAGAGCCGGCAGGCGCGCTGAGCCGACGCGATCCACATCGTTTGCGGTTGATTGGCTTTCTCCGCCAGCATTCGGAATGCGTCGGCTTCGAAGGCTTGGCCGGCGAGATCGCCGAGCTCCAGGGCTATCGCGGCCCGTTGCAGCCGCGTCAACATCAGGCCGTCGCGGTCTCCCACTCGCTGGCAAAGCTCGAGGGTTTGGTCGGAAAGCGCACGCCGCTCCTCGAGATTGGACGGCCGCAAGAGCGCGAAGAGACGAGCCGTAGCGGCGGCGGCTTTGACGTCGTCGCTGCCGACCTGTTGGCTGAGCGCCTCCGCTTCGTCGCAAATGGCAGCGCGCTCGGCAAACGAGTCCGACCAATACATGGCCAGCGCCAGCCTCGCCAGGAGCAGCGCTCGGCGCTTGGGGTCCTGGTCGGCCACCACCGACAGCGCCTCCCGAAGCAGCGCCACGAGGCCGGGGTCGTACACGCCGGTCTCGATGGCGAATACCCCCGGGGCCAGGTTGAGCGCGACGCTCGTTAGCTCCTCGGCTCCGCCAAACTGCCGTGCCTTTTGCGCGGCAAGTTGCAGGGTAGCTTGGCCTGTATCGCGCTGGCCGGCGCTGATCTGAGCCAGGCCCAAATCCAAGAGCACCGCGCACTCCGTGGCTTGGTCGACCTCGGGTGACAGTGGCAACAGTCGGCTGGCTTCGGCAAAATGCCCGATTGCCTCTTCGTAGGCGAAGTTGCGTAACGCGTAGGCACCTGCGCGGATAGAAAGATCGATCGCAAGGCTCGCGCCTCCGCAGTGAGCTGCCACTCGGAAATGATGGGCCAATAGCGCGGCGTAGCGTGCTTCCTGGTAGCTCGGCTGGACCAGCAACGCTTGGGCGACGGCTAGGTGCACGGCCGGGCGCTCTGCCGCGGCTAGCTCCTCGTACAGCACCTCGCGAATCAAGTCGTGAATGAATCGATACTCGTTCGGGCTCGACGCGGCGATGATGCGAAAGTCCTCGGCTTGGCCCAGGAGCGCGCGACAGGGCGGCACGGGAAGCGTTGCCGCGCGAGCAAGCGGGAGGATGTCGAAGCTCTGTCCGCATACGGCTGCCACGCGCAGCAGGCTCACGCATTCGGGCGCCAGCGCCGACAGTCTCCGTGAGATGGCTTGGCGGATGGCCGCAGGTAGCGGGGCCTCGCCGGGGCTTCGCACATCCTGGCCGGAGGTGAGCACGGACAAGAAGAAAGGATTGCCGCCCGTGCGCGCGAGGAGCGCGTGGCCTGTTGCTTCTCGTGCATTGCCGGAGCGTCCGGCGACGAACTGCTCGACCTCTTCGCGGCTGAAGCCCGTCAGCGCGATCTCGTCCCGGCAAGCGGCTCGAATCCTAGCGAGCGTACCTTGATGCGACGGCTCGATGACGGCATGCGCCTCCCGCATCGCCCCCAGCAGCAGCAACGGGGCTTCCTGTTGCTGGATGAGGAATTCGAGCAAGAGCAGCGACAGCGAATCGGCAGCGTGCAGATCATCGAGCACGATCGCCAGCGGCTGCCTTTCCGCAAGCCGACCCAGGCCGCGCACGATGGCGTCGAATGCGCGGAAGCGTTCGCTGGGTGAATCCCACCCCAGCTGGTCCTGCGGCTGCCAGGCGTCCGTACCCAGAAGCAACTTGCGAGCCCCGCTCGGGGCGTCCTCGAAAGCGCGGCGTACGACCTTGATTGACCGCTGCTTGATGATCGAGCGGAAGCAGTCGTGCCAGACTTGAAATACCGGCGCGCCCTCAAGCGCCGAGCAGCGCGCCCAGTGCAGGTCGATCGAAGGGGGCGCGGCCTCCATCGCGCGTTCGAGCAGCCTGCTCTTGCCAATGCCGGCTTCGCCGCAGACCAGGACGAAGCCGGACTCGCGCCGCTCCAACCCGTGCAGCGCCTGCGCAAGGCGCGCAAGCTCGGTCTTTCGCCCGATGAAGGACCGTTCCTGCTGTACGCGGGGCGTGACGACCGCGTCAGCCTGGCTAACGTGAGGCTCCGCTGCAGTAGTGGTCTGGCCACCCGCAGCCGGCACCACCGCCACCGGCGCGACGAATTCGTAGCCGTGGCCGTGCGAGGTACGAATGAACCGCGGCGTTTTGGGGTCGTCCCCGAGCAGCTTGCGCGCGCAACTGACACAGCGGGTGAGCACGCTTTCGCCCACGACATCGCCCGCCCACAGGCAGTCGAGCAGCTCGGCCTTCGGAATGACACGGCCGTGGTGTCGCATCAGGTAGCTCAGAAGCTCGAATACCTTTGGCTCGGGGGTGACCAAGTCTTCCCCCACGCGCACCTGCCAGCGATCTGGCTCGAGCACCACGTGGTGGCTGGCATAGCGAAGGACGGCCATTGGCGACCGCTAGATACCGCGGGCCGTCGATCGGTGGAAGGCCCCGGGACGCGACCCCCGAGGGTGATCGCCGGTGCCGCCCGGCTAATCTGCCGACGGAGAGCGCAGGGTGCGCTACCCTGGAACCAGTATCAGTATGAGCTCCCGTGGCTTGATTTCCCTCGTGTCCCTGATGGCTCCTTTGGCGTGGCTCGGCGCCTGTAGCTCCTCGTCCACTCAGCCCGACCAAGCAAGCGCGACCGGCGGCGACAACACCAGCGCGGGCACGAACGCGCTCGCCCGCACCGTCAGCACCGGCGGCAGCAACGCGGTCGGGCAAGGCGGTTCGGCGTCGGGCAGCGCCACGCTCGGCGGGTCCAGCCAGGGCGGGTCGACCAGCGGCAGCGCGGGAGCTGGCGGCGGCGGTACGCCAGTCGGTGGTGGGTCGGGAGTCGGCGCTTGGCAAGCGCCCAAGGCGGCCGCCGCGACCGATCAGCTGCTGCAAACAGAATACGCAGCCTGGAAGAGCGCACACGCCCAAGCGTGCACCAACGGTAGCTGGGTCGTCGTGAAGGACGGTAGCGTGGTGTCGGAGGGCATCGCGTACGGCATGTTGCTCGCGGTGGGCATGAACGATCAGCCGCTGTTCGACGGCCTGTATCGCTATTACACCGATAACGCCGACAAGAACGGTTTGATGAATTGGGCAACCGGACTCTGCGACGCGCCAGGCAACAACATGGCCAATGCCGCCACCGACGCGGACTTGGACGCCGCGATGGCGCTGTTTCAAGCCGCGGCGGGCTGGCCCGGCGGCACCTACCTCGAGCAAGCCAAGGCGCTCACCGGCAAGATCGCCATGTTCGAGACCGAGCTGTGCGGAACGCGCCGCGTGCTGAAGCCCGGCGACGCATTCGGCGGCTGCAGCGACAAGAACGGCCAAGACAAGCTGAACCCGTCGTACTTTGCTCCGGCCTACTACCGCGTGTTCGCGCACTACCTGCCCGAGCAAGCCGCGGAGTGGAACGCATTGATCGACGGCTCGTACGAGCTATTCGCTATCTACCAGGCGCGCATGGACAACTTGGTACCCGACTGGAGCAAGGTCGACGGCAGCGACTGGTACGGCGCCGCCTACTACTATGACGCTTGCCGCACGCCGTGGCGCGTCGCCACCGACTACGGGTTCAGCGCGGACGCGCGAGCAAAGTCGTTCTTGAACAACGTCTCGAGCTGGATCGACGCCAAGGGCGGCCTGCCCGGCGCCGCGCAAGAGCACAACAGCGCGTTCATCGGTGCGTTCGCGCTGGCCGGCATCACCGACCAAGCCACGCTCGACGGCTACGTGAACGCTTGGCTTGCCGACAAGCAAGGCGACGACAAGCCCTACTTTCAGGGCACCTTGCGCGTCCTTTACCTGATGACGGCTGCGGGTCGCTTCAGCTCGACCCTGTAACGGCCGGGCTCGGACCTCGGCCGTCGCCGATTACTTACTCTTGGCGGCTGACTTGCCGCTCAGCACTGCGCTACCGATAGAGGCCGCTTTGATCTTGTCGACCATGGCTTTGGTCAGCGATGTGCCGGCACCTGGGTCGATCGTCTCGACGTTGAGGGCGTACAGGGTGAACTCATAGCTGTCGAGCGTGCCACCGGGGCACGGCCCGAGGTAACCAGACGGGACCTGCTTCAGGGCCACGGGAGTCGTGAGGGTGGCGCCATCAGGCAGATCTGCGGGCAGAGCGCGGGTGGCGGCCGGAATATTGTAGGCCATCCAATGGTGGCCGAGTGGGTTGGCGGTGTTGGTCGCGGTCAGCGTGATGTCGATGAACGTCAACGCGAAGCTCTTCGTACCGGCAGGAGGCTCGGTCCAGGCGAAGGCCGGCGATTCGTCGTCGCCGAAGGCCTTGCCATTGCAGGTGTTCTTGTCCTGGAAGGTGGCGCCATTCATGAGGTCCGCGCTCGTCAGTGCGAATGTGCCGCCGCCGCCGCTGCCGCCGCCGCTGCCGCTGACGCCCGAGCCTGCGGCGCCAGCACTGCCGCCGGTGCCCGCGCCACTGCTTGCGGAGCCACCGCTGGCTCCACCCGTGCCAGCCGTCGTGCCACCGCTTGGTGTGCCGGCGGAACCAGAACCAGAGCTAGTGCCGGCGCCGCCCGCGCTGACGCTACCGCCGGCGCTCGCTCCACCAACCGTGGAAGCTCCTCCGCCGCCCGTAGCGGCCCCCCCACCCGCGACGCTGGCGCTACCGGCCGAGGCGGGGCCCGGCGTGGCGTCGTCGCTGCAGTTGGCGAGGAACAGGCTGCCCGCTCCGAACACTAAAAGGGTCGAGATTTTTCGAGCTGACATCGGGAGACCAAAGGCGCTGCAAAGCGGAGGCGCGTCCAAACAGCACGTTCGCGCAGGCCGCCACGACAATACGTGCGTGGCTCATGCAGCGCGGCATGAGATATTTCTCATCTCGACCCTGTAATTTTCGCGGAAGCGCGTTTTGCGGCGCGCACACGGGTGGCTCAAGCGCGTGCGATGGTCGCGAAGCCGAGCGGCCGCCCCAGCAGGGCATTGAGGCAAGGCACGGTCACTTCACGCGCGGCTTGGTGATGCGAAGGCGGCTCGGCGACGCTGGCGGCGATGCGGCGCCGCACTACGGGCGCGTCTCGAGTCAGCGCCCAACGCAAGAAGCGAAACGCGAGCTCGGCGTGGCGCTGCTCATCGCTGGCAATTTTGGCGTAGACTTCTCGGAGCACCGGGTCGGTCGCGGTGTCGGCAGCTTCGAGCGCGTCGAGCGCCGCCGAGGTCTCCCCGAAGCAACCCTCGGCCAACACCAAATCGACGATATCGCCCAAGGAGACGCAGCCGAGGCTGCCGCCGATGTCGAGCGGCCCGGGTCCAAGCGCCTGCCCCGCGTAGCTACTCGCGAGCTTGAAACAGACCTTGGCGTGCTCGGTCTCGTCGGCCAGCGCTTGCGTGCACGCCTCGACCAGCTCGGACGGCGCCCCCAGCGCCAGGAGCTGCAGGCTGAAGCGCGCGAACGCAGCGATCGAGGCGTGTTCCATTTGCCCGAGCCGCTGCCAATGCCGAGCGAGCGCGGCGCGCTCGGCGGCCGTCAGGTGGGCGACCTGGGGCTGAGCCAGCGTCGAGCTGAGCCAGGCAGTATTGGGAGTGACCGCCGCCACGCGAGCCTGCGCTTCGATCAGAAACGGGCGGCCGCAAACGCCAGTGAAGCAGGTCCGCGCCTTCTCTTCGCTCCCCGAAGTCCCCCTCTTCGTTGCGCCCGCTTCGTTGCCTGCCCTGCTCTCGGCGTTGCCGCCGCATGCCAGCGGGACCAAGCCGATGGAAGCCAGGAGAGAAAGCCGTAACGAATTCCGCGCATTTCCCAAGGCCATGGCAAACGGTTAGCAGCAAGCGTGCCAGGCGATGGAAGGCCCCTTCCGGATGGTGGGGGTCCCACCACCAGCATTGCTGGCACACGATGTGCCAGTCCAAAGAGGAGGCCAACGTCGCGCGTCATGGCCCAAGTCATCGCGACGATTCGGAAGCCGGTACGACGTGTCAACGCGTTGACGCGTGAGGCCTCCCGTCGACGCGGCGACGTCACTTAAGACAGCGCCGAACTGCCCGTCTTCACAGTCGGCCCGAACGGGCGCCAGGGAGACGGAAAGACATGACCATCCAATCGTCCGACGTGGAAGAACGAGCTCCCGAGCCCGTCGTCGAAAGCCTGGCCCCGGCCGCGGACGCCGCGTGGGCATACAGCATGGCCGACATCCACCAAGCGCCCACCCTCCTGCCACCGCCGCCCGATGAGTCTCCGGAATCCGAGCCACCACCTACGGCTCGTTGGACGCCTCCACCGGCCCTGATTGCGTCTGCCCGCTTCGGCGGCGCCGATGACCTGCGCCTCGCTGAGCTCTCGCGGTGCGCCGATGACGTATGGACCGGCCGCTGAGGCCACGCTTCTTCGCCAGCGCGGGTGACCGAGTCACTTTGGCTCGCCAAGGTGCGGCGAGGCAAGCGCTGCCAACATCAACGAAAACGCCAGCCGTTTCCGTCGCTTGGGTTCGAGGTACGGCGCTGGGCGCTTGGGGTATGCGACGGATGCGAGACTCGCTCACGAGCTACCGCTAGACTGAGCGAGTGAAACCGGTACCGACTCGCCGGCGTTGGCTGAGCAAGCTGCAGCGCGGTTTGGTGTTGGCCGTCCTGGTTGCGAGTTGTGAGCCAAGGCTGGAGGTGGGTGAGTTGGTGTGCCCGCCCTCCGAGGGAGGCGGCCCCGGCTTCGATGCCAACGGCGTGTTCAGGCCTTGCATGCTGCCGACCGCTGTCGCCGGCAGTGCGGGCCTGGCGGGAACGAGCAGCGTTGGCGCGGGCGGAGAGATGACCGGCGCAGCTGGCGCTGGCGGGGACGCTAGCGAGGTGTGCCCCACTGGAGGCGCTCACGACGGCGACTTCCTCGGCCCGCTGCCGGCGCCGTGGAAGACGAGCTTCGACGCCGGGTTCTGCAGCTACGACGACGAGGCGGGGTTTTGCTACTCCGATCCCGACTCGTCCTACCGCCTGGTCACCTCGCCGGTGCACAGCGGGATGTTCGCGGCCGCGTTCGACATGGATCCCAGCTCGGTCGACCGCCAGCGCCAAACGCGCTGCGTTCGCGAAGGCATGCCGCCGAGCGAAGCCTATTATGGCGCCTGGTACTACGTGCCAAGCGACTTGACCGGCGCCCACGATTGGAACCTCTTCCATTTCCAGGGCGGGACCCCCGGCAACTTGCTCCACGGCCTGTGGGACGTCTCGATGGACGACAGCGCCGGCAATGGCCTCGAGGCGTTCATCTACGACGCTATCCACGACGCCCACTACGGGCAGACGAATCCCAGGCCGGTGCCCACCGACCGCTGGGTCCACCTCGAGTTTTATTGGAAGCGCGCCACCGACGCCACGGGCGAGGTCGCGCTATTCCAGGACGGCGAAGAGATCGTCCGCCGCTCGGGCATCGCCACCGATAACAGCTCCTTTGGCCAATGGTACGTCGGTAACTACACCGCGTCGCTCAAACAGACCGCCGCGCCCGTGACGATGTACGTGGACGACGTGACCGTTCGCCTGCCTTAGTGTCGGGCGCTCGACTCTATCACTCGTCGATGCCTGAGGTCGCGGCGCGTGCGCCACCTAGGCGCGCTCGAGCAGCAAATAGGCGATGTTGCCCTCGCTGTCGGGGTAGACCTTTTGTGAGCGGATTTCGGCTACGGGAATTTCACACTGGCAGACTGCCAACTCTGCTGCGTCTCGATAGACGAGCTGCCATGACATGAAAGCTTCCATGTAGCCACGGCCGTGGTTGTCCGGCGTGAAGTTGCCGACTAGCAACTGGCCGCCGTGGTCTAGCAAGCGAAAGAGCCGTTGCGTAAGCTGTACGGCCACAGGCTGGGGCAGGTAGTCGTAGAGCCCCAGCGCGTAGACGCAGGCCAGCGGAGGAAACGTGTGCTCACCGCGGAGCAGGCCCTTGACCGAGCCGTGGGTGGGGATAACGTTGCTACCAGCGAAGCGTTCATTGACCTCCGACAGGCTCTCGATGTCCTGATCGAAGGCGTAAAACGTGCTCAAGCGGTGGCGGTGCCGCATCAGCTCCGCTTCGCGAAGGTGCCCGCACGCGACGGCCAGCACGCAAGCGGCGTCCTGGCCGCTGGCGATAGCATCGAGCAACGTGGCCACGCGCTCGCGGCGTTCCAGCACGCTTCGCGCGTTCGACGAGGTCGTCGTCCCCTCGAAGACGCGCCGCCCGAGTTCGCTCGTCTCTCGAGGGGCACGGCCGGAGTAGATAAAATCGAGCATGGGGGCGTCTCCGGCGTAGCCGCGCGGCTTTTCGTAGGCCCGGCGTGTGTACGGATCTTCGTGAACCATGCCGCACAGGCGGTGACTGCGGCAAATTTGGCAAGCCTTGGCCCAGTCGTCGGCGCTCAGCGCACGGCTCACGGCGTTGAGCTCGCGGCACAGCGCGTCGATGACGAGTGGGCCGGGTTCACCTTCTTCGAGCGAGCGCGCAGTTCGGTCTAGCAACGCTTCGAGCGTCTTCATGTTGAGCGGAAGCTATGGCGACCGCTTCCCGTCGTCGATAGTCAGCAATTCGCAGCTGACGTTGCTCAACCTAGTCGTCGCTGGGCCGCTGCTGCTCCTGCGCACTCCGTCAGCCGACGACAGCACCTCATACATTCTGGCTCTGTTCCATCGCGGCCCTCGCGGGGCCCGTTGTCGCAACGTGCAAGTAACCTCGGGCCGCGCCGAAACCGTCGGGCCCTTCGGCACGCCAGCTCTCCATGATACAAACGTAGCCATGGCGGCGGAAACCTTCGTGGGCGCGGTGGAGTTGGCTTACTCAAAGCAGGACTCGGACGCGCTCTGGTTGCGGCAAGTCATCGAGCAGCTCACTCCGGTCATGCACGCGGGGCTGGGCGTATTCGGTTGGTTCTACGACGCCCAAGACCTTTCTGACGTCAAATTCATGCACCCGACTTTGCTCGACACGCCGTCAGGTGCCTTGGAAGCGCTTCACGGCACGTTGACCAGCGAACATCGAGTCGAGAGCTTCATCAGCGAGCACTATGCGACCCCGGCCGGCACTGTCAGCAGCCAGCTGCGCGAAAGCTTCGCGACCTATCGTCCGCTCCGAGACACGCTCGGCCCACTTGGCATTCGAGACATCGTCACCATCAACGGCTTCGACGTCGACGGCAGGGGCATCGCCATCAACGCTTTCCTGCCCGAGCCAACGACACTGCCGCCACAACGGTTGAGCCAATTGCAGCACATGGCAGCGCACCTGATATCGAGCAGCCGGTTGCGCAGGCTGACCGACGTTCGAGAAGCGGTGCTGGACACCGACGGCAAGGTCCAAGACGCGACGGGCGAAGCCAAGGAGCCGGCTGCGCGCGAAGCGCTGAGCTTGGCGGCCCGTGCCGTCGAGGCCGCGCGCGGCAGACTCCGGCGGGCCGAGCCTGCGCAGGCTCTCGAAACTTGGCGCGCGCTGGTCGACGGGCGTTGGTCGGTCGTCGATTTCATCGACACGGACGGGAAGCGTTTCCTAGTTGCTAGAGTCAATGAGCCGGCGCCGAGCGCCAACGCGCGCGGGCTAACGAAGCGCGAACATCAGATCGCAGCGCTGGTCGGCAGAGGGCATTCGAACAAGCTCATCGCCTACGACTTGGGCCTGGGCGAGGGTACCGTCGCGAGCTACTTGCGTCGGGTGATCGAAAAGCTCGGTGTGTCATCGCGGGGCGAGGTCATTCAACTTTTCGCAGCAACGGAGTCGGCGCATGCCTCGAAAGCCGGGCCGAGCTAGCAAGCCGAGCACGCCCCGGCAGCTGGCAATAGCCGCCAAGGGTGGGATTTGGACGGGGCTTCACGCTTGGCAACCGTCAACCTTGAGGGTCGCTACCGTCGAGTTGCGAGGCGAGCGGTTCGCCGTCATCGAGGTACCTACCACGAGCGCAATCGACGAGAGTAGGCTCAGCCCAACCGAGCGGAGAGTTCTGGTGCTGCTTCTGGCAGGCAAGTCCTCCAGCGAGATCGCGACTGAACGGCACGTGGCCGAACGGACGATCATCAATCAAGTATCGTCGATCTATCGAAAACTTGGAGTGTCCGGCCGCGCAGAGCTGATGGCACTCGCCGGCCGCCTCGACTAGGTCTGGCGGCCTCTGCGCACGAATGTTTCGAGTCGTCGCAGGGTTGCCCTGGAACTTACTAATGCTTCGAGGCGGCCCGTCGGGGTATCACCGGTACGCCTCGATCCGGCGCGTCCGGAGCAAATCGAGCTCTGAATGGGATTCGTAGCTACAGGAGGCTCTGCCCCTGCGCCACGAAGGGAGCCGTATGCCGTGACAGTCCTTCACCCCAATGTCCTCAGCACCGTCGACGCAGCAGCCGTCTGGGACGCCCTGGTCTGTGG
>JBEQSW010000459.1:0-5045 GCA_040348565.1 Myxococcales bacterium | reverse complement strand
GCATCGCCGCGCGCTGCATGTTCGAGCCGTAGGCGAAGTAGAGAGTCATAAGACCCAATCAGCAGAATGCGCGCCGGCCGCCACGGGCCTTACGCAAACTCTAAAATCACCGCATCGACCGCGAGGCTATCGCCCTGCTTGGCGTTGATCTTTTTCACGGTGCCGTCGATCTCGGCGCGCAGCACGTTTTCCATCTTCATGGCCTCGACCACGGCGACGGTGTCGCCGGCCTTGACCTCCTCGCCTTCCTTGACCGCGATGGAAACGACGAGGCCCGGCATCGGGCACAGCACCTGCTTGCCGGTATCGGCCGCCTTCTTGGCCGGCATCAGCCGGGCATAGGCCGCTTCCCGCGCCGTGTAGACGAAAGCCTTGGTCTCGACGCCGCGATAGGCCAGCGCGAAGCCGTTCGGGATCGGCCGCACCTGCACCGCGACCGGATGGCTGTTGATGGTGCCGGTCCAGATCGGATCGCCCGGCATCCAGTCGGAATAAAGGTGCCGCACGCCGGCCTTGCCGTGTTCGGGAAAACGCACCTCGATGGTGCCGTTCTCGCGTTTGATCTCGAGCTTATGCTCGACGGTGCCGAGCCATACCGCGCGCGCGTTGCTGGGGACCCGGAAGCGATAAAAATCGCGGTCGCTCCGCTCTTTGTCCAGCCGCTTGCCGATGATGCCCTTGGCCGCGAACGGAAAAGGCACGACGGTGGCTTCGCTGGCCGAATCGTTGGGTTCCAGCTCGTCGCCGGCGAACACTGGCGGCGCGGTCCAGCGCTGGAACGCGCGAAACCCGGCCACGCTTGCCGCGACGAGTAGGGCGGCCAAGATGGCCCAGATGGCGCGGCCCCGTTGACGCAGCTTGCGCTCGTAGCGCTCGACCTCGTCACGGGTGGCGGCGCCGCCGTCGGCATCCGCGGCGTTGGCGGCGTCGCGCAGGTGGGAGGTGTCGAGCAGCCGTTCGACGTCGGCGGGCTTGCCACCATGCTCGAGCTCGCTGATCAGCGCTTGCTGTAGCTCTCCCACGCTGCGCATGCGCCGCTTCGGATCCTTTTCCAGCGTGGCCATGACGATTTGGCTCAAGCTGGGCGGGATTTTCAGCTCGGGGAAGCGACGGCTGGGGCTCTCCGGCAGCTCCGTGAGGTGCTTGGTCAAGACGCCCATCGGCGTCTGGGCGTCGAACACCACGCTGCCGGTGAGGCAAGCGTAGGTCAGCGCGCCCAACGCGTAGACGTCGCTCTCCGGTCCTACGTCGTCGCCACGAATTTGCTCGGGCGACATGTAGTAGGGGGTGCCGACGATCGCGCCGCTGGAGGTGACGTCGGAGAGCTCGCCGCCTTCGCGCAGCTTGGCGAGCCCGAAGTCGAGCACCTTGACCAGGTCTTCTTCGTCGCCGCCATGAACGACGATGATGTTCTCGGGCTTGAGATCGCGGTGCACCATGCCCATGGCGTGGGCTTCGCTGAGCGAGCTGCAAATCTGGATCACGACCTTGAGCGTGCGCTCCGCGCTGAGCGGTCCGAGCCTTCGGATCAGGTGACCCAGGTCCTCCCCCTTGAGGTATTCCATGGCCAGGTAGACCAGGCCGTCGGAGGCGCCAAAGTCGAACACCTGCACGGTGTTGGGGTGCGAAAGCCGGCTCACCAGCTGCGCTTCGCGCTTGAAGCGCGCCACCTGCTGCGGGTCGCGCGTCAGCTCGCCGGTCAACAGCTTCAACGCCATCAGCTTACCGATACGGGCGTGCTCGACGCGGTACACGACGCCCATACCGCCGCGCCCGATGCGCTCTTTGATGCGGTAGCGCTCGGCGATCACGACGCCGATCAGCGGATCGGCCAGCTCGCGCGCGTCGGTGGAAAGCTCGTGCAGCGCCGACACGCCGCCGCTGCGGATGGACAGCGGCGCCGGCGGCGGCCGGGTGGAGGCCACGCCCAGAGAACGCGTGGACATGGGCAGCGAAGCCGGGGGCGACGAAATGGTGAGCGTGGTCGCGTTGAAGCTGTGGCCGAGCGACAGACCACACTGGTTGCAGAAGCGGGCATCGGTGGTGTTGCGCGCGCCGCAGCTCACGCACAGTTGCCCGGCATCGCTGAGCTCCGCGGTCACGGCGCTCCGGGGACTACCAGGTCGGCGCGGACCTCGGGAATGCGCTCGCCGGTGCGAGGTCCGTCGACGAAGCGCAGCACTTTGCCGAAGGCCTTGAGGGATCGGCCTTTTTCGAGGCTGGTCTCGACGCCGTACAGCACTTTGCTGAGGCACGGCACCTTCTTGCAGCCGCCTTTGACGTCCAGCAAAAGCACGCTGGTGTAGCCGTCGTGGCGCACGTCGAAGAGCTGCCCCTCGAGCGCCACGCTGCGGCCGATGGCGCCGTCGCCGGCGCGCAACGCTTCGGCGTACGAAGTTTGGACCATGGAGCGAGCCAACGCGGCCTCACGCTCTAGGTTGTCGCTGCGTCGCACGTTCACCTTGACCAAGCGCGGGGCCAGGTCTTTGAGCGTGGAGCGCACGGTAAAAGAGTTTTCTCCCGTCGCCAGCGACTGCTTGCTCACGAAGCGGCCCTCCGGATCGAGCGAGATGACCTGCGCGCCGATTTTGAGCACGGCACCGGGCGCGGTGCGACCGGCCAGCACCACCTGCTTGTCACCGACGACGATGCTGGCGCCGGGCGCGTCGACGATGAGCGGCGTCACGCCGATTCGGATCTGAACCTTGCCGTCTTGAGTTGCGCCGTTGGTGGAAACTGCCTTGTACGGCACGACGCGCTCGAGCGTGGTCACGGAAGCTTCGGGGCCGGTGACGTCGGCGGTGACCTCGTAATCGAAGCGCACCACGCCGTTCGGATCAGGGGGCACGGGCTTGCCGTCGACTTCCAACCGCGTGCCCGTGCGCACGCTGGCCAGCACCGAGACCTTGGGGGTTTCCTGAGCGAGCTCTTCGGTGCTGCTGCGCACCCGGAATTCGATCGGTAGCGAGAGCGCGATCTCTTCACGGCTGCGCCCCGGTCGCTCGAGCACGAGCAGGATCGGGTTTTCGCCGACCTTGAGCGGGGCTTGCAGGTGCAGTGTCGCTTTGCCGCCTTGGAACGTGGCCGGCCCGGTGTCGATCCAGGTCTTGGTGCCGTCCGGGCATTCGCTGCAGGCAAGCTCCAGTTGCTCGGCGCCTTTGGCGTCGAGGCTGGCCCGCGCCGTGACACTGCCGTGGCCGCGCAACATGAAGAAGGCCACGACCGCCATCACCAACAACATGGCCGAGCCGACGATGGCGAGCGTCGCCGTCAAAGAGATGCGGCGGGGCGCGGGGGCGCGCGGCGAGATGGGGCCGCTCGCGCGCGCGCTGGGAGGCGGAGCCGGCTGCCACGCGGCGGGCAGCGGAGCCGGCGCGGGCGCGGGCGCCTGTGCGGCCGGCACTGGAGCAACCGGAGGCTTGGCTTGCCCCGGATTCAGCGGAGCAATGCCGGGGCGGGCGACTCCGAGCACGGTCTTCTGCGCGGAGGCGATGCGGGGCGCGCTGCCCTGGCCACCAGCGGCAGGCTGCGGGGGAGGGGGCGCGTCGGGCGGCGGCGGCGGCGATGGGTAGGCCGGTGGCGCCATGCCGATCATGGTGCCGGCGAACTGGCGCGGGGGCTGGCTAGGCGAGGTCGCCGCGGGAGGCGTAGCCGGCACCGCGCCCGCCGGCGGAGGCGTGAACGAGGGTGGCGCCATGCCGATCATGGTTCCACGCAGGTTGGCTTTGGTGGGGGCTGGCTCCGGCTTCGGGGCCTCGGGCGGTGGCGGCGGCTCGGGCGGTGGCGGCGGCTCGGGCGCCATGATCATCGTTCCGCCGAAACCTTGGGCTGGGGCAGGCAAATCCAGCCCGCACGTGGTGCAGGTCGTTTGCTGGTCCAGGTTCTGCGTGCCGCAACGGCCGCACTGCTTCATCTCCCGCAGGACTATAGCGTTTTCGGGCTGCTGTCGTGGGGCTCGAAAAGGCGTTTTGCGAGCCGGCAGGCCGGCGCCGAATGGCCAGGGGTTTGTCCGGATTCGCCGTTTTGACTTATGGGGGTAATACCCGCCCCAGAATGCTCGCCAAACGCATCATCCCCTGCTTGGACGTCCGCGGTGGCCGCGTCGTCAAAGGCGTCAAGTTCGTCGACATCCGCGACGCGGGCGATCCCGTGGAGTGCGCCCGGCGTTACGACGCCGAAGGCGCCGACGAAATCACCTTCCTCGATATCACCGCGTCGCATGAAGAGCGCCCGGCCATCTTGGACATCATCGAAAGAACGGCCCAAGTCGTGTTTGCCCCCCTGACCGTTGGTGGTGGAGTGCGTGAGCCGTCAGACGTGCGTCGGTTACTGGACGCAGGTGCCGACAAGGTGAGCGTGAACAGCGCCGCGGTGGCGAGGCCGGAGCTGATCGCCGAGGTCGCCGAGGCCTGGGGCCGTCAGGTGCTGGTGTTGGCCATCGACGCCAAGCGCAACGAAGCCGGCGGCTTCTTCGAGGTGTTCACCCACGGCGGGCGCCGTGGCACGGGCATCGACGCGGTGGAGTGGGCGCGGCGAGGCGCCGAGCTAGGTGCGGGCGAGATCCTGCTGACCAGCATGGACCGCGACGGCACGCGCATCGGCTACGACCTGCCGTTGTTGAAGGCGGTGGCAGGCGCCGTGCCCATCCCGGTGATCGCCTCGGGTGGAGTGGGGGAGCTCGAGCACCTGCGCGAAGGGCTGTGCGAGGGCAACGCCGACGCGGCCCTGGCCGCTTCGATTTTTCATGACGGCCAGCACACCGTCGGTGAAGCCAAGAAATACCTACGACAGCACGGCGTGCTCGTGCGTGGAGGCCAAGCGTGACCGTCTCGTTGCTCGAGATCTTGGGGGCGGCCCGTGCTCATGCGGCGCCGCTAGCGGCCGAAAGTGCCGGATATTTGTTGCTGGCGGTGGCCGACCATGTCGTTGCCGCTCCGCGCGTGGTGAGCGCCGATGAGGTCGAGCTGATGCCGGACGGCTCCGTTCGCTTGCGCGCTCGGCGCGCCGGTGCGGCCGATGCGAGCATCGAGCAGACGCTGCGGCGC
>JBEQSW010000458.1:0-5952 GCA_040348565.1 Myxococcales bacterium | reverse complement strand
AATTCCGTGCATGGTGAGGTCGTTTTGGGGTTGGGACCCCAAAACCTGGGGGTGGGGCCCCAGGAATTCACTTCCTGGGGCGGGGGCTGCGCTCCCGAAGGAAGGGGAATCTAGCAGCCCCCCGGGGCTGCTAGATGATGGCCTTGGTGACCGCGGACTTGTGCTGAAACAGGATTTGGCTGGTTTCGACCTCCAGCACCTGAATGAACATGAAATATTGCACGCGCCGCTCGCCGTCTTGGCGCTCGTCGCTGGTGAAGACCTTGCCCGTCACCACGTAGCGCGCGCCGATCTGCTTGCCCCAGGTGGCAATCTGGCTCGGGTCGAAGGCGCCCGAGTATTGCTGCCGAATCTCGGCGATCAGCTTGCCTTGCTGCTCCATGCTGATGACGCGGACGTGGCCGGCGTTCACGAGCGTGGTCTCGATGTCGCTGATCAAGGCGTCGAGCGAGCCTTCGACGTGCTCCGTCGTCTCGTTGCGCAGCGGCAGCACCGCCACCGACGGCATCTGCTCGCCCTCCCAACGCTTGATGACGGGGGCGCTCTCCAGCGCCTTCATGTTCTCTTGCAGGAGCTTTTGCAGATCGCGACGGTCGAGACCGGTGCTCATGGCCTGGTCGTCCAAGCCTTCCACCTCTTCACCGCGCACGGCCTTGGGGCCGCACCCCACGGCGCTCAGCGTGAGCCCCAAAACCATCGATAGCGCGCCCAACCGTCCCATGCTGCTCATGCCTCTTCTCCTCAAGTGTTCGACGAAGCTTCTTCGCGGAGCATGTAAGGCCGCCCGAGCGGGCGTCAAATGACGCCCGCTTTTCCCCATTTGTTCCGCGGGTTTTGCGGCCCCCGAAAGGCTCAGGCCGGATTGGGAGCGTTGCCGCTGCTGCCCGCGCGCCGGACCGGGATGATCTGCACGCGGCGGTCGTCGCCCTCGCCGTCGCTGCGGGTGATGACGCCCTCGAAGCCCGCGAGCGCTAGGTGCACCACGCGGCGATCGCGCGGATTCATGGGCTCGAAGGTGATGATCTTGCCCTGCTCGACCGCTTGTTTGCCCAGGCGCTTGGCCATGCTCGCCAGCGAATCGTCGCGGCGGCTCTTGTAGCCCTCGGCGTCGACCGACACGTGCCGGCGGTCGAGCCCCGGGCGGTTGATCACGCGGTGCGTGACGAACTGCAAGGCGCTCAAGACCTGGCCCTTTTTGCCGATGATGCGGCCGGCGTCGCGCCCGGCGATCTCGAGGTTGATCTCGTCGACGGAGTTGCCCTCGCGCGCGCGGCGCAAGTGCACGGTGCACTCCATCTCCATCTCGCGCACGATGGTGCTCAGAAAATCGAGCGCTTTCTTCTGGCGGTCGTCGCTCGGCTCGAGATCGGGCTCGCGTCGCTTGCGACGGGCTCGGTCTCCGCCATCGGCCTGTTCGGCACCCGCGTCAGCGTCCGCCTTGGGCAGCGGCGCATCGTTCGGGTCCTTCTCCTCCCACGCGTCGTCGTTGAGCTCGTTCGTATCGCCCATGATCATGCCTTTCCATTGCCGAGCTGGGGCCGGTCATCGACCTTGCCCTTCGGCGTAAGCTTGTCTTTACCTGGCTTCGAGGTGTCGCTGACGACCTCGACCTTGATCGCGCCCTTGGCGTTGCGCATGGCGCGGCGCGCGTGCCACTCCACGCCTTGCTGCTGCAAGATGCCCAGCACGCCGTTGGTGAACATGTAAACGCCGAGACCGGCGGGCAGGAACAACATGAACACCGTGAACATGGCGGGCATGAAGTACTGCATCATCTTCTGCTGCGCCGGATCACCCTGGGGCGGCATCAGCTTTTGCTGCAGAAAAGAGGTGCCGCCGATCACGAAGGGCAAGATGTACAACGGATCTGCCGAAGACAGATCGGGGAACCACAGGAACGGGATGTTGTAGAGCTCGACCGCGGTTTGCAGCGTGCGATACAGCGCGAACCACACCGGCATCGACGCCATCTGCGGCAGGCAACCCTTGAGCGGGTTCACGTTGTGCTTCCGCCACAGCTCCATCTGCGCCAAGCCCTTGGCCTGGGCGTCGTCCTTGAACTTCTCGTTCAAGGCGTCGATCTCCGGCTTCAGCTCGCGCATCTTGATCATGCCCTTGATCGAGGGCAGCGTGAGCGGGAAGAGCAGGGTGCGCGCCGTGATCGTCAAGATCATGATCGCGATGCCCCAATTGCCGACGATGCCGTGCACCTTCAGCAAGAAGGCGACCAAGATCTTGGCGATGGGCGAGAAGTAACCCAAGTCGATCAGCTGATCGGCGCGGTGGTTGCCGCCCATGGCACCGGCCAACAGCGAGCGCTCCATGGGGCCCGAGTAGCTGGTCAGCGAGTAGCTGGCGCTTTGCCCGGGGTCGAGCGTCACGGCCGGGTAGGCCAGGCGCACGCGGTACAGCGAGCCGCCGTTCGGGTCTTTGTCGAGGCTGCCGTAGCTGGGGGAGTAGCGATCCTGAATCTGCGCTTGGCAGACCGGAGCCTTGGTAGGCGCCGCGAGTGGCACGAGCGAGTGCGTGAAGTAGACGTTCGAAACGGCCGCCAGCGCGGGCGCCCCGGGCGTCTCCAACCAGGTGCCGGAGTTCCGCGAATTGGTCGGGAAAAGCTCCTTGTTTTCGAAGTCTTTGGGCTCGAAGTCGGCCGCGGTCAGGCGCGTGGCGTGGCCGTCGACCGAGATGCATTCGACCTGCGTGGCCAGCGGGCTTTGACGGAAGGCGCCGGGGGTGACCTCGTGGTGGTAGCGCCAGTCGTCGCTGTGCACGGTCAGCTCGTGCTTGAGCGGGACAGCGGCGCGGTTCGTGATCGTGGCGCTGACGTTGAGCTCGTACGGACGCGCGTTCAGGCTGACGACCTTGGTCAGCTCGACCTTATCGTCCTTGTAGTTGAACTCGCAGGTCTTGCCGTCGCTCTTGACCAGGGTCCAATCGATGACGTCCGCGTCGACCTGGCGCTCGGGGCTCTTCTCCAGCTGGTTGGAGAAATGGAAGCGCAGCTGCTGGTACAGCTCCTGATCGGGCGTGGTCGAGATGTCGAACTGCTTGCCGGCCTTGTGGTACTTCGCCGTGGTCAGAAAGTAGTGCTTCAGCGAGGCGCCGCGCGTCGTCAGCTGAGCGTGGAAGCGGTCGCCCCACAGGTCACACAACACTTCGGGTGCGCGCGCCGCCGCCGCCATGGGGATGGCTTCATCGCTGGGACCGATGGGCTGAGGCAGCTTTTTGTCACCACCCAGGAAGTTCGTTCCGAACCGGATGAACAGGAAGATACCGGCGGCGATGAGCAACCAGCGACCGAGATTGCCGCGTTCCATGAGCTACGTTTTTTCCGAGGAAACCCGCTTCGCGAAGCCAGGTCAGGTCTGGTTTCGCCGGGCGCGAGATTTGAGCAGGCGGTCTAGCACGGGGGGAGGGGAGCGGGGCTAGGGATCAGGGGTTAGTCAGCGGCCGAATTGGGGGGCGAAGGGCTGATCGGGCCGCGGGGAAGCGGGGGCGGGTCGTAACCGCCTGGGTGGAAGGGGTGGCAGCGAAGAATCCGGCGTAGCCCCAAATACGAGCCCCTCGCAGCCCCATGCAAGCGCAGGCACTCATGGGTGTAGCGCGAGCAAGACGGCTCGAAGCGGCAGACCGGCCCCAACAGCGGCGACAGCACCCGCTGATAGAGGCGGATGAGCAGCATCAACAGCCGGGCCAGCATCGCGCCCAAACATAGCTCAAGCCCCGGCGCAGCGACGGAGGCGGGGCAGAGCGCGCCGCCACTCTTCGAGGAGGGCCGCCATTTTGCGGTCGCCGAGCGGCCGCCGCACGATCACCACGATGTCGAGCGCGTCGGGCAGCTCGTTGAAAACCGCACGAAACCCTTCACGAATCAGGCGCCGGGCGCGGCTGCGCTGCACGCTGTTGCCGATCTTCCGTGAGGCCGTGATACCCAAACGGAGCGGCGAGCCTTCGGGGCGACGCTTGGCTACGAATACCAAGCAGTCACCGTTGACTCGGGCACCCCCCGACTGGATGTCCAGGAATTCGGCACGCTTCCGGACGCGGTTGGCTCTCTCTGGCGAGCGAGCCCCGGACCGAGCATTACCGACCACTCCGTCTACTTCTCGTAGATCGAAACCGTCAGCCGCCAGCGACCCTTGGCGCGACGGTTCTTCAGCACGTTTTGGCCGCCCTTGGTGCTGTTGCGCTTGCGGAAGCCGTGGGTGCGAATGCGGCTGATATTGTGGGGCTGGTACGTGCGTTTCATGGGACAGACTCGGAAGAGTGAGGGCAGCTGCTACGAAAAAGGTGGGTAGGGACCCACTGCTACGGGACAGCCGCGCGGAATTAGCCATCCATCGGGGGGGCCGTCAAGTCCTGGCGGCTTTTTTCGAAGAGTTCGGCTTGAAAGGGTCCCGGCCGCGTGATACTCCCCGCGTCCCATGCGAGAGAACATTCGCCTCGTTTCTTCGGCCGGTACGGGCTTCACCTACTACACGACCAAGAACAAGCGCACGCAGACCAACAAGCTCGAGATGAAGAAGTACGACCCGGTCAAGCGGGAGCACGTCGTCTTCAAAGAGGCGAAGATGCCTCCGCACAGCAAGTAAGCGTCTCCATCGCTTCAGCAAAAACGCGGAGCCTCCCCCGAGGCCTCCGCGTTTCGTCGTTTTGTAACGCCACCCTGCGGCTCGAGATTTTTTCACAGGGAGGACGGGAGGACGGGAAGCGAGAGGAGCCCTGAATTGGGGGCGCAACTCCATTTCGACTCTTGCGTCACGGCTCTACGAGCTGAACTGCGCGTGATGGGGCGACGCAAAGGCCGAATCTGTTCGGCGCCATACCTGCTCTGCCTCCCGTCCTCCCTGTGAAAAAATCAGGGAGACGTACGACGCCGAACGACTCCGTTGCCGGCGGTCAGTCGGCGCCGCTGAGGATTTTGAATTCGACGCGGCGGTTCTTGGCGCGGCCGTCTTCGGTTTCGTTGGGGGCGATGGGCTTGGTTTGGCCGAAGCCTTCGGACTCGAGGCGGCTGGCGGCGACGCCCTTGCCCTGCAGGTAGTTGCGCACGGCCGCGGCGCGGTCCTTGCTCAGCTTCAAGTTGTTGGCGGGGATGCCCTTGCTGTCGGTGTGGCCGTAGACGCCGATCTTCAGCGACGGGCGGCTCTTCATCAGCTCGAGCACGTCGTCGAGGATGGGGAAGCTGATGGGCTTGATGGTGGCGCGCCCGGTCTCGAACTCGATGGGCTTGAGCAGCTGCACGCTGCCGTCCGAGCCCATCTCGATCAAGCTCGGACAACCGAACTTCTCGGCGATGGGCGAGCGCTTGCCGGGCTCGGTCGGGCATTTGTCTTGGACGTCGGGGATGCCGTCGCTGTCGGCGTCGTCCTCGGGGCAGCCGTCTTCGTCCTGGACCTTGTCCTTGTCCTCGGCCTTGTCCGGGCACTGGTCGTTGACGTCGAGGATGCCGTCGCCGTCGCGGTCGGAGCTGCCGGGGCAGCCGTCGCTCGCTTGCGGCGGCTTGCCGTCTTCTTTTTCGGTGGGGCAGCCGTCGATCGAATCGGGATAGCCGTCGCCGTCGGTGTCGCGGTCGTACATATCGACCTCGCCCGAGCCCTTCATGCGACGCGCGGGCGACTTGCTCTTGAAGTCCAGCAGGTTGGCGTACGTGCCGATCGAGCCCAAGATGCGGAAGTCCGGCGCGCCGTAGCCGGTGCTGAGACGAGTGCCAGCGCCGACCTGCACATAGACGCGGTCGCGCGGATCGATCGTGAAGCGGCCTTGCGCGAGCCACTCGAGTTCCGTGTTGGCGCCGGCGAAGAACTTGCTTTCGTCGTTCACCGACGACATGCCGGTGGTGCCCCACAGCTCGCCGCCGAGACGCACCTTGCCCTCGCGAAGCGGCAAGTAGGCGCCGAACGCCCAACGCAGGTCGGAGCCGAGGTACAGGCTGCCGGCGTCGCCGCCGAT
>JBEQSW010000491.1:0-5812 GCA_040348565.1 Myxococcales bacterium | reverse complement strand
CTCGCGCACGTCGGGCCGCTTCATCGGCGGCAGCGGCACCGAAATGTCGTCGATGGCGATGGCCACGCGCATGCCTGGGCGCAGCTTCGCGTACAGCGGATCCGAGCCGAGTGGATGATTGATCGCGTAGCGGATGGCCGCGTCCGGATCGCGCAGCGGCACCATCGGCGGCTTCGGGTAAATGACGCGAGTTCCCGCCGGCAAATCGACCTCGACGAGGCGGTCACCGGAGAACAAAACTCGAGGAGCGCTGTCGCGCTCCAACGTGACGAGACAGGGATGATTCATGCAGCGCGACTCAGATCGAAACTCGGCCAGCCATAGGCTTTGGCCAGCCAGGAAAGACGCTTGTCGGGGTTCACGGCGGCCGGGTGACCCACGACGCTGAGCATTGGGACGTCGGAGTAGCTATCGCTGAACGCGAAGCAATCCGCCAAATCATAGCCCTTGGCGGCGGCGTGCTCGCGGATCAGGCGCGCCTTTTCAGGGCCGGCCACGACCGGCTTCAGCAGCTTGCCGGTAGCGATGCCATCTTTCATCTCCAGGCGGTTGCCGATGACCTCGGCCCCGTCGAAGTATTCAGCCAGTCGCTCGAGCACGCACTCGAGCGCGCCCGACACCAGCACGACGTCGTGACCGGCCGCACGGCTCTTCTCCACCAGGCTGCGCGCCCCCGGGTAAAGTGACGGGCGCATGACGTTGTCGAACGCTTCTTGCGCCAGCAGCATCATGCGGTCTTCGCTGGTGCCGGCGTAGGACGAGAACAGCATCTCGTTGAAGGTCCGGCGATCGACCATCTCGGCCAGCATCAAACGCGGCGAATCGATCAACGCGCGACCGAGCTTCAGCACGCTCTGCAGCGGCGTGCCTTGGTTCATCAAATAGTAGAGAGTTGGATGAACCAGGTTGGACGAGACCAGGGTCCCATCGACATCGAAGTAACAGGCAGCCACGGCTTGGTGGGTGGTGGGGTCCAACGGCGCGCGCCCCGAGTCAACCCCGGTGGTCAAACCAGCGAAATGATTGACTAACCGGACGGCCGACCAGCCGCACGGCGCGGCGAAATCGCTCGCTCGTGATTGAGGAAAAGGGGCGATCGACAATCGTGGCCAAACCGCGGGCCCCTCGTGCCGCACCCGGGGCGCCATTGCGCACTTGAGCGACGGCGACGCCAAGCATCGTCCGAAGCCAGCGAGGCGCGGTCGTCGGTCGGTCCAGCTGGTTCGCGGGCCAATGGGCCGTGCACGAAACTTCAAGCCCAAGTATCCCTTCGCTATTCCCAGGAAGGACGACGCGAGTGGCGCAACGCCGCGAAAGCCTGGTCGCCGCGTGTATATTACGCGCCGTGCCGAGCTCGGAAGCCCTCACGCGCGGTGTGCGCGTGGTCGTCAATGCCCGTTATTCTTCATCTCATTCGGATCCCGCGAAGCGTGAGTGGTTCTTCCTCTACACCGTGACCATCACCAACGAGGGTGAAGACACGGTGCAGCTCGTCAACCGCCACTGGGTGATCATGAACGCCAACGGCCACGTCGAAGAGGTGCGCGGCCCCGGCGTGGTCGGCAACCAGCCCACGCTGAAAACGGGGGAGAGCTTCGAGTACACCTCGGGCTGCCCGTTGAAGACGCCCTTCGGCTCCATGCACGGCAGCTACGAAATGGTCACGGAAGACGGCGAAGCCTTCCTCGCCGAAATCGCGCCCTTCGCCCTGCGCGAATCCGAAACCTTCCATTGACTAGAGGCGCTCAGGCCACGCCAAGATCAGACGACCGAGCGGCGGCCCTTCGCCGACGATCTCAATCGGCTGTCTCGTGAACGGATTGATCCCCTTTCGAACGGGCGCGAGGGCGCCTTGCAGGAAGTAGCCGCTAGGCTGTCCGAACGGCTCGCGACCGACGGCTAGCGAGCCATCGAGGTAGACAGCCGGGTTACGGCGGCAGCGCGTTGCTTGGCGCCGCTCGGCCGCTAAGCATGCGTACATCGCAACAAACCTCGCAATCGACCGCGAGCTCTTCTTTCGCTTTCGGACCGAGAGCGACACAATGGGCGCGATGATCAAGGGGTGGAGTCGTTGCGGTTGGATGACCTTGCTGTTGACCCTCGTACCCGCGTGCGGCCTCGAGTACGCGGTGCGCTTGCGGGCGGATGAGGATCTCAATTGTCCCGACGAGCAGATCGAGGTCGAGCACGACGACGGCCCAACCGACTACGTGGCACGCGGTTGTGGAAGCGAGCAGCAATACACCTGTGCCGAGGAAAGGGGCGGCGTCTACTGCTGGAAGCGCGATGACTAGTGCCACGCGAAAGCTGCGAGCAAGGGCGCTCGTTGGCCTTGGCTAGCTTCCGGATGCGTGGCAACCTCTCAGTTCAAAACGGGGAGCTGATGGACGACCTAGATCGGGAGATTGAAGAAGCGGCGCGGCTCGCGCGTCGGCGGGTGTGGCAGGGCCGACTGGCGACGATTGGGTCGACCGGAGCGCTGTTGGTGATCGGAATTGGCGGAACGATTGCGATGTACCAGCTGTTCCCGGATCGCGACGAGCGCGAATTCGACGCGATCCGGCGCGAGAACGCGGCGCGGAATGGCGACGATCCGAGCACGGCGGCGATAGCAGAGAGTATGGCGTCCGAGCTCTCGGCAGCTCGGAGCGATCAGAGCCGCCAGCGTTGGCGGATGATGCCGCCGCTCGCGCTCGGTTTTGGGGCCGCCTATCTGATCCGCAAGCACCTTCAGCCGAAGTGAAGCTGGGATGGGTATCGACATTCGCATATTTCAACCCGAAGACCACGTTCAAGCTCGAGCGCTGTGGGAATCGACCGAGGGGGTCGGTCTCAGTGACGCCGACTCGTTCGAGAACGTGCGACGATTTCTCGAGCGCAATCCCGACCTCAGCTTCGTCGCCACCGAAGACGACGTGCTGGTCGCGACGATTCTGTGCGGTCACGATGGCCGTCGTGGTCTGATCCACCACCTGGCAGTGGCCTCCTCTCACCAACGGAGGGGACTTGGCCGCGAGCTCGTGCGGAGGGCCCTCGCCGCGCTGCACCATGAGGGGATTCAGAAGTGTCATCTCCTCGTGTTTCAACAGAACGTCGCTGGCAAGGCCTTTTGGAAGCGCATTGGCGCGGAGGAACGCACTACCCTGGGGATCTTCTCCCTTCTCACCTGAAGTCGCCCCCGTGGCGGAGAGTGCCGTGGCAAGTGACCACTTCGAAAAGTTCCGCCAGAGCATGTCCATCGGGTACATCGAGTGGCACGAGGGCATAGGCTACGACCTCGTCGCGCTGGCCGCGCTTTCGCCCGACGAGCTCGTCGCTGCCGAAGACCTGCTCGTTGCTCGCCGCGTCGCTGACTGGAGAGACCTCGAGGCTCTGGATCAGATCGGCTCCTCTCGGGCGCTGAGAGAATTGGAGCACGCTCTCCGTAGCAAGTCCGTCGACATTCGCATCGAAGCCGCGCGCAGGCTCGCTGCTCGGAGCCTCCTGGCTGAGGCCACCATCGAAGCCATCATCGTCGAGGCCCTCAGGACCACCACCATCCTGGACGGCATGGTCAAGACCCTGGCATTCGCCGCCGAGCATCCGTCGCCCGCCGTGCTCCGCACATTGCTGAATCGCTCGCTCCACGGCAACGACGACATCCGCGTGCACGCCGCGGCACTCGTCCACTTTCTGCACGGTGGCTCTACGTCCAGCTTCGACATGAGCTTCCGGCCTTTCTACCTGCGCTTCGCCTCGAAGAACCGCCAAGAAAGGCTCGACGCCTACCGCGAGCTGTGTACCCAAATCGGAGTGCAGCCCGAAGGCTGACGACGGGCCGCCGTTGGCGGTCGTCGTCCAACTAGCCGACGACGCAGAGGGTCTTTGTCTACCTGGAGTCGGGCTATGCTGTTGGCCGATGTGGCGTCGCGCTTCGCAGTCATGGGTCGGTTCCGCTCTTCTTTGCTGTCTGTTGGGCTTGGTGCTTGCCAGTCTTGAGGCGACGTACGAGTGGTATGCGCCGGTCGAGGCCGAGGGCGAACGGGCACCTTGGTATGGCGAGGTCGGGGTTCGCAATGGCGTGATCGTTTGGGGAAATCACGAACCGCCTGGTGGTGGGGCGTCACTCCGCCTCCGCGCACCGCGCTTCATGCCGCTGCCGTTCTATGTCGGAGCTGGGCCCGAAGGCGGTGGCGTGTACCTGGCGGCGTGGTTGCCCGCCTCGCTCCTCTTCGTTGGTTCGCGGTTACGTCGCTCGCAGAGTCACTGAAGCCGCGCCGCCACTCGTAGCGCGCGAGCGCAAGAGCGCGGTTCAGCGCCGCCACTCGCGACGCGCATGAAGATCTCTTTAACCTTCATGCCTGCCGCGACTCAATCACCCTGAATATTCTGGGGAATTTGCGGGCGTTGGGAGGCGTGGCGCGCCGGGTCATAAGGAAACATTTATACGGATTTACATACGAGGGGCCTAATCCGAAACATCCGGGATCGCGTTGGCCCGTTACTTCACGAGCTGTCCAGCGCTCGCGATGCACTCGCGAAACCTTGGCAGCGGTTCTGCCCCGCTTTTCCACGAGGCCCCATGATTTTCGAGCAATACAAGAAAACGTTCTGGCGCATGCAGTCCGTGATGCTGATCGCCGCCTTGATGATCTGGCTCGTCTCGCACTCGCGTGATCTGGCGGGCCTCTTCTACATCGTGATGCAGGGCTCGGCGTTCATCGGCGCTTCTTGGGCGGTTCGGCTCCGGAACAAGGTCGCGCGCGAAGCCGGCATAACCCTTAGCCGCGTCTGAAAGCGGCGTCGTGAGACACGAAAACACCACAAAAACCACTCCTTCGAGACGGAAGTAGTCAGTTAACCCCAAGCACGAGGTACGGGTAATGTTGAATCTCTTTTCCCTTCAACGCGGGCGCAAATGGATAGCGTTCGTCCTGATGCTCGCCGCGCTCATTGGCGTGACGACCACGGGTGCGCGCTCCGCGCGCGCCGACGAACCAGCACCGGATCCCATCGGTGCGTATCAGATGACACCGACCCCCATGTCGGTGCCCAGCTATACCAAGCCCGACCCGGACAAGGCCACCACCAAAGACCTGGCCGTCGCCGTCGACGCGGTCGCGCAGTCGGCGTCGCGTAGCTACTTCTCGATCAACTTCGTCTGGGTGCTGGTCGCGGGCTTCCTGGTGATCTTCATGCAGGCCGGCTTCGCGCTGGTCGAGACGGGCCTGATCCGCGCGAAAAACGCGGCTCACACCATCTCCATGAACTTCTGCGTGTACGCGCTCGGCATGTTCGGCTTCTTCGTGACCGGCTTTGCGCTGATGTGCGGCGGCTACGACGGCACCGCGATCGGTGGCCCGGCCGTGTTGGGTGGCTTGCCCACCTTGCACAGCATGTTCACGGTGGGCAGCGCGGTCGGCGGTGATCACGGTTTGGGCCTATTCGGCACCACCGGGTTCTGCCTGACCGGCGGCGCCTACGACGGGGCCGCCATCGTGATGTTCTTGTTCATGATGGCCTTCATGGACACGACGGCCACCATCGTCACCGGCGCCTGCGCCGAACGTTGGACGTTCAAGAGCTTCTTCATCTACAGCATCTTCATCGGCGGCCTGATCTATCCGATCTTCGGTTGCTGGGTGTGGGGCGGCGGCTGGCTGTCGCAGCTCGGCTACCGCTTGGGCCTTGGCCACGGCGCGGTCGACTACGCCGGCTCCGGCGTCGTGCACTTGCAGGGCGGCGCGCTCGCTCTCATCACCGCGATTTTGATCGGTCCGCGCATCGGCAAGTACACCAAAGAGGGCAAGGTCAACGCCATCCTGCCGCACGA
>JBEQSW010000417.1:0-22854 GCA_040348565.1 Myxococcales bacterium | reverse complement strand
CGAGCTGGCGGGAAGTCAACCCAGAGTCTCCGGAATCGTTGGCCTGGGGCCCGAGGTCGCTACGGGCTGACCCACCGGCGCGCATCGGATCGCGCCTAATTGGCACCCAAGCACGTGTCGCGCGAGAGAACGGCGGGCGCTGGGGCGCACTCGTTCGCCAAGCGATTGCAGTCGAACGACACGCACTCGGTGCTTTGCGCGCAGCCGCTACCGCCGAGGTTTTCGGCGACTTTGCAGGTGGCGGATTCTGGATCGCAGAAGCTGCCGAGGCCGCAGTCGGTGCCTTCCAGCACGCTGGCGTCGCACATTTCGCCGGTCGGGATGGCTTTGGCGCAGTGACCGGTCGCGCCCAGGCCCGGCGCGTCACACGCCAACCCCTCGTCGCAAACCGAAACCGACCCGGACGGAAACGGGCACTCCGCGCCCTCCGGCAGAATCTCGACGACTTGGCAGACGTTCTTTACGCACTCGGTCGTGGCCGCGCCTTCCGGCGCTTTGCAGGTCGCCGCGACCGCGCAAGCGCGACCCGGCTCGACGGTGCCGTTCAGCACGCGACAAGCCGTGTAGATCTTTTTGCGTAGCTCGAGCGTTTGCTGCCAAGTTGGGGTGCAGATGGCGTGCGCGGCCGCGTGCGCTTCCAAACAGCCGGCGACCGCACTTTCGTCGAAGGTGGCTTTGCCGGCCGTGACCGCGTCGGCGCCGGGATGGCACACGGTGCGCTTGAAGGTATCGACGCAGCCTTCGGCGCTGAAGTCGCCGTAGGCGGTTTGGCAGCAGCCTTCGGCGTCGGCGCAAAGCTGAGTCGCGAAGGCCACGCAATTGTCGAACACGCTGGTGTCCGGGGGCGTGGCCGTCGAATCCTTGCCGGTGCCTTCGTCGGTTCCGGAACAGGCGGCGATGGTGAGCGCGACGAACAGCAGGGCGAGGCTGCGCATGAACGCCCAGCCTACACGGATTTCAGTACCTACCTACCAGCTCCAGCACGCTGGTGCTCGAGGAGCAGAAGGTCACGTTTTTCGAAAGAGCCGGAGTTTCGCGGGTGGTGGCGTCGCTCAGGTAAAGGTCCATGCTCCAGTCGAACCGGCCGTCACCGGGATTGGGGAGGCGCTCCGCACAGGGGTCGGGCCCTAGCAGCAGTCGTAAGCTGGTACCGTTGATCTGCCGGGTGAGCTCGTCGAGATCTTCGGCGCTGAGCTGGGTCGTGGACGACACGGTCTCGCCCGTTTCGGCGGTGTAGCTCTCGATGGTCACGCTGCCGTCGGGAAAGAACGCGCGCACTGTAAAGTCGCCCGCGGATCCTACGAGAACCTTTTCAGTGACGACCAGCTTTTGCCACTGGCCGCGCATGCCCGCGAGCGCCACGGGGCTGCAGATATTGATGGGAAATAGGCCCATGCCGGCGGTGCAGTCGCAGCTCGCGCCGCTCTGCGCGCATTGGTAGTGCTTGCTGAACCAGAGCGCAGCGCAGCGCTCATCGTCCGGGCAATCGTCGTCGGTTTGGCAGCTCGGGCGCACGCAGGCATTGTCGTCGACCAGAGCGGTGCCGCAATCGACGACTTTGCAAGCGGCTTCGAGCGTACACGTGCCGGGCGCGGCGCACTCGGCGTCCCCACATCCGCCGTCGCAAGCCGGCGGCTTGTCCGGCGTCGAGCTGCCGCCATTGGCGGGGCCTCGGCAAAATCCGCCGTCGCAGGTGTGCGCGTCGGTCACGCCCGTGCAATCGGCGTCGGTATTGCAGCTGACGAAATGCGTTTCGCCGCTTTCGCTGGTGCCGGTCTTGCCACAGCCTGCGAAAAGCCCAAGCGCCAACAGCAGCACGCCGCACTTCTTCAGGTTAGCCCACATCGCTGCTCGTCCCGTTTTCATCGTCTTCCTCCACCGCGCTTTGCCCGTAGTAGGCCACGACTCGCAGGTTGGGTTTTTGGCCCGGCTGCGCCCGGTTGTAATCGTCCAGCTTGGCTCTGAGCGCGCTCATGCGTTCGCGAAAGCGCGCTAGCTCCCCCAACACTTCGCTCTCGAACGGGTGCCCGCGCCACAGCTCGAAGTGGTACGTGCTGCCGCCCAGCTCGTCGTTGCGTTTGGCGCGTTGGTCGACCGAAAGCTTGCGAATCACGGTTTGCACGAGCGCGTTGAAGTGGTCGAGCACCGAGCTCTCCCAGCCCGCCGGGTCGTCGAAGCCGAGCACCAGCGTCGACGAACGCAGCCGTTCGGCTTCGCCTTGGCCGACGCGCTCCACCTTGCCCGACGCGACCAAACCGTCGACGACGGGAGCAAGCTCCGTCAGGCTCAAGGAAGTGCGCTCCGCCAGCTCGTCGACGCCGACATCGCCTTCGCGGTAGATGCTGCTCCACACGAACGCTTCCAGGCCCAGGCTGTCGCCGCCACGACGCAGGCTGCGTGCCTCGTCTTTGGTCGCGGCCCGAAACGCCAGGCCGCTACCGGAACCGGAGCTGAATACGAGCCCGCTGTCGGTCAGGTCCCGCAGCACGCCGCGCAACGACGGCTCGTCGTCGTGACGAAAGCGTTTCAAAATCTCGTCGCGCTGTACGACGCCGCTCTGTTCGATGAACTCGAGCGTCGCTTCCCACAACGAGCGCCCGCGATCAGTGCGGCTCTGGCTCAAGCGCTGGGTGCGGCGCTGGTAGGTGCGCAACGCCATCCCGAACATGTCGGCGCTGACCTTCTTGCCAACCCCCTGATTCTCCAGCTCCCGGGCCAACTCCAAAAACGCTTGCCCCGCCACGTGCGACAGCGGCGCCCGCAACCCGCCCGAGGTCGCCAGCTCGGCCACCAGCACCATGGTTTGGCGCACGACCGAGTCGATCAGCAGCCGGACGTTCACGACCTTGGTTGTAGCCGGGGCGGCCCAACTGCGGGAGGCGGCAACAATGACATCCCGGCGCCCCGCCGCCGATTGCGCCGCAAATCGGCGCGTCTTACTGCAAATTACCGCGGCTCAGAGGTTGCGCTATGTTTCGCGCCCCGCCGGCCCCGTTGGACGGCTCCGAAACGCCTGCCATGCAGCTTCTCGATCATCCCTACGCCAAGTTTCTCGACAAGGTCGAGAAGCCCAACCGCTACACCGGCGCCGAGCACGGCGTGCGTCGCAAATCGTGGGAGGGCGTGGAGGCGCGCGTCTGCCTGGCGTTCCCCGAAATTTACGACATCGGGATGAGCCACCTCGGCTACCGCATCCTGTACAGAATCTTGAACGACGACCCGCGCACGTTGGCCGAGCGCGCCTACCTGCCGTGGAGCGACATGCAGAAGAAGCTGCACGAGCACGGCAAGCTGCTCGTCTCGCTCGAGAGCTCGCGCCCGCTGTGCGACTTCGACATGGTCGGCTTCTCGCTGCAGTACGAGCTCACGTACACGAACGTGCTCACCATGCTCGAGCTGTCGGGCATCCCGCTCCGCAGCGACGCGCGCAGCGAGGCCGATCCGCTGATCGTGGCCGGTGGCCCGGTGGCCACGCACTGCGAGCCCGCTGCCGATTTCTTCGACGCCATCTTGATCGGCGATGGCGAAGAAGGCGCGAGCGAAATTGCGCTGTGCTGGGCCGAGGGCAAGCGGCTCGGCTTGTCGCGGCATGAACGGCTGGTCCGTCTGGCGCGCTTGAAGGGCGTGTACGTGCCCTCGCTGTACGAGACCGCCATCGATCCGGTCGACGGTTTCTTGGTCGTGACGGGCCCGAAAGAGCCGGGGCTACCGTTCCCGATCGAGCGGCGTTTGCTCGAGAATATCTCGAAGTTTCCCTTCCCCGACGACGGCCCCGTCGGCGGCCCGGAAGCCATTTTCGACCGCATGAGCATCGAAGTGGCGCGCGGCTGCACCGAGGGCTGCCGCTTCTGCCAGGCGGGCATGATCTACCGCCCGGTGCGCGAGCGCGATCCGGAAGAAGTGATCGACACCGTCGTGCGCGCGCTCGAAAAGTCGGGCCAAGACGAGGTCAGCTTGACCGCGCTGTCCACGGCCGACGTGAGCTGCATCTCGCCTTTGATCAAGCGGCTGGTCGAGAAGACGGCGCCCGAGCGCGTCAGCCTGAGCGTTGCATCACTGCGCGCCTACGGCTTGGCCGAAGACTTGCTCGACGACATGCGCAAGGTGCGCGCCTCCGGCCTCACGTTCGCCCCCGAAGCCGGCACCCAGCGCATGCGTGACGTCATCAACAAGAACGTCACCGAAGAGCAGCTGCTCGAAACCGCCGAGCGCACGTTTTCGCGCGGCTTCGACCGCATGAAGCTTTACTTCATCATCGGCCTGCCCACCGAAGAAGACGAAGACGTGCTGGGCATCGCTTCGGTCGGCAAGAACGCGCTGCAAGTCGGTAAGCGCGTGGGCGGCCGCCCGAAAGTGACGGTCAGCGTCTCGACCCACGTGCCCAAGCCGCACACGCCGTTTCAGTGGTGCGCCCAAGATTCGCTGCCGGAAACCCAGCGAAAGCAGCAAATGCTCCGCCACGAGGTGCGCAAGGTCCGCGGTCTCGAGCTGCGTACGCACGACTCGGAGACCAGCATCCTCGAGGGCATCTTGGCCCGCGGCGATCGCCGGCTGAGCCAGGTGATTGAGCGCGCGTACCACGAAGGAGCGCGCATGGATTCGTGGGAAGAGCACGTGAAGCTCGACGTGTGGCGTGAAGCGCTCGAGCACTTCGGCATCGACCCCGCTCAATTCCTGGGCACCATCCCCGTCACCGCGCGCCTGCCCTGGAGCCATTTCGACATCGGGCTCGAGGAAGGCTTTTTGGCGCGGGAGTACCGGAAGGCGCTGGCCAGCCGCCCCAGCCCGCCCTGCGGCAAGGTCGTCGGGCAGTTCATCCACGCCACCAACCTGCAGGAAGCCGAGAGCGAGAACCGCCGCTTGGTTTGCTACGACTGTGGCATCGCCTGCGACCTCACCAAGATGAGGACCGATCGCAAAGACTTCTTGGGTCGACTGGGCGCGCTCGAGCCGAACCAGCGCGTGCAGCTACCCATCGTGCGCGAGGAGAAGCAAAAGACTTCCAAAGCCCACGAACCGCTGGTTTTCGGCATGGAATTGCCGCCCGAAGAGCTGGCCAAGCCGCCCGCAGAACGGAAGCGGCTGCGGCCGGAGCTGTACCGCCCGGTACGGGTCGGCACGCCGGTCCGCTTTCGATTGCGCTTCGCCAAGACGGGCGCCGTCGCGCTGCTCGGTCATTTGGATTTGATCCGCGAGCTGCCGCGCGTCATCCGCCGCGCCGGCATCAAGACCGCGTACACGGAAGGCTTTCACCCGAAGCCGGACATGTCGTTCGGTCCTGCGTTGTCGCTGGGCGTGGCGAGCCTGGACGAGTACGCCGACGTGAAGCTGATCGACGCGCCGCCGGTCGACGAGCTGGTGGCTCAGCTCGAAGCTCACACCTCGGGTGGCCTGCACTTTTTGGGTGCGCGCTTGCTGGATCCTCAAGACAAGGGCGTCACCGCCGTCATCACCGCTGCCAGCTACGTCTTGGCGCTGCCCGAGCGCGTCGTGGCCGAGCGCGGGGGGCGTTCGTTCGTCGATCAAGCCATCGTGGACTTCATGGCCAAGCCGGAGCACGTCATTCGTCGCAACATCGACGGCCTGGGCAAGAAGGTGGACGTTCGCCACTTCGTGCGCAGCGTGCACGTGGGCGGGGACGAAGAACGCGAGCTGTTGACGCGCGCCGGGCTGCTGGGTGACTTGTTGCCCATCGTGGCGGTCGTCGCACTCGGGCCCACCGGGTCGGCCAAGGCCAGCGAGGTTGCCGAGGCGGTGTTCGGCTCCGGTTTCCCCCACAAAGCGGTGCGGGCTCGGCTTTTGGCCGGCTCTGCCAGCCCGCTCGACACCGCGAGCTTGCGCAGCACACAAAAAGTCGTGGAAGCTGCCCTAGCCCCGGCATGAGCAAGCTAAAGACCAAGCCGCCCGAGCAGATCTCCGCGGAGCCCCAAGGTCCGCAAGCCAAAGCGCTGCGCAAGCTGGGCGAGCGCTACATCGAAGAGACCATGGAGCGCTTCCCCAGCGTGGGCAGCGCCATGGGCCGCCACGAGTTCGACGCCGAGCTCGAGGTACCGTCCGAAAAGCTGATTTCGGCCCAGCGCAAGCTGATCCAAACGACGCTCGAGCAAGTCGAGGCCATCGCCGAGAACGACGTGCGCGGCAACGATTGGCTCGATCGGCGCGCGCTCTTGGCCGAGCTGCGCACCGAGAGCTGGTCGTACGAGCGCGAGACATTCCGTCGCAACCCCGAAAGCTGGGTCGCCGGAGCGCTGGGCAGCGTGCATCACTTGGTCGTGCGCAACGCCGACGACTTGACGCCAGTCGCCGAAGCCATCGCCTCCCGGCTAGCCAAGCTGCCGGACTACTTGGAGGGGGCGGGGGAGCTGTTGAAGCGTCCGGTGCCGCTCTGGAGGGAGACCGCGCAAAGCTCGGTGGCCGGGGCGCCCGCACTGTTCGAGGCGATCCGTGAGCCGCTGGCCGCCACCGGCAAAATCAAGCCGAAACGGCTGGAATCGCTGCTGAACGCCGCCGCTGCCGCCTTCAAGCAATATGGCCGACGCGTGTCGCGAATCACCGCCGGCAAGCCGCGCGACTTTTCGCTCGGTCGGCCTCGCTTCGAAGCTCTGATGCGCGAGCGGCTCGGTTGGGATTTGACCGCGCGCGAGGCGCTGTCCTACGGCCACACCTTGGTCGCGCGTATCGAACGAGAGATGGAGCTGGAAGCGGCGCGTCTCTCTCCCCGCAAGCGCCCGCGCGAAATTTTGGAGCGGGCCGCCGCCGATTGGGCGCCCGCTCGCGGCGATTTGCTCAGCGAGTACGTGCACGAAACCGAGCGCGTCGCCGAAGAGTTCCGACGCGCGGACATCGTCAGCTTTCCGGTCGGGGACGAGCTGCACGTGAAGCCGGTGCCGGAGTTCTTTCGCCATCAGTTTCCGACCGCCGCCTATTCGTCGCCGGGTTGCTACGACAAGAAGCAGTTGGGCGTGTTCTGGGTGAACGATCTCAGCCTGACCCGCGCCACCCAAAAGGAGCGAGCCGCCGAGGTCAGCCAGCACTTTGGTGTGCCCGCCACCTGCGCCCACGAGGCTTATCCTGGGCACCATTTGCAGTTTTGTATCGCCAATCGCCACCCCAGCCCGGTGCGGCGTTGGTTCGCCCACTCCGTTTTCTACGAGGGTTGGACGTTGTGGTGCGAGCAGATGGCCGTCGACCACGGGGTGAATCACGACCCCACCGCCAAGCTCAACCTGCTGCACGACGCGCTGTGGCGCGCGCACCGCATTCTGGTCGACTGCGGGCTCCACGCCGGTGAGCTCGACTACGAAGGCGCGGTGAAGCACTTGATGAAGCACGTCGGCTTCACGCGCGGCCGCGCCGAGGGCGACGTCAACTGGTACACCGCGTCACCCACGGTGCCGATGAGCTACCTGATCGGCAAGATGGAAGTGATGCGGCTCAAGCAGCGCAAGGTCGACGACGGCGGTTGGTCGCTCAAACGCTACAACGACTGGCTGTTGTCCTTCGGGACGATTCCGCAGCGCTGGATCGAGCACAGCGGGCTCTGATCCTTCGGAGCGAGCCATGAAGCGAATCTCGATCGCAAAGCCAGGCAGCTTCGACCGGCTCGTGCTGGTGGACGCGCCGGATTTGAAGCCGGCGCCGGGTGAAGTCTTGGTGGAGACGCGCGCGGCGGGCGTCAACTTCGCCGACGTCGTGGTGCGGCTCGGCCTGTACGAATCGGCAAAAAAATACGTGGGCTGGCCGATCACGCCCGGCTTCGAGTTTTCGGGCGAAGTGGCGGCGCTGGGTGAGGGCGTGACCGATCTAGCGCTCGGTGAGCGGGTTTTTGGCCTCACGCGCTTCGGCGGTTACGCCAGCCAGGTGTGCGTGCCGCGCGCGCAGCTGTTCCGCGTGCCGGCCGCGCTTTCGCACGCCGAAGCCGCGGCGTTTCCGACCGTGCACCTGACCGCGTATTACGCCTTGCGCGAGATCTTGCGCACCCGCCCCGGGCGCGGCGAACGAGTGCTGGTGCACTCCGCGGCCGGCGGCGTTGGTCTGGCCGCGCTGCAGCTGGCGCGCGCGGACGGGCTCTTGGCGATTGGCGTCGTGGGCAGCAGCCACAAGCGCGAGCTCGCGCTCCGCTTCGGCGCCACGGACGTGATCGACAAAAGCCAGCAAGAGCTGTGGGCAGAGGTCGAGCGCATCGCGCCCGATGGCTTGCACTACGTGCTCGAATCGAATGGCGCCGAAACACTCAGGCAAGGTTACGCGCACCTTCGGCCTACCGGGCGCATGGTGGTTTACGGCTTCACCAGCATGCTTTCGCGGGGCAGCGGGCGGCCGAATTGGCTGAAGCTCGCCTGGGACTTCCTGCGCACTCCGCGCTTCAGCCCGCTCGAGATGGTGAACGTCAACAAAGGCGTCGTCGGCTTCAACCTCTCTTATCTGTTCGAGGAGCAGTGGCTGCTGGAAGACGCGATGACGCGCATGTTGGGCGAGCTCGAGAGCAAGGTGCTACGACCTCTGCCCGTCACCGAATTTCCGCTGGCCGACGCCGCCGCCGCGCACGAGGCCTTGCAGAGCGGCGCTAGCGTCGGAAAGCTCGTGCTCGTTCCCTGACCGAAAGTGGCCGTGCTAGCCTTGCCGTTTTCATGTCGCGCTCCAGCCTGGTGCCAAGAGCTTTCGTCACAAGCGCGCTGTGGCTGAGCGCGTGCAGCCCACCACCGGCTGCGCCGCCCAAGCCGACCCCAGCCCCAATCGCCAGCCAAGCGCCCACGCCGCCTCAGCCAGCCCAGTTGGCAGAAGAGCCGGAGCCACCCGCTTTGCAGCTGCGTACCGGGCGCATTCAGCCGGTAGAGCACGAAGCGCCGCTCCAGCTCAAGGTGCGGCGGCACGTCGTCGACGGCGACGACCAATTGCTGGAGTTGGTCTTGCCGGAGTTTGCGGCCGAAGTGCCGGGCGACTCCTTTTGGCTGGGCACCGAGGCGCGCATTACCGGCAGCAGCGCGCCACTGCAGCTGGTCAGCCGCGGCAAAGCCTCCGAGATGGTGCTGTGGCTCCGGCGCCCCAAGGCCGAGCTGACGAGCGAAATCATGGGCGACGCGTACACGCCGTCGGTCGGCGCGCAGCCCGGGCACCACTTTCGCTTCCGCGCTGCGGCTCCCAACGGCGTCGTATCACCGGAGCTGCCGGGACTGTGGGCGGCAGCCGCCGCCGACTACCTGGCGCGCGAAGGCGATCTGTTCGGTGCTTCCGCGGCCGCGCGCTTGCGAGCTCGCTACAAGCTCCCGGCCGCGTCGAGCGAAAGTTGGAGCGCGCGCTCGGGCGGTGGTGAGCTCGTAGATCTGATGGACACGTTCGCTGGCCGTTCGGCGGTGCAGGCGGCGTTGGCTACCCACCGCGGTGGCGTCCTCTCGGCGGCAAAGCAGCCGCGCAACGTGCCGTTGGCGCAGGTCGAGCCGCCCAAGCTGTCGCGCCACCCGTGGGCCGAGCTGTCCAAACGCCTGGCAACCAAGCCGCCCGAAGAGCCGTTGGCCAAGGCGGTGCCGGCCGATTTCTACTTCGTGCGAGCCAAGAGCTTCAGCGCGTTCAGCGACATCCTGTCGTTCGTCGAGCGCGTGGGAGCGCCGGTGGCCAACCTATCCGACGGCGCTTCGACCGAGCGCGGATCCCTGCCGCGCTACCTCGCGGAGCTCGGGGTAGAAACCGGGGATCTGTCGCGCGTGCTCGGGCCGGAGGTCGTTCAAGACTTTGCCCTGACCGGCAGCGACCCGTACGTGCACGAGGGCAGCGACGTCACGCTCGTCTTCCGGCTCAAGAGCCCGCTCTTGTTCCGCGCTGCGCTGCTGAAGGCGTTGGCCACCCACGGCGCGGCCCACGGCGGCACTCAGAACAGCAGCTTTACTCACGAAGGCACCACGGTCGAGGTCGCTCGTTCCCCAGACGGGCGCGTGCGGCAGCACCACGCGGTCGTGGGCGAGCTCGAGCTGGTGTCGAACAGCGCGGCCGCCATCAAGCGCGTGATATCGACCATTCAAGGCAAGGCGCCCAAGCTCGCCGACGAGCTGGATTTTCAGTACATGCTCGCGCGCGACGCCGACGTGCCGGCCGAGCTGCTGGCATTCATCGGCGATCGCTTCGTCGAAAACGTCGTCGGGCCCAGCCAGAAGATCGGCGAAGCGCGGCGCCAAGTGGCGTTGGCCGAGTTGACGGCCGCGCCGGTAGCGGCGCTCCTGTACGGCTGGGTGCACGGCAAGAGCCCGAGCGACAAGAACGAGTTGTTCCGCTCTGGCCTGCTGGCGGCGAACGAGCTGCAGCACCAGGGCGGTGGCCGCATCGACTGGGCACCTGGCAACGCGCCCCGCTCGGCTTGGGGAACCCCGGCCGCGCTCGAGCCGCTGATCGAGTTGCCGCCGGTCACCAAAGTGTCGACCGCCGAGCGCGACAGCTACCGTGAGTTTGCGCAGGCCTACCAGCGCCGCTGGTCCGAGTACATCGACCCAATCGCGCTGCGGTTGTCGAGCGCGCGACGCGGTGAGGGCCGAGGGCTGCACGCGGAAATGCGCGTGTTGCCGCTGGTGCCAGCCGACGAAGCCGCGCGCTTCGATCTCGGCGGAGACGGCCGGGTCGCGCCCAGCGAGCTCGCTTCGGGGGCGCGCTTCAGCTTGGGCATCGGCGAAAACGCGCCCCTTCGTCGCGACTTGTCGGGCTTTCTGGCTTGGGCGGCGGGGCGTGGGCCGGGCATTCAGCTGGATTGGCTCGGCGACTACGCCATGGTCGGGGTCGCCGATCGTTCGGAATTGCTGGTCGCTTCGCGCTTTGCGCGTGAAGCCGGCGGCATCTCCCTCGAGCGTCCGGCATCGGCCGAAGAGGTCGGTCACGACGAGGCGCCGCGCGACGACTTCGATGTGCTGCCCGGCTTGCCCGTGTTCGCGGTGGTGGGCTTGCGCAGTCGCGTGGCTGCAGCGGTCGCGTTGACGGCCGCCAAGCAGCTGGTCGACAGCGCCGCCCCGGGCGCCGTCGACTGGGCGCCGTTCGCCTCTTATCGTGGTGTGGAGGTCGTGCGCGTGCTGGGGCGTGACCGCGGCCACGAAATTGCCGTCTACTACGCGCTGGCCGGTGACGCGCTGCTGCTCAGCCTGAACCGCTCGGTGATGCGCAACCTGATCGAGCAGGCGCTCGACGGCAAATTGCCGCTGCAAGGCCGAGCCGCTGCCGCCGCGGCTGCGCACAAGACCGACGGCCAAGTGGTATTCGAGCTGGCACCTTCGAAGAAGGGAGCGCTGCGGACCGTGCTTGGCTGGGCCATGGCCATGGCCGCACAAGAAGGCGCCACCCGAGCGCGCGCCGAAGCCGAAGCCGTCCTGCGCGGCGTGCCCGAGAGCGCGCACAAGCCCGAACGCAGCGCCGAGCTGTCACGCGCGTACCTCGGCAGTGCGCCGCTCACGCCCGACGGGCGGCGCTACTGGCTTTCACCCGAAGGCATCTCCGATCCGCTGCGCGGCAGCGCGCACGCTCCGCAATGGCCGGCTCTGCCTACTCCGGAGTCTTCGGCTGACCAGCTGCTGAGCTCGCTCAGTCGTGTGCGTTCCGACTTGGCCTTCGACGACGAGCCGCAGCTTTCGACGAACGCGCCCCGCCTGCGCAGCCTTCGCGCTCGGCTGGATTTGTGGCTCCGCTGAAACCAAGACGGGCCCATTTGGCCGATCCGCGTCGGCACGCTGATTGCTATCCTGCGGAGCATGTTGGGCTTAGCACGCAAATCGCTCGCTATTTGGCTACCACTGCTCACGCTCGCCGCTTGCGGTAGTGACGACGAGTTCACAGCGGACGTCGCCGGCAACTACACCATCGCTCTGACCAACGACGCCAGCAGTTGCCCGTTCGAGAATTGGGAGGAGGGTAAGGAGACGAGCGGTATCGGCTTTGCCATCACCCAAGACGGCCAAAAGGCTCATGGCTCGCTCGACGGTCTTGCTGCCGCGTTCTTCCAGTTGTGGCTGGGCTCACCGGAGTTCGACGGCTCTATCAAGGGCCGCTCGCTCAGCCTCACGAATTTCGGGATGACGCCAACGCAGCAGGGCAACTGTTCGTTCACCTACAACGCTACCGTCAAGGCGACCCAGACCGGGGACACCATCGAAGGCACCATCACCTATTCTCCGCAGACCAATGGTAACCCCGACTGCGCGGCCGTCGAGTGCTCGGCAACCCAACGCTTCAGCGGCAGCCGTCCGCCGAAGTAGGCTTCAGCCGCCTTCGACGCTGACGACGGTGGTGGCAAGCCGGCGTAGCGCTTCCAAGCTGCGGCGCTGCCAATGCATGTCCGGATCGGTCAGAAAGCGAATTTGGTACACGCGCGCCGCGTTCTTGACGGTGTCGATCCAGACCACGAACGCCTTGAAGCAGCTCGAGTTCATGAACGACAGCTTGCGAAAGTCGCACGTGACCTCGGTCAAGCCGGAGCGCTCCGCCTCGGCGTGCACTTGCTTCAGGTATTGGCCCAAGATTTCGATGGCCGCGACGTCCCCCGTGCCGCTGAAGATGATGCTGAGCTTGCCGCCGTCCAAGGTCGGCTTGCAGCTGAAGCCGGCCGTTTCGACCGTGGGTAACTCGAGGCTCTCGTTCACGGTAGCGCGCCCTTCTTGAGCCAAACTTCGCCGCTGGCCACGATGAACAAGGCGTCGCCTTCGAAGCGGTGACTCAAGCGATACTCCGTTTCTGCATGAATGCGCGCCAAGCCGAGCCCGGAGCCCGCCGGTTGTCGTGCGCTGTCGGCGATGATCGAGTCGTAGTGCTCGAGCGGATCGGCGGCGGTCGTCAGCGCGGCCAAGCGCGCCTCGGCGTCGGGGCGATTTTCGGCGCGTGGCACGTTGCGGGTCCGAATGTGCGCTTCGAGCGGGCCGGCGGCGGTACGTCGCAGCTCGAAGCGCAGCTCACAGCTCGAATCTGCGCTGTACTTCACGATGTTTTCCAAGAGCTCGTGCGCGGCGAGCCGGAGGCGCGCGGCCGCGTCCTCGTCCTCGAAGACCGGCCGGCATAGCTCCAACAGAGATTGGCAGAGGGGCGTGACCATGCCCTGAGGAGGAGCTGCGCCAAAGCTCACCTCTAGAGAAACGAGCGGGGTGCCGTCGCCGCTCATGCTCACAAGATCGAAAACGTCTTGCTGACGGTACCGGGCAGGCCGCTGAACGGCGCGATGCTGGCGCGCTTGAACGCCGAAGAGATGCAGGTGGCGGTGGCGGTACCGGCGAAGGGCGCGTCGGTGATGGTGGCCCCTGAGACTTTGCCGCTCGGGTCGAAGGTCACCACCACCGTGACCTTGCCGGTGGGGCCCCCGCTCTGCTTGCACGCTTGGGCCTCGCTGGCGGCTTGGGCCAAGGGGGTCTTGGTGGCAGCGGCCTCGAAGCGGCTGGTGGGGGCCACCGTTGCGCCCTTCGATTCGGCCTTGCGTGCGCCGGCCGCGAACAGCTCGGCAAAGCCGGCGCCGGGCGTCGCTCCCCGATCGGGCGAGGTCGGCACCGGATCGCTGCCGGTGGCCGATTCGGCGCCGGTGCGAGCGGCGTCAGACGTGGGCGTCGTGGTCGGAGTTGCAGTAGGCGTAGCCGCCGGGCTGGGTGGCAGCGCGCTGATCGGCGACGGAGGAGGCACGTCGTCCTTGCCGCCGAGCATCACGATGGCGCCGCCGACGATCGCCACCACTACGAGCACGCCGACGATGATCAGCGGTGTCTTCTTCTTGGCTTCCGGCCATTCGACGCTGGCATGATCGGCAACCAGCACGGGACCGGGGCTCAACGCGACCGGGCTCGCGCTCATCGGAAACGCGGGCTGAACCTGCGGCGGTCGTGACACCACCTTCGCGACGCTGGCGGGCAGGGGCGGAGTCGCATCGAAGACCGGCGCCGGAGCTGGTGCAGGCATGGGCGCGGGGGGCGCGGCGAACGGCGAAGGCGTAGCGGCGGCGGCAGGCGCTGCGAATGGCGAAGGCGTAGCGGCGGCGGCAGGCGCTGCGAACGGCGAAGGCGTGGCGGCGGCAGGCGCTGCGAATGGCAGGGGCGAGGTCACCGCGGGCGCCGCGAGGGGAGGAGGAGGGGCCGGCGGTGGTGGTGCCGCCGCCGCTTTGGGCAACGGCAGCACCGGCGCGGACGGCATCTGCGCGCGCGGCTTGGCCAGCTCGGACGCCGACGGCATCTGCGCGCGTGGCTTGGTCAGCTCGGATGCCGACGGCATCTGGCCCCGCGGCTTGGGCACGGGCGTCATGTCGTCCGACCCCGACGGCGCTTGGGCACGGGCCTTCGGTAGTGGTGTTGCGACGGCCGGTGCGGACGGCATCTGCGCCCGCGGCTTGGGCAGTGGTGTTGCGACGGCCGGTGCGGACGGCATCTGCGCGCGCGGCTTGGGCTCGGCGGGCGCGGCTGCGCTTGCGGCCGCCGGCCGCTGCTTGATCGCAACTCCGGCGCCGGGCAAGCCGGCCAAACCCGTGACCGTCGGCATCGGCGCGCGTGGTTTGTGCACGGGCGCGGCGGCCGCGGCTTTGGCGGCGGCCATGGCGGCCGCCTTCTTCTTGGCCTCGATCTTGGCAAGCTCGCCGGCCAGCTCAGGGACCTGATGAACCTCCAGCCACTCGGCCATGCCGTCGCGCCACACCAGCGTCGTGCCGTTGACCACGCCCCGCTCCAGCTCGGCGATCACCTCGGCGGTGCTGAACTCTCGATCTTGGCCATCGGGATAGTCGACCGCCCACAGCGGCTCGCCCGCAGGCGCGGCGGCGGGCTCGGGCGCGCCAGCCACGGGCGCGGCCGGCACGGGCGCGGCGGCAGGCGCGGGCGGGGCCTGGCTCGCACCCTTCGTCCCGTCCACCCGGATACCTTGGCTACAGGATTTACATTTGATCGTGACGACGCGGCCAGCGACCTTTTTCTCGTAAATCTCGTCCGAGATAGTGAACGTCTTGTGGCAAGCCGTACACGTGATCGGAAACGACATCCCGACTAAGCGTACACGGTCTCTGTGGGGCCGCCGCCACTTTTCTGCGCGACAAAGGTGTCCGCGGGGCTCGGCCTCGGGGGCGGCTCGCTCAGGCTTCAACCACTCCCCGGCGGCTTTTGTGGCCGTCCGAGATTTTGACTGCCGAGCTGCAGAGAGTCGGCTTCAATAAGCCCCTTGGCCCTCGAAGAGACCACCGTCATCAATCGCCACGACTGGGCGCCAGGCCTCATGACCCTGAGGCTCGCGGCTCGGGCGCCGTTCCGCCCCGGTCAGTTCATGAACCTAGGGTTGCAGCTTCCTGGGGGGTTCGTGTCGCGTTCGTACTCGTTGGCGTCGGCGCCTGGGCAGCCGCTCGAGGTGCTGCTGGCGCGGGTGGGCGAAGGCGCGCTGACGCCCGCGCTGTTCGAGCTGCGCGAAGGCTCGCCCCTGGTCCTCGATCCCAAACCCCAGGGCTTCTTTACCTTCGACTACGTGCCACCGCATCGCGACCTTTGGCTGGTCGCAACCGGCACCGGGCTTGGCCCCTTCTTGTCCATGCTGCGCTCGGGCCAAGCCTTCGAGCGCGCCGAGCGGGTGATCTTGCTGCACGGCACGCGCAGTGCGCTCGAGCTCGCGCATCGGCAAGAGCTGGAGGCCTTGGCCGGCGAGCGCGGCGCCGCGTTCAACTACGTGCCGGTGCTCAGCCGCCAGCCCGAGGCCGGCGCGTTGTCGGGGCGCGTCACCCAAGTCTTGCAATCAGGCGAGCTCGAACGCCGCGCAGGTGCGCAAATTTCGCCGGAAACCGCGCATTTCATGCTGTGCGGCAACCCGGCCATGATCGACGACGTCATCACCCTTCTGGGTGAGCGTGGGCTGAAGCGCCACCGCCAGCGCACGCCCGGCCACATCACGACCGAAAAGTATTGGTGACGGCGCTCAAACGTTCGCGCGGCCGTACACCGGAATGGCGGCGCCCGAGATGTCGCGCGCCCGCTCCGAGAGCAGGAACTGAATCACGTCGCCGAGCGAGTCGGTCGTGACCCAACGCGAGCGATCGGCGCCGGGCATGGCTTGGCGGTTGGCCTCGGTGTCGATCGTGCTCGGCAGGACCAAGTTGACGCGCACGCCGTCGGCCAGCACCTCGGCGGCAATGGCTTGGCCGAGCGCCGTCAGCGCCGCTTTGGCTGCGGCGTACGCGGCGTCGCCGGGCGCGTCGTACGGTCGCACGCCCGAGCGCGAGCCGATCAAGACCACGCTGCCGCGCCGACGCTGCACCAGCCCCGGCAACAGCGCGCGCAAGGCCACCTGGGTCACTTCTAAGTTGGCGTCCATCACCGTCCGGTAGTCGGCGGCGGCCGCCGGCTCGTGGAATTTGTGACCGCCGCGCCAGGCTCCGGCGGTCAGCACGGCGCCAGTCAGCGGACCCAGCTCGGCCTCGGCCCGCGTCAGGGCGCTGGCCAGGGCGGCGCTGTCGCTGGTGCTGGCGTGCAGCGTGAGCACGTTGGCGGACACCCGCTCCAGCGTGACGTCGCCGGTTTTGCTGCGTTCCAGCGCTACCACGCGCCCGCCATCGGCCGCGCAGCGCGCGACGATGGCCGAGCCGAGCGCCCCATTGGCCCCCGTCACCAGCGTCACTTGCGGAGAATTGTCGGTCATTTTCTTGTTTCGTGGCTTCAGTCGATGGTCACGCCCAGCGAGATGCGCGCCAGAATTTCCCAAGGATAAGTCCAGGACGACACCGACGTTACGGCCACCGTATTGGGAACGGAGCCCGGGACTTTGATCTGGAGCTCGTCACAATCACCCGGGGCGGCGGCGAACGGGAAGGTGTTGGCGATGCAGCGCGACTCCTTGTTGAGATCGTAGCCGAGGCCGAGCCCGCCGCCGATCGTGAAGGCACCCCAGCGCTCCACCGAGCCCAACATCGCGTAAAGCTGGCGCTTCGTGTGCGACAAAGAATCGAACTGCTTCCCGTCCGCACGTGTCTCGTACTCGAGCGAATAGTTGCTGAGCCCCGTGCGAATCACGTAGCCCTTGAACAACTTGCTCGGCCAAAAATTGACGCCCAGCGTTGCGCCGGCCAAAGGCCCGAGCCCGCCGCTGTGCTGATACACGCGGCCGTCGCCGCCGCCCAGGTTGAGCCATGGCGGCGACTCGTCCACCACGAACATGGGCACCGTCTCGATGCTGATCCACTTGGCGACGCCCACCTCGAGCTCGAATCCGAGCTGCCCCTCCAAGATCCAATTGAACGGATCGATGCGAATGGAGAAAGGCGGAATCGGAGACTTTTCCTCCGCCGGCGGCGCGGGGGGAGGCGGAGGCTCCCCATACGCCCTGCCGTAACCGGGCTGCGCGTTGGGATCGACGGCGTACGGTTGCTGCAGAGGAGGGGGCGGGGCCGGAGGCAGCGGTGCCGCCGGAGCAGGGGCGACGGCGGGCGGAGCTGGCGCCGCAGGCGGGGGGCCAGGTGGGGTGGCCGGCGGCGCTGGTGCGGGGGTCGGCGCCGGTGCCGGCGCTGGATCGGCCGGAAACGAGGCGCCGGACGGGCTTTGGGCGGCGGCCAAGCGCGCCGCCGATGATAGGCAGAGCACCGCCACACAACCCCAAAACAAGCGAAGCTTCCGACAAGCCATGGCCGAAGGATAGGCCAGAACCACCCCTCGGGCGAGCCGAGCCAGACGCCTTGCGTGGTCCCGCGGACCCGATGCGAGCTCGCTCGAGATCCACGAAGGACGGCCGCTGGTTGCCGATTTCAGATCGCTGTTTTAGCGTGGCCCCTCCAAAATGACGTTCTCCGTTCAGCTGGTCTCAGGGGTTGCGGCAGACATCGGGGCGGACGCCCTGATCGTCGGCGTGTTTGCTGGCGCGGTCGCGGACTCTGACGCGCTGTTGGCGTTGGAAGACGCGCTCGGCGGCGGTCTGCTCAGTCACCTCAAGGCTAGCGAGTTCGACGGCAAGCTCGAGCAGCAAGCAGACGTGCCCACCTTCGGGCGAGTCAAAGCGCGTCGCTTGTTGATCGTTGGCCTGGGGCCGAAGGCGGACTCCGACGCCGCGCGCGTGCGTGGTGCCTTGGCAGGCGCGGTGCGCAGTGCTCAATCCTCCACGACCAAGAGCTTGGCGTTGGTGCTGCCGGAGCCGGCGCCGCCGCTACGCGCCGTGGGGGAAGCCATCGTACTTGGCGCCTACAAATTCTCTCGGTATTTCACCGGTGAGCGCAAGCCCAAGGCCGAGCTGTCCAAGGTCAGCGTAGTCGTCTCGGGCAAGGTTACGGCCGAGCAGAAAAAGCAGCTGGAGCTGGGCGTCGCCATCGGTCAAGCCGTGGGCATCGCGCGCGACGCCGTCAACGAGCCGCCCAACGAGCTGTATCCCGAAACGCTGGCCGAGGTGGCGCGCGGCATCGCCAAAGAGCACGGCTTCAAGGTCAAGGTGCTCGACAAAAAGGCCATTTTAGCGGCCGGCATGCTGCTGCATTACGCGGTCGGCCAAGGCTCGACCAACGAACCGCGCTTCATCCACTTGAGCTACGTGCCCAAGAAAAAGAAGAAGAAGGTCGTCTTCGTCGGCAAAGGCCTGACGTTCGACTCCGGCGGCCTGTGCATCAAGCCTGCCGCCGGCATGGGCGAAATGAAGAGCGACATGGCCGGCGCCGCCGCCGTGCTCGGCTTGATGGCTGCCGTCGGCATCACCAAGCCCGACATCGAGCTGCACGTGCTGGTCGGCGCCGCCGAGAACATGCCCGACGGCTCTGCCTACCGCCCCGCCGACGTGTTCGGCTCGCTCGACGGCAAGACCGTCGAAATCATCAACACCGACGCCGAAGGGCGGCTGGTGCTGGCCGACGCTTTGGCCTACGCGGTCGCCCTCAAGCCGGACGTCATCGTCGACGCAGCGACGCTGACCGGCGCCGCTCTCGTCGCGCTCGGCAAGACGTGCTCCGCCTTCTACGCCACCGACGACAAGCTCGCGACCATGCTCGAAGGCGCCGCGCGTGACGCGGGCGAGTCGTTCTGGCGCATGCCGCTCCTGGAAGAGCTGAGCGAGCAACTGAAGAGCGACGTCGCCGACCTGAAGCACACCGGCGACCGCTGGGGCGGCTCCATCACCGCCGCGCTATTTTTGCGCGAATTCGTGGGTAAAGTGCCGTGGGTGCACTGCGACATCGCCGGCCCGGTTCTGGCCGAGCGGGCGCGTGGCATGTACCCGAAAGGCGGCACCGGCCACGCCGTGCTCACCTTCCTGAACTTCGTCGAGCGGCTGGCCGCCGGCTGAGCTCACCATCGATGCCCGACGCCATCCACGCGCAGCGGCGGCGGCTGTTCCTGGCGGAGGTCTCGCGGGTGGTGCCAGGGCTGTACGCGTGGTTGGCGACCGTGCTTTCGCCCGTGCTGCCGGGGGGCGCCTCGCTGGTTGCGCGCGTCTTCGCGTTGCTGGCGCTGCTGGCGCTCGGCGGATCCTTCGCGCTCTCCAGTGGTCAGCCTCGCGTGGCTCGCTGGTTGGGTGTGTATGGCTTCGTCGGCTGTTGCTTCGGCGCTTGGGCCTGTCTGGGCCCACTTTTGCGCACCGATCAGCTCGACGCCGTGCGCGGCGCGCTCGGCGCCGTCGGCTTCCTGTTGCACGCGCTGGCTTGGGGTGCGGCGCCGAAGGGCCCCGACGCCGAGGCGCTCGACAACCTCGTTCCGGGGGCGCCCTTGGCGCCGCGCCACAAACCCGTGCGCGCGGCCTCGCTCGTGCTGACGCTGGGCATCGCGCTGGGGCTCTTGCCCGTCGCCTGCGCTTTCGGCGTCGAACGCCAGGGCGCGTCCTTGCTCGCCCATAGCGCGGCGCTCGGCGCGGCCGTGCTGATGGTCGGCGCCAGCACCGACGTCGCGCTGCGCGTCGGCAAACCTCACCAGCTCCCTGCCTGGCGTTCGCGAGCCTCACGCGCCGTCTGGGCGCTGGGCGGCCTCACGGTCGCGGTCGGCGTCGGGTTGATCTGGCTGGCGACGCGCTAGACAGAGTACGCTCGCCGGCGGTGGCGCGCGCTCTCGACCTCATCTCCTGTTTGCTCGTGCTCGCCGCCGGCCTGGCTTTTGCGCGTGGGGTTCAAGCGCTCGGTGAGCGGAAGGACCTGGTGGCCGTCTATCTGCTGGTCGTCGGCGCCCTTTGCCTCAAAGCGGCGACCGATCTGTTGCGGCCCAAGGCGGGCGATGCATGAGGGGCTTCGGGCGCGCCGCCGTCGCCCTTTTGCTCGTGCTCGGCTGCAGTAGCGGCGGCTCGGCGCCGCCCGCCACCACCTCCGCGCTTCCGTCGGGCTCGACGGCTCGCGTCGGCAGCGAGCTGGTGAGCGACGCTACCGTTTCACGCATCGCGGCGAGCCAGGCGGTCGCGCCACGCCAAGCCGTCGAGCTGGCGCTCTCGGACGCTTTGTTCGCCGTCGAGGCTCGGGCCAGCCTGCCGCTCGGGGCCACGCGCAGCATCGAACGCGCCGCCGCCGCGCGCAGCTTGCTGGAGCAGCTGAGCCAAGACGCGGCTCGAGCCGGCGCGCCGACGCCGGCCGAGCTGGCGGAGCTGGCTCGAGAACGCTGGGTCGAGCTCGATCGGCCCAGCGCCGTCCGCACCACCCACGCCATCGTGATGAACGACAAGCCTGGGCGCGACGCGGACGCGCGCGCGTTGGCCGAGAACCTGGCCGCGGCCGTGCGCGGGGCCACTACTTCCGACGAGCTCATCCGGCTTGCTCAAGCCGTCCCGCCGGGCGGCTTTCAAATTCGCGCCGAAGCGCTGCCGTTCGTGACCGCCGACGGTCGCACCTTCGTGCGCAAAGACGCCGGCTTCAAAGCTACGCCGGGCAACTTCGATCCCGATTTTGCGCGCGCGGCCAACGAGCTTTCGACCCCGGGGGAGCTGAGTCCGGTCGTCAAAAGCAGCTTTGGCTATCACGTCATTCGCCTCGAAGAGCGGGTGCCGAGCGCCGTCGTGGGCGAGGCCGAGCTGCGCGACCGGCTCGCGCCCGACGTGCTGGCGCGCCGCGCGTCGCGCGCCCGCGGCCAGCTGCTCGACAAGTTGCGGCAAGCGTCCCCGGTCGAGGTCGAGCGCGCCGTGAACGAGCTTACGGCTCGAGTCCAGGCGCCATGAAGCGCCTTCGTCGAGGCGCGGTCCGCGATCAAAGTGACTCCGCCTTCAGCGCGATCCTCGGCCGGCTGTGCGACGACTCCGGCGCGCTGGCGGCGGCGTTGGTCGACGGCGAAGGCGAAACCGTGGACTACGCCGGGCTGCTCTCGCCCTACGAAATCAAAGTCGCGGCCGCCGAATGGCGCATCGTGTTGGCCGTCGTCAAAGAATCGCGCTTGCCGGGCTTTCACAACGTGGTCGGCCTCACCGTGCGCGCCAAAGGCCGCACTTTCGCGATTGAAGCCATGCCGGACGGCTACGCCATCGCGCTCTGCCTGCCGCAGCGCAGCTTCAATATCTCGCGGCGCGCCCTGGCCCAGGCCACCCGCGAGCTAGCGCACGAAGCCGGTATCACCCTGCCCGAGGCGCGTTCCCAGGTGCACTGGGCGCGGGTCAGGGTCCGAACCCCCTCTGGGTCGCGCCTGTACCGTCGCCCTGATGCCATCTGGCTCCAGGAGGCCTGGAGCCCCATCACCATCCTCGGCCGCTACCAAGCCCGAGACCTCTCCCACAGCGAGCTCGGTTATCTCGCCCGCCTCGCCTCCGGCGCCGAGGTCTTCCTCGTCCGCGAGCCGCTCGGGGTCTGGTTCATCGACAACGCCGCCGTTCTCGAGCTGTAGGGCACCGAAAAAGGGCCCGGGCGGCGGGCAAAGCTGGGTGAAACCGCCCGCTTCGCCACGGGCTGCGAACCTGCTCACTTCCCGTGGCGGCCCCCACAGGGCCGTTCGCGGAGCCCTAATGAGCCAGGGCGTCGGGCCGTTTGAGGGCTGCGACGCCGATCATGTAAGGAGGAAACTTCCCCGACTTATCCACAACTTGTGGATAAGATTGAAAAAACGATCAAAAGCGATCGAAAGAACTTGCCTGGTCGAAGGGGATCGACCATATAGCCCCTCCCTCGACGGCGGCCTTCAACGGCGGCAGTCGACAGCAGGCCGCAAGGCATCCCGGTCCAACTCGGACGGCAGACGGAGGAAACTCCAGACCCCGAACGAGCGAAGGTCGGCGGCTCTTTTTTCAATCGGAATACCGAAAGAAAAGAAAGTCGAAAGGTTCCGAAAAAATCTCTGGACACCAGAGACAACCGGAACTAGATACCGCGACCCCGCTGCCGGGAGCAACCGCTCCCCTCGGTCCTTGAAAACTGAGTCCTAATACCCCGCGAGAAATCGCGTGGTCCCCGCACCAGTCGTGCTCGTCTCTTCCCGAGGCGGCATCGATTGGGCGAAAGAATGAAAGCGAGCATTATGGCAATGTCGGTTTCGACTGACATTCGCCGAAGGATTCAAACTGGAGAGTTTGATCCTGGCTCAGAACGAACGTTAGCGGCGCGCCTAACACATGCAAGTCGCACGAGAAAGGGCTTCGGCCCCGGTACAGTGGCGCACGGGTGAGTAACACGTAGATCATCTCCCCTCGAGTGGTGGATAACCTTCCGAAAGGAAAGCTAATACAGCATGAGACCACGGCTTCGTTGAAGCTGCGGCCAAAGCAGGCCTCTACATGTAAGCTTGCGCTTGAGGATGAGTCTGCGGCCCATCAGCTAGTTGGTAGGGTAATGGCCTACCAAGGCTAAGACGGGTAGCTGGTCTGAGAGGATGAACAGCCACACTGGAACTGAGACACGGTCCAGACTCCTACGGGAGGCAGCAGTGGGGAATCTTGCGCAATGGGCGAAAGCCTGACGCAGCGACGCCGCGTGAGCGATGAAGGCCTTCGGGTTGTAAAGCTCTGTGGGGAGGAAAGAATAAG
>JBEQSW010000414.1:0-3040 GCA_040348565.1 Myxococcales bacterium | reverse complement strand
GAATCGCGGTGGCCACGATCAGCGAGGCGCGCAGCGAGAGCATGAAGGCCAGCAGCACCACCACCACCAAGATGGCGCCTTCGGCCAGGTTCTTGAACACCGTCTTCAGCGTGGTGTTCACCAGATCGGTGCGGTCGTAGAAGGCGACCAGCTTGACGCCGTCGGGCAGCACGCGCGCGTTCAGCTCCGTCACCTTCGCGCGCAGGGCGTCGAGCACGATGGACGGGTTGCCGCCGCGCCGCATCAGCACGATGCCTTCCACGGCGTCCTCGTCTTTGCCGCGCGTGACCACGCCTTGGCGCGGGGCGTAGCCGTCGCTGACCTGCGCCACGTCTTGCAGCGTGACCGGCACGCCTTCGTGGTAGCCGACGCGCACACGCCGCACGTCTTCCAGGCCGTTGAAGATGCCCAGGCTGCGGATCACGAACATTTCCGAGCCGCGCTCGACGTAGCCGCCGGTGGCGTTGGCGCTGGCTTTTTCGAGCGCGCCCGAGATGTCGGCGAGGCCCACGCCCAGCGACGCCATGCGCGTCGGGTCGGGCTGGACGTGCAGCTCACGCACCAAGCCGCCGTACGACACGACGTCGGCCACACCCTGCGCCTGCAGCAGCTTCGGCCGCACCACCCACTCCTGCAAGGTGCGCAGGGTCATCGGGTCGGCTTTGGGGCTCTGCAGCGTGTAGCGGTAAATTTCGCCGATGGGCGTGGCCATCGGGCCCAGGCCGGGGTGCACACCTTCCGGCAGCTCGGCGTCGGACATGCGCTCCGTCACGGTGTGACGCGCGGCGATGGGATCGACGCCTTCGTCGAAGGTGAGCGTCACGAACGACAAGCCGAACAGCGAGATGCTGCGTAGCCGCACCAGCCCGGGCGTGCCGTTCAGCGCGCGCTCCAGCGGCAGCGAAACGCGCCGCTCGACCTCCTCGGTGGGCTGCCCCGGGAAGATGCTGATGACCTGAACCTGAGTGTCGGTCGGATCGGGGAACGCCTCGATCGTCAGGTTACTGAAGGCGTAGTAACCGAAGCCGGCCAACAGCGCGGCGAACACGAACGCCGCGAGGCGGTTGGCGAGCGAAAATTGCAGCAGCTTTTCGAGCATCTCTATCCCGCGCGCATCACATGGAAAGGTCGATTTGGTTGTCGAGCAGGACCGCGCCCTGCTCCACCACCGTCTCGTTCGCTTTCAAACCACTGGCGATGGAGATCCGGCCGTCGCGCACCGCGCCCGCCACCACGTCACGCCGCACGAAGTGCCCAGGCGTGTCTTGCACGTACACGTATTGCTTGGGCCCGTCGGACACCAGCGCCGACGCGGCGATCTCGGTCGAGCCGGGCGCCGCCGCGGACAAGAAGCGAACCTCGGCGAAGGTGTTGGGCCGAATGCGGCCGTCGGCGTTGGCCAGCTTCACGCGCACGCCCACGGTGTGACGTTCCGGGTCGACCACCGAAGACACCCGCTCGACGTCCGCATCCGCGGAAAAGCCAGGCAAAGACGGGCTGGTGACGCGCGCCTTCATGCCCGTGGTCAGGCCGACAGCGTCGGCCTCGAACAGATCGGCCACCACCCACACCGCGTCCAGGTCGGCGATGCTGACCAGCGTGTCGCTGCTGTCCACGTGCTGCGACGGCAACACGGATTTCTCGATCACTGCGCCGTCGCGGGGGGCCAGCACCTTGAACTCGTTGTCGCCGCTCGACGAAACCTTCAGGCTCGACAGCTTGGTCTGCGCCAGCTTGAGCGATAGCTCGGCTTGGCGCAGCTGTTGGTCGCTCTCGATTTCGTCCTTGGCCGGCAGAGCGCGCGCCTCGACCATGGCCTTGATGCGCTCGTAGGCGGCCTTGGCGACGTCCAAATCCACGGCGGCCTTTTGCTGACCGGCGCGCAGCTCCGCGATGTCGGGGCTGGCGATGGCGAACAGCGGCTGCCCCGCCTTCACGGTCTGACCGAGCTCGATGAACACGTTGGTGACGCGCCCCGACAACGGCGAGCCCACCTTGGCCGCGAACGCTTCGTCGACCTTGAAGCGCGCGGGGTACGGGTCGCTCCAGCGCTCGCTCGGGCTCACCACCTGGCCGAGCTTGAGCACCTTCCACTGCGGCGCGCCGTTGGCCAGGCTCAGACCGTCTTTGCCGACCTTCATCCCCGCCGCCGCGCTCTCTTCGGGTGGCGGCTTCCGGTGAAATGAGATGGCCGCAAAAATCGCCAGGGCGCTCGCGAAGATGGCGATGCCGAGGCTGGTCAGGCGCTGCCGGGACGGCGGGACGACCGCACCGCCTGCCGGCGGGGCTCCCATGCTCGAGGTCGAGGCCAGATTGTTTCCGGGTTCCAGGGTCGTCATGGTTTCTTTTCTTCGTCGCGCGCGCCGAGGGCGAGCACACGATTCAGCTCGTTGCGAATGCCGAACAGCTCGAAGCGTTCGTCCAGCATGGTCAGTTGCAGCGCAATGTGCGTACGCCGGGCCAGCAGCAGATCGGTCAAGCTGACACCGCCGTGGTCGAACGCCGTCTGCGTCGACTGCAGCACGCTGCTGGAGCGCGGCAGCGACTCTTGCTCGAACGTCCGCAGCACGTTTTCCAGGGTCGTCTTGCGCGACAACAGCCCGGAAAGGTCGGCGCGAGCTTGCAACAACAGCGAGAGCCGCGTGTCACGCAGCTCGGCCGCGCGCGCGAGCGCCTTGCTCGAATCGTGCTGACCGCGGTCGAACACGGGCAGCGGCAACGCCACGCCGAACGTCAACGTGTTGCGGTTGTCACCGGAAGCCACGAAGCGGTCATGGGTGTAGCCGACACGAAGGGTGAGATCCGGTATCGCGCGACCGCGAGCCAGCGCGGCGTCGCGCTCCGCCGCCTGCCGCTCGGCCTCCAGCGCCTGCAAATCGGGGCGGTGCTCCAGGCGTGTCGCCGAAGCCAGCGTCAAATCCACCGGCGCCGCGCCGGACAGGTCTTCCGCCCGCGCGCCGCTCGGGTCACATTCGGCGCCGAGCTGCGCCGCGCAGTCGGCCAGCGCCGCGGCGTATTCCGCGCGCTCGCGCTCGAAGTC
>JBEQSW010000408.1:0-5029 GCA_040348565.1 Myxococcales bacterium | reverse complement strand
AGATTGGCGCCGTCGAACAGTCGGAAGTACCCGAAGAATACCGCGAGCACGTGGGACGCTACTTCGAGCCCTGAATTTTCGCGCCGCGCGCGCGGCTGTGACTTTGCTAGCATCCGTGCCCAGCATGAGCGAATCGTTCCCGTCGCGGCTGGCAGCGGCGAAAAAAGCCTCGGAGCAGCTGCTAGAAGCTGTCGGCACGGTCATCGTCGGCCAGCATGAGGTGGTGCAGCAGGTGCTGTGGGGCCTGATTGCAGGCGGTCACGTGCTTTTGGAGGGCAACCCCGGCTTGGGCAAGACCTTGCTCGTGCGCACGCTGTCGAGCTGCCTCGATCTGCGCTTCTCGCGCATTCAGTTCACGCCCGATCTGATGCCCAGCGACATCACCGGCACGAACGTGCTGGTGATGGGCGAAGGCGGCAGCGCCGGCGGTCGCTTCGAGCTGCACCGCGGCCCCATCTTCGGCCAGGTGGTGTTGGCGGACGAGATCAACCGCGCCACACCCAAGACGCAGAGCGCGCTGCTCGAAGCCATGCAAGAGCACTCGGTGACGATCGCCGGAGTGCGCCACACGTTGGAAGAACCGTTCTTCGTGCTGGCCACCGAGAACCCAATCGAAATGGAAGGCACGTATCCGTTGCCCGAGGCGCAGCTCGATCGATTTTTGCTCAAGGTGCTGGTGGAGAGCCCGGGGGACGAAGATTTCGCGCAAATCCTGCGGCGCACGACCGGTGCGCCCGCCCCCACGCCGGCGCGGGTGCTGGGTCAAACGGACGTGCTCGGGCTGCGCGCCCTGTGCCGTGAGGTCGAAGTGGCCGAGCCGGTGCTGCGCTACGCCGCGCGCTTGGTCGGCGCGTCCGATCCGGCCTCGCCGGCAGCGCCCGAGCTGGTGCGGCGCAGCGTGCGCTTCGGCGCCGGAGTGCGCGGCGGGCAATCTCTGGTGCTGGCAGGCAAGGCCATCGCGCTCCTGGAGGGTCGAGCCCAAGTGTCGTTCGACGACATCAAGCGTGCCGCCCCGCCGGTGCTGCGGCATCGTATCTTGCGCAGCTTCGAGGGCGAGGCCGACGGCGTCACGACCGATCGCGTCGTGGCCGAGCTGCTCGGCAGCGTCGAACGGCTCCCGGCGAACGTGGCTCACGCAGCGGCGGCCAGCTAGTGCGGCGCCTACCTGCTCTCGCTGGCTACGGGCGCCGTTTGGGCCTTGGCTTGGGCTTGGCGCTCCTCGGCACGAGCCTGGGCGCCCACGCTGCCGCGCCCCTTTCCATCGACATCGAGCCGCTACTCGGAAGCGGTACACCGGCGGTGGACGGCTGGATGAGCGCGCACGTGCGCATCGAAAACCGTTCCAACGAGGTGGTGCGCGGTACGCTGGCGGTCGAAGCCCAGGTGGCCTGGGCCCGCGCCGGCGGTGGGCCGCACAACGCGACCGACGTACCGTTTTCGGTGGCGGCTCGCTCGCAAGTGGCGGTTGAGGTGCCGGTGCACGGGTTTCCGGGCATGGCGCCGAGCCTGAGCGTGGCCGCCCGCGGAGCCGACGGACAGTTGCTGGCCGAAGCCAAGAGCGCCGAAAATCGCAGCCACGATCCGCTGCTGTTCGACCTCAGCTCGCCCAGCCACGTTGCGCCGGCGGTGCGGCTCATCGGGGTGCCGTTGTCGAATACGCGTTGGGGCGGTCTTTCGTCGCCGCTCGTGTCGGTGTCGAGCGCTCGTCAAGACGCGCACACCGGCGAGCCCGTCGTTCCACACCACGCCAGCGGCTATGCGGCCGCCACCGTGGTGTTGGCGACCTCGGCCGAGCTTTCGCTGATCGGCGAAGAGGCGCGCGCTGCCCTGTCCGACTGGCTGCTGGCTGGCGGCGCGCTGGCGGTCGTGCCCGAGCGCCCCGAAGATCTGCGCGCGCCCTACCTCGAGAGCTGGGTCGGCGGCAGCGTGTACGAGCAACCCGCGCCGGAAGAGCTGCGCGGTCAGGCGGTGTTCGCGCTGCCCATCGACCCGAGCGGCGGGCCTTCGGGAGGACGACCGTCGGGCGTCGCCGAGCTGCGGCTGACGCCAAGCGCCGAATCGCGGCAACGCTTGCACGGCTACAGCGGCGGCAATTTGCGGCCGACGCCGTGGGGCGCGGCCGCAAGCTACGGCCTGGGCGAGCTGCATTTGTTGGCGTTCCGGCCCAACGCCGAGCCGTTCGTGAGCGACCCGTGGACGCACCACAAGCTGGCCGATTTGACGCGCCACGCGTGGGATCGCGACGCCGCGATCGCGCTGCCGTTCGCCGAGCAAACCTTGGACGAGTCTCGCCTGACTCAGGTGCGGCGCGAGCTGGACCCGAACCAAGGCACGCGCTGGACGATCGTCGTTTCGGCGCTGCTTTTGCTCGCCTACGCGGGCGTGGCAGGTCCGCTCAATTTCTACTTGGCGCGCAAATCCGGCCGGCCGCTGAGCGCGCTCTTGCGTCTGCCCGCCCTGTCCGCCTTCGCGCTCGCGCTGGTGGTCGCGCTGGGCGCGGTCGGACGTGGCGTGAGCGGGCGCGCACGCAGGCTGACGCTGGTCGAAGCCGGTGCGGGCATGACTCGCGCCACCGCCACGCGCTTTCGTGGCTTGTACGCCTCGTCGGCGCGCGAGCGCACCGTGCAAACCAGCGCGCGCGGCAACGTGCTGGACGTCGCGGGCGACGCCGACCAAACCGGCCGTCGCCTGGTCGTCGATCGCGACGGCGCTCGCCTGACCAACCTGCGCGGCCGCCCCTGGGAGGTCGTCGTCGTCCAAGAAGACGGCTTCATGGGCCTCGGCGGCGGCGTTAGTCTGCTGCGCGGCGCCGATGGCAAAATCACGATCAAGAACCGGCTGGGGCGCGACCTGGTCGGGGTGGTGCTCCTGGCGGGCGGCTCCCCCCGCGGTCCCGCTCATTTTTTCATCCGCATCAAGGACGGCGAAGCCGTGGCCGAAGACGTGGGCCAACCCTTCGCGATACCGGCGACGGGCGCGCTCGGTCGCTCCGGCCTCAACCTCGAGGCGGCCAAAGACCGGCTCGACAGCTGCAGCAAGGGTTTGTTCAGCGCCTGGGAGGCCATCGAAGGCGCCACCACGCGCAACATCGACTTCTGGCCTGACGACGTGCCGGTGCTGCTCGGTCAGCTCGACGGTGGCGAAGGCAAGCTGACCGATAGCGGCTTTCCGCTCGAAGCCGACCGCACGCTGCTGCGGGTCGTGGGCGTGGGAGGCGTGCCATGAGCGACGTTCCGGCGATCCGCGTGCGACATCTGTCCCACCGCTACGGCACCCGCGAGGTGCTGCGCGACGTCAGCTTCGACGTCGCCCACGGCGAAATTTTCGGCTTCATCGGCCCGAACGGCGCCGGCAAGACCACCACCATTCGGGTGATGGCGACCTTGCTCGAGCCCGCCACCGGGCGGGTCGAGATCGACGGCTACGACGTCAGCATCGACCCCGACAAGGTGCGGCGCGCCATCGGCTACATGCCGGACCACGCCGGCGTCTACGAGCGCATCACCGTGCGCGAGTTTCTGGAGTTCTTCGCCGACGCCTACCAAGTGCCCGACGGCGGCGTGGTCGACGTGGTCCTCGAGCTGACCGATTTGCGCAAGCTCGACGGCCGCTTGGTGGCCGAGCTGAGCAAGGGCATGAAGCAGCGCCTGCAAGTCGCGCGCATCCTGCTACACGACCCCAAAGTCCTGATCTTGGACGAGCCGGCCAGCGATCTCGATCCGCGCGCCCGCATCGAGCTCCGCGATTTGCTGCTCGAGCTACGCGAGCTGGGCAAGACCATCTTTCTTTCGAGCCACATCCTCACCGAGCTGTCCGATGTCTGCACCTCGGTCGGCATTTTGGAGCGCGGCCAGCTGGTCGTGGCCGGCCCGATCGCCGCGCTGGGCGAAGAGCTGGCTCGGCGCGCTCGTGGCGACGCCGCGGCGCGCGCACCAACCGTTGCCGAAGCGGGTCAGCCCGCGCCGCCAGAACCCTTGCTGACGCCGGGCGGGGTGACGATTCCCACCGCCACGCGACGACGGCTCAAGCTGCGCGTGCTGGGCGATTCGCGGCTGGTGGTGCCCCTGCTGGCCGGCGGCGTGGGCGTGCACCAAGTCGATCCGGCTCCCGGCGGCTTGTTGACGGTCGACTACACGGGCGACGAACGCTTCGTGGCGGACGTGGTGCGCCACTTGGTCGGTCAAGGCGTGGGCATCGTGGGCGTCGAGCCCGAGCGGAACGAGCTCGAGCGCATCTTCCTCGAAGTCACCCGCGGAGATCTGCAATGAGCGTCCAATCCGGCTCTCCCTCGGTGCCGCCGTTGGCGCCCGGCTCTTCGGTCTTCGCGCGGGGCCGTTGGAGCTTTCTGCGTTTGACCCGCGATCCCAACCCGGTCTGGATGCGCGAGCTGCGCCAGTCGGCGCGCTTGCAGCGCACGCCCGTGATCTTGATGACCATCACGGTGGCGGTCGCGCTGTTGATCTGCTCGGTGGGCGGCATCGCCAGCGTCACGGCCGAGCCGGCCAAAGTGGGTGTGGGTATTTTCCACACGTTCTTTTCACTCGCGTTCGCGCTGGTCACTTGGCTCGGGCCGGCGGTTGCGGCCAGCACCATCGCCGGCGAGAAGAACGGACGCACCTGGGAGGCGTTGGCCCTCACGAGCCTCAGCCCGGCCCGGATTGCGCGTGGAAAGTTCTTAGCCGCGTACACCTACCTCGGCCTGTACCTGGTCATGCTCGCGCCGGTGGGGGCGTTGCCGTTCCTGTTCGGTGGCGTCACCGCAACCGAGGTCATTCTCGCGTTTTTCTGCTGTTTCGTGTTCGCCGCGCTGGCGGTGGCGTTCGGGCTCGCGCTGTCCTCCAAGTTCCAGAGCTCGGCGTCGGCCATCATCGTCACGCTGATCCTCGCCCTCACGTTGTCGCTCAGCACGTTCATCGGTCTGGGGGTCGCGATTTCGATGGCGGTGCACGAGCAATGGCCCGCCGTCGCGCAGGGGCCGCCGGTGTGGTTGCCCACCGCTTGGGTGCGCGCGGACCTGGGGCTGCCCTAC
>JBEQSW010000381.1:0-15924 GCA_040348565.1 Myxococcales bacterium | reverse complement strand
CCGGTGAACGACAGCAACCTGGAGCTTGGCACCGTGGATCGGCTCGCGCGCATCGGCGGCAACGTCAAGCTCACGGTCACGCTGCCGAACGGCGAGCCCATGAGCGTACAAGTTACCAAGCTCGAGCTGGACAAGCTCGGCATCAGGCTCGGCGACCGCGTCGCCGTCGACGTCACGAGCTCGAAAGTCTTCGTCGATGATTATGCGATTTAAATTCCCGTTCTCCTCCGCGCTACGCTTAGAGCGGGTGGCGATCCTCTCGACCTGAGGCGCAGCGGGCGCTCGGCCTCGCCGAGTTTCGTTCACTACGGTCTGCTCGTGCCGATCGTGATCTGCTCTCGCCAAGGTCGGGTGGGCGCGTGCTGGCTCGCGCTTTGCGCGAGCTCACCTTGGGCAGAGCTCTGCGCGGTGGGCGAGAGCGAGAGCGAGAGCGAGAGCGAGAGCGACGAAATTTACGCGGCCACGATGCGCGAGCTTTGGTGCTCGGGGGCGGCTTCGAGGTCGGCCTCGGTCAGCTCGCGGGTAGAGGGGCCGTCGAATTTGCGGCGTTCGTCGGCGACGAGCGCAAGCAGCGTCTTTTGGTCGACGGCGTTGGTGTCCAAAAGGACGCGCATGTAGCCGTCGACGTAGCCGTGGGCGCGAGCCAGTTTGGCGTAGGCGCCGCCCTCGCTGCGCAGCCGCAACATGTCGCGTACCATGCCCCTGAGGGTCTCGAGCAGCTCGGTCTTGCTCTGCGTGGCCATGTACACTTCGGTATTCGAAGCTGCCGATCTCGGCCAAGTTTGCGGGCTCGAAAGTCAACTGTTCCGGTCCAAAACGACCCTGGGCGGCCTTGTCCAGGGGCCGGCCCGCGCCTATGCTGATTTCTAAGTCCGCCAGCTGGACCCATTCCGGGCCGGCATGACGCGACGCATCAGGAGCTCCCATGCGGCTCAACGTGTTCAAATCCAAGATCCACCGTGCCACCGTCACGCACGCCGACTTGGAATACGAAGGCAGCGTCACCGTCGACAGCGACTTGCTCGATGCGGCCGAGATTCTGCCCTACGAGGCGGTCCACATCTGGAACGTCACGCGCGGCTCCCGGCTAGTGACCTACGCCTTGCCGGGCCCACGCGGCTCAGGCGCTATCTGCGTCAACGGCGCCGCCGCCCATCTGAACAAACCGGGCGACATGGTCATCCTCGCCACCTTCGCGGAAATGAGCCCCGAAGAGGCGCGAAAGCATCGGCCCGTGGTGGTGCGGGTGGACGCCCAAAACCGCCAAACTGACGACGTTTCCGAAGAGCTGCCCGGCCCCGTGCTCAATTCGCTGCGCATCGTCTCCTAGCAAAGTCCGCGAACGCTTTGGCAGTTTCGTGCGTTTTCGGATAAGACGACCGTGCAGATGGAGGTCGATAGCGCGTCCGAGGTCGTGGACAAGCTCCGCGAAGCGTCGGACACGGCCGCGCTTGCCGCGGTAGTCCGCCGGGTGTCGCTCGCCTCGGCGACGCTGCGGCGGCCAGATCTAGCCTCCAAGTTCCACGCCCCCGCGGCGGAGTCGCTCGCCACCCTGCAGGCCGCCGGCCTCACCCCCGAGCAAGCGGAGACGCCGTTCGGCAACCCGCTGCACGCGCTGGAGCATGGACCCGAGGGTCCCGGCGAACGCCAGCTGCTCGGCGCATTACTGGCGCTCGGGGTCGCCCAAGAGCTGCCGGACGGCGAGCCAGAGCGCGACGCCCTGGCAGCCGATTTGGTCTGGCTGGCGACTCACACCACCATCGACGCCTTGGGCTCGTTGGATGCGGCGCTGCAAGATCAAGCGGCCGGCATGTGGGAAGCGGTGGCCCACGTGGCGCGCGATCCCGAAGCGGTGGCGCCCGAGTTCGGGCGCGCCGAAGGCTTAATCGCCGCGGCCGCCATCGCCGCCAGCAAGAGCGAGATCGCGCATCGCGCCCGGTTGCACCTGAGCCAGGCGGCGACGGACGCGGGCGTGCGGGCGCTAGCGGCCGGCGCCGTGACTGCGAACGCCGATCGGCTGGATGGCGAGCTGTCGACGGCCCCGTTCGGCCCGATCGTGACCGCGCTGCTCACGGTGACCTTGGTGCTGTTCGCGCTGCAGGTGGGCAAGGTGCTTTTGCGGTGGGTCCTGGCGTTCAAGCGCCCGGCTTCCATCAGCATTGGCCCCAACGGCCTGGAGCTGAGCCAGCGCACCGAGCTTTTGGGCAAAGTGCTGCGCGAGCGCTCGATCGTGGTGCCGCTCGGAAGCCTGGTGCGCGTGACGCGCGAGACCCGCTACGCGCGGCTCGGCATGTACGTCGGCTTGATGGCGTTGGTGTTGGGCTCGTATTTGGGCATGGGCTTGTTCGTCGACGCGGTGCGGGTGCCGGGCGGCTCGGCGTCGCTGTTTGGCCTGGCCGTGCTGATGATGGTGCTCGGCCTCATGCTCGACTTCACGTTCTCGAACGCCGCCGACACCGTGCGCGGCAAGTGTCGCATGCTGGTGGTGCCGCAACGCGGGCGCGTGCTTTGCCTGGGCTCGCTCGACCCCGCCCGCGCCGACGCCATGTTGGCGACCATTGCCGAAGCGGCGCGCGCGTAAGCGCGGCTTGGCCAAGACGCAGCGCGCGTTGGCGTGAGCTACGGAGACGCGGCAGGCGCCGGCGTGGGCGCCACCGGCGGCGGGGCTGGCGGCGTCGTAGCCGACGCCCGTGGGCGCGGGCGCCCGCCGAGCAGACCGCCGGCAAGCTCGAGCACGGTTTCGACCTGGGCGCGCGTGAGCACGATTTCGCCGCGGATGTCGGTGCCGTCGGGCTCGAAGCTGCCCTTTTCGATGAATTTTTTCTGACTGGAGCCGAACAGCACGGCGCCGAAGACGCCGAGGTCGAGCGAGGTCGCGGCGGCCAGCGCGGCCGTGAGCGCCTGGGCGTCCGCGCGCGCCAGCGGTTCCGTTTCGTCATGGGCCAACACGTCGATGACGATGCCTCCGTCGGGCCGTGGGGCCAGCCGCAGCACCGCCGAACGAATCGACTTCGGGATCACCACCGGAAGGCCGAGGAAGGCTCGCCACGGCGTCGCCAAATAAATGCGAGCCAGCTCGTCGTCTTTGGGCCCCGGAATCGCCTTGAGCCGGGTCGTCTTCGCGCTCTCCAAGGCGCTTGGCGGCGTCACGATCACGAGCTTGGGCGAGCGAAGCACGAACGCGCGTTCGGCGCGGTCAGCGTGGGCGTGCGCTACCGGAACCGCGCCCTCTTCCCACGAGCCTTCCGGATCGCGAGCCACCAGCACATCGACCGCCGCGCGCACGCGCTCTTGCGAGATGTTGAATTGGAGCAGCGCGACCACGTCGCGCGAATCGCGCAGCTGCGAGCCGACGATCATCATGCGATCGATGTCTCGCACCGGGTCGATGGCGGTGGGCCCGAAGAAGTCGCGCCACTGGTAGACGTTGCGCAACAGCGGCCCCACACGCCCGCCGAGTGGGTGTTGACGCACACGGTCGTTGAAGACGATGGCGCGCACGTTGGCGTTCGGGTCGACCACCTTTTTGTCGCCGATGCCCGCAACCGGATCGCCAATCCCCTCGCCCGGCTTGCGCGCGGCCCCCGCGTCGGGGGCGTTGCCGGCGTCCTCGGCTGCGCCCGCGTCGCTCGTCTTCGAGGCGTCCGGGCTCCCCGCGTCTTGGGGCTCGGGAGCGCCGGCATCCGGCAGGTCCTTCGGCTTCTTGGGCTTGACGATGACCGGGTCGGGCTCTTTGGGCAGCGCCGCCTCGGGCTCCGAGACGGCCGCAGGATCTTTGGCCTCCGGCGTATCCGCAGGCTTGCTGCCCTTTCCGTCGTCGTCGTCCTCCAGGATATCGAGGGGGATTTCCGTGACCGGCGGAGCCGGCGGCACGTCTTCGACGGGGCCCAAAAGCCGCAGCAAACCTAGCAGCCCGAGGAGGGGCGAAAACGGGACGTGCAGCACCACCGCCAGGGCGAAGAAGCCGGCAAGCTTGCTGGGCGTCGTGTCGTTCAGCACGCGCGGGCGCGTCCCGGGTTCCACGCCCCGACCATAGCCTCTCGCGAAGAGCTGCGCGAATTCGGCCGTTTGGCCCTTGGCACGGCGGTCGCAATCGACGGAGGCTGCCCGGCCCGCACCGAGAATTGGCTCGCGCGGCGTGGCTGTGGAAAGACACGGTTCATAGTGCTCGTTTCGACCCGCCTTACCGCCTTTGCCGGCCTGGCATCCGTCCTGCTGGCTACCGCTTGCGAAAAACAGCCCCCCCCGGGCGCTACCGACGACGCGCCCCAACGCGCGGACGCGCCGCGGGCCGGCTCGCCAGTGCTGCCGCCCGAGCTTGCCCCGTCACCCAGCTCGAAAGGCGGCAAAGCGACGGCCGCGCCTTCGGCCGTCGCGGCTGCGCCCGCCGCCCCCGAAGCACCCTACACGGGCCCGTGGTTTGCCGTCACCTCCCCCGCCGCCGGCGTGTACAGCGAAACCTCGTTCGAGCGAGGCAAGAAGATCGGCTTCATGCGCAGCGGCGGTCGCGCCCCCGTCGAGCCCGCGACCATCGCCAAGAAGAACTGCAGCGGCGGTTGGTACAAGGTGAGAAGCGGCGGTTACGTGTGCGGCAACTACGGCACGACGGATCTCAACAATCCCGAAGTGAAGTTTGCGACCTCGCAGCCGAACCTGAAAGACGTTCTGCCATACCCGTACGCTCGCAACGCCAAGAACGGCACGCCGCTGTACAAGACGGTGCCTTCGCGGGAGCAGATGGACCGCTACGAGCCGTATCTCAAAGAAGCCGAAAAGAAGGACAAAGAGAAAGACGCCCCCGCCAAGCCCCCGAGCGATCGCGCGGTGGCGGTGGCGGAAAGGCTAGCCGCCGCCGACAAAGTCGAGCCGGCGCTGCCCATCGCCGCTCAAGACGCCGGCACGACCCTGTTGCCAGCGCCCGCCGCCGCCGATCCGGAACCGGACAAGCCCTGGTGGCAACAAGAAGACATCAAAGACCGCCTGCACGAGATGAAGCTGGACGCGCTCACCGCGGATTCGGACGACATCTTGGCCAAGCGCATGGTGTCCGGCTTCTACGTGGCCGTCGACAAGACGTTCCGTTGGAACGGCCGCAGCTGGTACAAAACCACCAAGGGCCTGGTCACGCCGTCGGACCGCATGTGGCAAACGTCCGGCTCCAGCTTCAAGGGCGTCGAGCTGGACGGCACCACCTTCAAGCTGCCGATGGGCTGGGTCTACGGCGGTAACAAGAGCGCCGGCACCTTCACCATCGACACCGCCGCCAACACCATCAAAAACGCGAAATCGATCGAGCGTTTCGTGCCGATTGCGCTGACCGGCAAGACCATAGAATTTCAGGGCAAAGACTACGTCGAGCTGACCGACGGCACCTTCATGAAGAAGGCACAGCTGCGCATCACCGAGCCGGGCCCGCCTCCGCAAGGCTTGGCCGAAAACGAGCGCTACATCGACGTCGACCTGAGCACGCAAACGCTGGTCGCCTTCGAAGGCTCGCGCCCCGTGTACGCCACCCTGATTTCGAGCGGCAAATACTCCAAGATCAAGGACAAAGACCACAGCACCCCTACGGGTGAGTGGCGCATCCGCGAAAAGCACATCACGACCACCATGGATGGCGACGGCACCGCCGCCGGCGACCTGCCGTACAGCATCGAGGACGTGCCGTTCGTGCAGTACTATTTCCGGTCGTTTGCGCTGCACGCGGCCTTCTGGCACTCCAACTTCGGCGTGCAGATGAGCCACGGCTGCGTGAACCTCTCGCCGCTCGACGCCAAGTGGTTATTTTTCTTCACCGGCCCGCACCTGCCGGAAGGCTTTCACGGTGTCTGGGCGAGCGAGTCCGAGGCGGGGTCGCGGGTCATCGTCCACGACTGACAATTTCGGTTGACCGTGTCGCCCGGGCACGTCAATAGGGCTCCTGACCATGGACCAATTCTCGGCCCACCTCGACCGCGGTTGGGATCTCGTTCAGCGCGGTGACCCGCGCGGTGCCGAGCTCTCCGCCCGACGCGCGCTCGAGATCGACGCGCAGTCGCCCGAGGCCTACAACCTGCTCGGCTACGTCGCGGCTCTGAAGGGTGAGTTCGAGGAAGCGGTGGAGCACTACCGTCAGGCCATCGCGCTCGACGACACCTACCTCGAGGCCATGCTGAACGCCGCCGAGGTGTACGTGCACCCGCTGGCCGACTTCGACGAAGCGATCCGCTTGTGCGAGCTGTCGCTCGACTTGGCGGAGACTGACGACGAGGTCGTGGACGCGTTGCTGTTGATGTTCGACGCGCTGTTGGGCAAGGGCGAGGTCGAGCGCGCGACCGAGCTGTCGCACCGCTTCCCCGAAGGTCCGTTCGACAACCCGCAGCACACCTTCCTGGTCGGCCGCGCCTTGTACGAAGTCGGCAATCTCGAGAACGCTTCGCCGCTGATCGAAGAGTCGGTCAAGCGCTCACCCAAGAACGCCGAGGCTTGGTACTACCTGGGCCTGGTGCGCGACGAACGGGGCGAGACCCAAGCCGCGACCGAAGCCTTTTTGCGCTCGCGCGACCTGGATTTGACGCAACCCGGAACGCCGCCCGTGCTCTCGCGCGAAACCTTCGAGCTGACCGCCAAGCGCGCTTTGGCGGCCCTTTCGCCCATGCTGCGAGCTTACGTGCGTGAGCAAGAGGTGTACGCGGCCGACGCTCCCGGCGTCGAGGTGGTGGTCGACGGCGTCGACCCTCGCGCGCTCTTGCTGATCGACGCGGTCGGCAACGAGGGGCAGCCCAGCTCCGTCAGCGCGCGCGTGTTCGTCTATCAACGCAACGTGGAGCGCCTGGCCTCGTCCATCGAGCAGATCGAAGCCGAGATCCGCGGCGCCCTCGAGCGCGAAATCACCGCGACCTTCATCGAGTCCCAGCGCACCGAATCCTCGTCCCCCGGCACGCTGAACTAGCTCCACCGCGCTCGAGTCGATCAAGGGCTGCCAATCCGCAGCCTGAATCGCAGAAGCTTTTGTAGCGGCTCCAGGCTACTTCCTACGATCGAGATCTCCACAGGACGGTGGTAGATGCTCCCGTGCCCTTCGCTCGCGCCAGAATGACTTCGCATGCGAAGTGATTCACGAGACGCAGGCTGGCGGCAGCCCGACCCCCAAACTCTCTCGCTTCTGTCTCGTCCTGCCGTCCTAGGAATAAACTCGGAGTGCCTCCACACGTTCGAAAAGTGAGTTCGGTTCCGAACTCACTTTTGACTTCGGAGACCCCTCCCGCGCCGGTTTCATCCCAGCAGGCCGGGGGACGCCCCCGTCATCAGCGACTCCCTGCGAAAGATTCAAGGACTTCGCCACGAGCACGCAGCAAGCTTTGGCGCCTCGACGTACTGGCGTGCCATTCGGACGGCTTTGCCCAGAGACGACACGAAAGTTTCTGCGAGGCGAGCCGCGGGTTGGCAGCCACCGGCGGGCGGCGAGCTTCTACGCGGCGCGGCGGGCTAGCTCTTCGGCGACGTTTTCGAGCAGCACGCGGGCGGGGCCGGGCATCAGCGAGCTCAAGGCTTCGACCGCGGTTTGTGTGTATTGGCCGGCGCGGCGACGCACCTCTTCACACGCGCCGGTTTCGATCACGGCTTGGCTGACGAACTGTACCGGCTCGCGATCGCCGGCGTGAATGCGCTTGAGCGCGTGGGCCAGCTCCGGCCGGCGCGCGACCGCCAAAACCAGCGGCAGCGTGAGCTTGCCTTCGCGCAAGTCTGCCAAGAGCGATTTGCCGGTTTGCTCACCGGAATAGTCGAGCACGTCGTCCACGAGCTGGAACGCGATGCCCAAGCGTTCACCGAAGCCGCTCAAGCGTTCTTGATCCGCAGGGCTGGCGCCGGCGACGCGCGCGCCGTTGCGGGTTGCCCAGCTGAAGAGAGACGCGGTCTTGTCGCGCAGGATGCGCTCGTAGGTGGCTTCGGTGACGTCGAGCTCACTGCGACCGCGCAGCTGCACGATCTCGCCTTCGACCAAGCGACGCAGGGTCGAGATCAGATCGCCCATGGCTTCGGGCGCGACGCGCGAGGTGCGGTCCAGGGCGTTGACGAGCAAGAGATCTCCGGCCAGCACACTGACGCCGTTGCCCCATTGCAGGCGCGAGGTGGGCGCGCCGCGCCGCTCCATGCCCTCGTCGATCACGTCGTCGTGCAGCAGCGTCGCCGAGTGAACCAGCTCCGACACGACCGCCAGCTCGCGCGCCTTGTCGTTGATGCCACCGAAGCAGGCGGCACTGAGCAGGAGCGCGATGGGGCGAACCCGCTTGCCACCGCGCGACACCAAATGCCGGGCGGCGTCGCTGCCGGGCGATGGGCCGTCCGCTACCGCGGAGGCCAGCGTGCCCTCGACCCAGCTCAAGTCACCCGCCAGAAGCTCCTGAACGTTCTGGATCCGGCGCTCCAGCCGGACATCCCCCGCGTGAGCGGCCGCGGCGGCGCCGAGCGTATTGACGCTCTGCTCCAGGCCCAGCGCGGAACTATCTTCGAGTTTCTGAGGTTTCAAATTCTTGTGAAACCAGTATGGAGTAGGCCGCTCCCGAGGTCAACGAGGGCTTTACGGACGACCATCGCTCCGGTTGTCCCAGCTTGGTCGCGACTGAAACGGGACCAATGATGAGGTTTGACGGATACCTATCGGGCTCACCTCCCTCCTGCCCGCCCGCTCAGCCTGGCTTCTGGCGAGGCTTTCGCGAGGACCGGAGCGCAGCGTACTTGAGTACGTGGGCACCGGACCGCAGCGAAAACGAAGCCGGAAGCCAGGATCAGCGGGCGTGGTCACCAGCGCAACGGGACCAATGATGAGGTTTGACGGGGAGTCCGGTTACGGGCACAAGGCGCCTGGATGGCCCCACCGCCCCGCCGCGCCCTCTCGCCGCTCGAGCGGCGTCGGCTCGTCGGCCGGCGCGTCGGCATCGCGATCTTCAGCGTGATCTTCGCGGGCGCGACCCTGATGTGGACCATTCAGATCCTGACGACGGTCTGGGGGAGCGCTCCGCCGAGCCCCGAAGGCTGCGTTCGCGGGACCGCCCACCTCGAGCAGGCGGTGGACCGCGCTCGAAAAGCCTACGCCGACCTCGCCGGCGACGAAGACGAGCGAACCGCCCTCGCCCGCTACCGACTTGCCCTGGAACCGGAGTGGGAGCAGCGAAAAGCGGTGGAAGCGGCTTGCCGCGACGACGCCGCCGGCCGAAAGCACCTAAAAGACGTGATCGCGTTGCGCTATGCCGAGGAGCACGCGGTGAGGTATGAGTCCCTCGGCCTGGCGCCGCTTCGGCGCCGAATCAGGGGGACCATGGCCGCCCCGACGAACGAACTTAACCGATGAGCACGCCTGCGGAAGACGCCCCGCCAGTCACTTTCGACACCCTGCCGCTGACGAGCGATGTCCGAAAGGCCATCGACGAGCTCGGTTATACCCATCCCACGCCCGTGCAGCGCGCCGTGTTCGAGCCCGCCGCGCGCGGGCGCGACTTGGTCGTGCAAGCGCGGACCGGCACCGGCAAGACGGCCGCCTTCGGCCTGCCGCTGATCGACAACTTGGTGAAGGCCAATCGCCCGGCAGTGCAGGCGATGATCTTGTGCCCCACGCGCGAGCTGGCGCTGCAGATCACGCGCGAGCTGACCGCCATCGCCAAGCACCGCGGCACCAAGGTGGTGGCCGTGTATGGCGGCGCCCCAATGGGCAAACAGATCGAGCAGCTGAACGACGGCGCGCAGATCGTCGTCGGCACGCCCGGTCGCGTGCTCGACCATTTGCGTCGCGGCACGCTCGACACCAAAGCGTGCAAAATCTTCGTGCTCGACGAGAGCGACGAGATGCTGTCGATGGGCTTTTTGCCGCAGATCAGCGAGATCTGGGGCTACCTGCCGGAGCAACGCCAGGTCTTGCTGTTCAGCGCGACGCTACCGCCGGACGTCAAGCGCGTGGCCGAGACGCGGCTCAAGAATCCCGAATACGTCACGCTCAGCGGCGACAACATCGGCGCCCTCTCGATTCAGCACTACGTGTACATGACGATGACCGACAAGCTCGCCGAGCTCATCGCCATCATCGAGACCGAGAATCCGGAAAGCGCGATCATCTTCTCGAACACGCGCGACGATACCAAGCGCGTCGCGGCGGGTTTGCAGGCGCAGGGCTACCAGGCAGATTGGCTCAACGCCGATCTGTCCCAAAACGAGCGCGAAGCCGTGATGGCCGCCACCCGCAAGGGTGAGCTGCGCTTCTTGGTCTGCACCGACGTGGCCGCGCGCGGCATCGACATCTCGCACCTGACCCACGTCATCAACTTCGATTTTCCCGACAGCGCGGAGAGCTACGTGCACCGCACGGGGCGCACGGGCCGAGCCGGCCGTACCGGCACCGCGATTTCGCTGATCGCGCCCGCCAACATCGGCGGCTTGTACCTGCTGCGCTTGACCTACAAGATCAAGCCGATCGAGCGGCATTTGCCGTCAGCCCGGGAGCGGAAGACCCGCGCCGAGGCCGACTTGGTGCAGATGTTCGTGGAGGCGTCGCGAACGCGCTCCATCCACGCCGAAGATCTGGCCCTCGCGCGCCGGCTGCTCACCCACGAGTCGGCCGATCGCGTGATCGCTACCTTGCTGCGTGACCATTTGGGGGCTCGCCCCGACGCGGTCGAAGAGGCGACGGCTGCTCGCCGGGCCAAGGCACCGACGCCGGCTCCCGAGCCCGAGCGCGCCAAGCTGCCTGCGCCCGCGCCGCCCGCGCGCGTCGAGCGCGTCCGTGAAGAGCGACCGCGTGAAGAGCGACCGCGTGAAGAACGGCCGCGTGAGGAACGACCGCGCGAAAATCGAGAGGAACGACCGCGCGAAGAGCGGCCGCGTGACGCCCGCGTGGAGCGGGTCGAGCGTCCCCGTGATGAACGGCCGCGCCTGGAGGCGCCGCGCGAAGAGCGCTCGCGCCCCGAGGCCCCCCGCGACGAGCGGCCACGCGAAGAACGGCGCCCGCGCCGGCTGCGTGAGGAGCGCCCCTCGGAGCGCCGCGCCGAAGACCATCGGACGCTTGAAAGCGCCCGCCTCGATCTGCCGCCGCCGGTGCGCAAAGAGCCGCCCCCGCCCGAGGTCGTTCAACCTTCTTCACAACCGGAGGGCGAGGCCGAGGCCGACCCGATCCGCGAAATCTTCGTCAACGTGGGCCGACGCGACGGCGCCAAGCCGAGCGACTTCCAGAGTCTGCTCGAAAAGAACGGCATCACCGGGGAGCCCGACTACATCCGCGTTCGTCACAGCCACGCCTTCGTGGGCGTGCGCGGCGAGCTGATCGAGCGCGCGGTGGCGGCACTGAACGGCGCCCAAATCGCCGGGCAAGTTGCCAGCGCCGAGCTTGCTCGCCGGCGCTAGCAGCGGTTTTGGGCCCGAGCGGCCCCCACCAGGGTGGCCCCGAGCGCGGTGACGAAAATGATTGGCGTTCGAGGGGGTTCCCGAGTGGGGGCTCCGGAACTATTAGTCGGCAGCCATGCCGAAGCGGTCCCTGGGTCTCTGTCTTTTCTTCGTTAGCCAAGCCGCGCTCGCGCAACCCGCGCCCGTAGCCAAGCCCGCAGCTGTAAACAAACCAGCTGGCGCGGCCCCGGCGCCGGCCACCGCTACGGCTCCTGCCGCCACGCCCGCCGAGCCTGCGGCCCCTGCCGAGCCAGCGCTGCCGCAAGTCACCGACGACATGCTGGCCGCGGTTCCGCCTGCCACCAACGTGCTGCAAAGCTGGCGCGACGCCCTGCGCCTGCTGCGCCAAAACTCCAGCACCCTCCGCACGCTCGAAGCCCAGCAAGACGTGGCGCGCGCTCAGGCGCGTCAAACGCTGGCGCCAGCGCTGCCCAGCGTGAGCGGTACCGGTGCGGTCACGCGGCAATTGCTGAAGGGCGACGCGCAGGTTCCGAACATTCCTGCTTCCGTGATGGCTCTCCAGCCCGTGTACGACACGGTCACTGTCCCGACCAACGCCACGACCTGGCAAGCCGGGCTCAACCTGCGCGTGCCGTTGTTGGCGCTGAGCGCGTGGCACAATCGCGGCACGGCTCTGCGGCAGATCGAGGTGGCCAAGCTGAATTCCAAGGCCGCGGAGCGCGTGTCCATCGCCTCCGTGGCCGACGCGGTGGTGACCGCCGTTACCGCCGAGCGGCTCGCGGAAGTGAGCCGCGTATCGCTGGAGAGCGTGCTGTCGACCTTGGATTTGACCAAGCGTCGGGCAGCCTTGGGCGCGGCCAGCACCATCGACGTGCTGCGCATCGAGCAAGAAGTGTCGCTGTCGCGCGGCCAAGTCGTCACCGCCAACGACGGCGTGCTCCGCGCGCGCGAGGCGCTGGGCGCCGCGCTCGGTTCGGCCGAGCCGTACGGCGTGACCCCCAGCATCCGGCTCGACGAGCTGGCCAACGACGCCAAGAGCAGCTGCCAACCCGCCGACGTGTTGGCGCGCGCGGACGTGCGAGCCGCCCAGGCCTCGGTGCAAGTCGCCAAGCACTCGGAAGAGGGCGTCTCCAAAACCTATTGGCCCACGATCGACGCCGTCTCCAGTCTCAACTATTGGTCGCCGGTTTCGGCCATCAACAACGAGCATGTGACGTGGTCGGTCGGTGGTGTGCTGAATTGGAGCTTGTACGACGGCGGCCTCCGTTACGGCACCCGCGAGCAGCGAACGGCCGAGACCCGCATTGCCAACGAGCAGCTGACCGAAGCCAAGCGCCGAGCTCGGCTCGAGGTCACACAGGCCTTCCGCGCCGTGCGCTCGTCGGAGGCCACGCTGAGCGTTGCGGCCAAGACCCGCGAGATTGCCGCCGAGACCGCGCGCCTGACCAAGGTCGCCTACCTGAATGGCAGCGGCACCAGCTTCGATTTGGTCGACACCGCGCGCCGTTTGCGCGAGGCCGAGCTGGACTACACGGTCAAAGAGTTCGACGTCCTGCGCGCGAAGATTGCCGCCCTGCTGGCCCTCGCCACCTGTGACGTTTGAGAGCGGGGGCTCAGGGCCGTGGGCCTGTCGCCGAGCCACCAGCGTTCTTCTGCGGTTTTTCGGCCCGCAAATGGGAACAAAACCCATAGCGCACGCGCTATTGTGTCCGGCATGCGTCCCCGCGGGTTGATTGTCGGCGTTTGGGCCGTGGCCGCCCTCACCTTCTTCGCGCTGATCTTGTTCGTGTTTTTGAAGGTGCCGGAGGCGCAGCCGCAAGCGGGTGGCCTGGCCCAGAAGATCTTCTACTTCCACGTGCCGGCGGCGTATGCCCTGTACGTGTGCGGCGGGGTTTGCTTCATCGCCAGCGCGCTGTACCTAGCGAACCCCAGCGACAAGCGCGACGCTTGGGCCAAGGCCGGCGCCGAGTGCGCCAGCGCGTTCGGTGGCATGGTGATGGTGAGCGGTCCGCTTTGGGCCAAGAAGGCCTGGGGCGTGTATTGGACCTGGGATCCACGGCTGACGTCGCTGCTGCTGAGCATCCTGATTTACGTGGCGCTGGTGGTGCTCCGGCGCTTCGCCGGCAGCGGTGACGCCGAGCGCCGGTTTGCGGCCGCGTTCGGCATTTTGGGCACGGCGATTTTGCCGATCGTCCACTACTCGGTGCAGCTGTGGGGCGGCAATCACCCCAAGGTGCTGAAAGCCAACGGTGGTGGTGGCCTGCAAGACCCCGCGATGGTGCAGGCCCTGCTGGGCGGCTTCTTCGCCATGACGCTGTTGGCGGGGCTACTGCTCACGCTGCGCGCACAACTCGCGTACTCTCAGGCCCGCCTGCTGCGCGCCGAAGAGCTGGCACCAGAGACGGACACCAACGGTTGAGCCATGATCCAAGCTAGCCCCACCACCGGCACGCCCACCGTAGAACAGCGCTCGCAAGAGTTTCGACCGGTCACCGGCGGCGCGACCGAGACCAGCAGCGCCGAGGGGCTGCTCATCACCGCCTACGTGCTGATGTGGGCCATCTTGATGGGCTTCTTGTTCTTGACGTTCCGGCGCCAAGCCGCGGTCGACAAACGGCTGAGCGAGCTCGAGCGCGCGCTGCCCAAGCGCTCCGACGCAGAATGAGGCTGCCGTGAACGTCGGCGATATCACGGTCGAGCACGTCATCTTCATTCCGGGCGTGCTCCTGGTCGGGGTGACCATCGGCTTCGTGCTGGGCGCGCGCGCCGTAAGAAACGAAATGGCGCGCATGAAAGAGCGCGCCAAGAAATAGCCGCGCGAGAATTCAGCCGCGTTGTGCGCTAGGCTGGGGGCTTGGCTGGCCACTGCCGGCTTTTCCTCGGGAGAATTCGCATGCTGAGCTTCGAGCTGTCGGATGAGCAAAAGGCGTTGGTCGATACCGCCAAGCGGTTTGCACGCGAGCGCATCGCGCCCATCGCCGCCGAGTGCGATCGTGAGAGCCGCTTTCCCAAAGACGTGTTCGAGGCCGCGCACGAGCTCGGCTTGGTGAACGCCACCGTGCCACCCGAGTACGGCGGCGCCGGCTTTCCGGAGCTCGACAACGCGCTGATGGCCGAGCAGCTGGCATGGGCCTGTACCGGCATCCAAACCAGCCTGCTTGCCAACACGTTGGCCGCGACCCCCATCATTTTGGCCGGCAACGAGGAGCAAAAGAAGAAGTACCTGGGCATGCTGACGGCTTCGCCCGTCTTCTGCAGCTACTGCACGACCGAGCCGACTGGCGGCAGCGACGTCGCCGGACTGCGCACGACGTTCAAGGCCGTCGGTGACGAGTATGTGCTCAACGGCGAAAAATGCTGGATCACCAACGCCAGCTTCGCCTCGTTCTACGTCGTGTTCGCGACGGTGGACCCGAACAAGCGGCACAAGGGCATCGCCGCCTTCATCGTCGACCGCGACTCGCCCGGGCTGAAGGTCGGCAAGCACGAAGACAAAATGGGTCAGCGCGCCAGCGACACCGCCGCCGTGCACTTCGAAGACGTGCGCGTGCCCAAAGCGAACCTGCTCGCTCCCGAGGGCGAAGGCTTCAAGCTGGCGATGGAGACGTTCAACCAGACGCGCCCCGACATCGGCGCGATGGCGACGGGCTTGATGCAGCGCTGCCTAGATGAATCCGTTGCGTACGCCAAGGACCGCAAGGCCTTCGGCGTCGCCATTGCCGAGCACCAGCTGGTCCAAGCCATGTTGTCGGAGATGGCCATCAGCATCGAAGCCACGCGCTTGCTGTACCAAAAAGCTGCCTGGAACCTGGGCAACGGCGTGCGCGATCCGATCGTGTCGAGCTACGCCAAGGCGTACGGCGCCGACCGCGCCATGCAAACCGCCATCGACGCCGTGCAAGTGTTCGGCGGCAACGGCTACGTCAAAGACTACCCGGTCGAAAAGCTGATGCGCGACGCCAAGGTGCTGCAAATCTACGAAGGCACGAGCCAGATCCAGCGCCTCGTCATCGCGCGCAGCCTGATCAAATAACGGCGCGCTTCAGGGTAGCCCGACCACCAGGGCGGGCCCATCCGCTTGCTCGGAGGCAACGATGGTGAGGCCGTCACCGCCGTTGCCGCCGAACACCAAGCCGTTGTTGGCGACCGGAATCGAAACCCACTTTTGCACCAGCGCGCTAGCGAGCGCGATTTCGTACACGCCTCCGGTGACAGGCCGGGCCGGGGTGGTGGCTACGACGGCGGCATCAGCATCGGCCGCGCCGCGAGCGCCGCGTGCCTGCCACAGGTCCAGACTGGTTGCGCGTCGCCAGGTCGCGTCGGTGTCGACCCACGGGCGCAGCGCTTCGAAGGCTTGGAAGCTTCCGTGCGCCCCGTCCGCGACCTTGAAGCGAATGCACGACGCCCCCACCCGGGTCGTCGGCGGCAATTGGCTCAAATCCCAGCGCACCAAGCACTCTTTTCGAATCCTGCTCTTGGTGGCACCCTTCATCGTGCAGCCAGCGGCAGCGGCGTCGTTGAGGCTCGGCTTGTCTTGCCGGATGGTGGTGTCCG
>JBEQSW010000378.1:0-26099 GCA_040348565.1 Myxococcales bacterium | reverse complement strand
TTGCCGCCGCTGAGCAGCGCGCCCACGACGCGAAGCAGCGCCGCTGTGCGTGTCGAGTGGCCGATGACCAGCCGATCGGCGAGCCACTGTGATAGAACCTTCAGGTGCATGTGGGTCCTCTGAGCTGTTGGGGTCTGTGGTAAGCGCCAATAGATCAGAGACCCTCATGCACGTCGATCCCCCAATGCCCTATTTTTGCGCCCGATCACCGGCCCTTTCGTGGGGATACCTCAGCAAGCCGTTGAAGGCAGACGGCCGCACCTCGTCGTGACCTGTACCGTGCTCCCTCTCGCCCGTGGTGGTGTACCACGGGCTCGCTCATCGCTACCGCTAAGCTCGTGGTTTCTGATGCGGCCGCTGCTTAACGGCGGTACGTTAGCCGGACAACGAGAGCGTCTTGCGCGACCGGCTCGCCACGATTGCGAGAGGTTGGTCACCGCGCTACCCTTCTCGCATGGCCCAACCCGTCCCGAATCCTCCGCCGGGTTTCGAAGCGCTCTCCGTCGACGAGAAGATCGAGTACGTCGAATCGCTTTGGGGCCACATTGTCGACCAATCCAATCTGCCAATCCCAGACTGGCAGCGCGAACTTCTCCAAGAACGGCTAGAGGCCTATCGCGCCAATCCCACTGCCGGCCGACCTTGGAGCGAGGTTCGTGCTGAACTCGAACGCAAGTTCTCCGCACCGCGCTGACCGTGCTTAGCCTCATCGTTCAACCACGTGCGCAACTCGACATCGATGAAGCGTTGACGTGGTACCACCCGCGCAATCCGGCCTTGGTCCCGCGTTTCCTCGCCGAACTGGATTCGATCTTTGACCGCATCTCGCAGAATCCCGCACAGTTTCCGGTCGAGGCCGATCCAATTCAACGGGCCCTGCTCCGCAAGTTTCCCTTCTCCGTCTTCTTCATCGTCGAAGCCGATCTCGCTGCGATTATCGCCGTTCTCCACCAAAGCCGTCGCCCAGTGAATTGGAAGCGTCGGTCGACCGCCGGCTAACAAGCCGTTCTGAACGATCCCCACGAATTCATGCCGGCATTGCCGAGGATATGTGGTGTCGCAGCGTGAGGAGCGCGAGGTCGATGACCGGCTTGGGCAAGTCGTCGAGGCGTCTAAGAAGCTCGCGCCCGATGAAGAAAGTGGAGAGGACGTCGCGCCGGCGCTCGGTGTTCGCTTGCAAGTGCCGGTTGAGTTGCAGGGCGCGGGCAGCCAGACCGACTAACCACACGACGAGTGCGGCGAGCGCGCCGAGCAGCAGGAGTATCTCGAGACGCGCGGCACTGTTGCAGCGCGCATAGCGAAGGCCAAAGCCCCAGCGATGACACTTGAGGTCGCGGAAAGTCTCCTCGATCTGCATGCGCTGGCGGTACAGCTGCACAACACGGCGCTCGCTGCCGTAGCCGTGAGGCAGCGACGTCGTGAGCAGCCAGGGCGCGCGATGCAGTCGCTGGTACAGCGTCGTGTTCGGTTGCTTTGGGCCGCGCCGCGGAGGTCGACCGATTCGGGGTCGGTATGCTCGAACGAGGTAGAGGCGAAACCGATATTGGTGCCGCCGCGAGAGCGTCACCTCGCCGAGGTACCGCGGCACGCTTGTCGCCTCCGGATACAACGAGTCAGTGAAGCGCCAGCGCCCCGTTTCCTCGCGGTAGTACTTGATCTTGTTTCTGATTCTGCCGACCCAGTCCCAGCCGTACGACTCGACATCGCGGAACCAGGGTCCACGAAACCCGGCGTCCGTGACGATGATCGGGCGGCAGTCCGGCGGAAGAACGGCATGCAGAGCGCGCAGGAATTCGCGATGCGCGCCAGGGCTGTTGTAGCGCTTGAATGGGAACACGCGCTCGTACAGCGAGATGGCGCGCCCGCTGACCGGCACGGCAGCCTTGAGCATCAACCACTGCCTGCCGAGCTCGAAGTCTGACCAGTCGACCACGATTACGGGGCGCTTGTTTCCGAGCAGCAACGTCTGAACGATCGCGCGATAGATGCCGTCGCGCTCCCGCTGAAGGTGCCGATTTCCCAGCAGCCGATCGACGGCTTTGATCTGATGCTTCGCGTGCGCCGAGCCGTTGAGGCTGCGCCCGAGGTGGGTCAGCGACAGCTTGCCGCCGCTGAGCAGCGCGCCCACGACGCGCAGCAGCGCCGCTGTGCGTGTGGTGTGGCCGATCACCAGCCGATCGGCAAGCCACTGTGATAGAACCTTCAGGTGCATGTGGGTCCTCTGAGCTGTTGGGGTCTGTGGTAAGCGCCAATAGATCAGAGCCCCTCATGCACGTCGATCCCCTAACACCCTATTTTCTCGCCCGATCACCGCCTCTTTCGTGGGGATACCTCAGCAAGCCGTTGAAGACAGACGGCCGCACCTCGTTGTGACTGCTGCCTCCCCCGTGTCGCCCGTGGAAGTACCACGGGCTCGGTCATCACCACCTGCCGCCTCCCCCGTTTCCTGATGCGGGCGCTGCCTAACGGCGGTACGTTGGGCGGGCGTCGGAGCCACAAGGAACAGCATGGGTCGTGGGGTCTACGGAAGATGTTACGCGCCAGAGAGCGTAGACCCTGAAGCCATCTTGCCAACCATCCTCGCCGTTCGGGGAAAAAGTCTCTTCGTTCCGATGACCGAGCACATCGGCGTTTTGACCAACGATCTCGATTTCTTCGTGCCACCGCTCGACGGGTACAAACCCGTCGCCGTCTGTCGGTCCAAGATTTCCGTTTCCTTAAACCCGCGATTTGCGACCGCCGTCTTCGTTCTTCGCCTAAAAAGCCTTTCGAAGAAGCTCGGCCCAAACGTGCGGATTTTCGTCGACGATGAGATAGACGAGCCTGCCGAGCTCCGCGACGTCACGTCGCTCCAACTCGCCTCCCTCTTCGCGTTGTCGATCATCGAGGCTCCCCTTCACCTGATACTTTGGCTGCTGCGCTATGCGTTATAGCAAGTTGCGATGAACGCGGGCACCATGGGAGCGGGCAAGATTCCCGGTGTCCTCGCCAACAAGCCGCTGAAGACAGACCGCCGCACCTGGTCGTGACCGGCGCCGTCCTGCCTGTCGCCCGCGGTGAAGTAGCACGGGCTCGCTCGTCGCCGGCTGTGGCCTCCCGTTTTGGTGATGCGGCCGCTGCTTGACGGCGGTACGTTGTGGGGACGGGGTGCACCGCGTCCCCGGGATCACCTATGCGCATCACAAGCATCGCAACCCAGGTTCGAGTCGCCAATCTAGAGCGAGCGCTGCAATTCTATCTCGATACCCTCGGCTTCGAGGAGGAGTTTAGGTTCCGCGACTTTTACGCAGGGGTCCGTTCTGGTGAAAGTCGACTTCACCTCAAGCTGGTCGAGATGCCTGATCCCTCCGTTGCGTTCGTTCGCGAGGGCGATCATTTGCACCTATATTTCAGGGTTTCGGATTTAGATGCTGCCTTCCAAGACCTCCAAGGCAAGGCCCTAGTCGTCTATCCAATCACGACGAAACCCTGGGGCGACCGGGAGTTTACGGTTCGCGACCCAGATGGTCATACGCTCTGTTTCGCCCAAGCAGATCCGTCGACCGCCTGACGAAGACACGATTGGGGTCCGCCGCACGAGCGGGATCGCCGAGTTCGATATAGCGGCCATGACCGCCATGTCCGACGCTTTTCCGTTGGAGATCCAGCCTGGACGTGCCTCGCCCGACGGCCGTGTGTACCTGGTTTGGGAATTGAGAAGAGGCCCCATGGCGTGTAGCACCCGCTTCGCGCACCCATTTCGGCTGCAGTAGCCAGAGGTCAAGCGGGCCTACAAACCGTTGAGGAAGACGGCCTCACCTCGTCGCACCTGAACCGTCGTTCCACTCGCCGACGGTGAAGTATAGGCTCGCTCGTCGCCACCTAGTGCCTACTCGTTTCCTGATGCGGCCGCTGCTCAACGGCGGTACGTTGGGCGGTCGGGTGATGGTGTCACGACGAACCGCAAATCTACATCTCGGCGCACGACAGTGCTCCCCGCTCGAACGAATGGGCGCTCTCGCCCCTCTCTGTTGCGGTGCCAAAGGCTGACCAGACTTATGCCATCCAACCACAACTTTGTGTGCTTTGAGTGCCGAGTGAATGTTCGCAGGTTCAAACTTGCTGAAGTCGCTCCGCTCTGCCCGCACTGTGGTCGCGAATGTACGAACCTGGGTTACAAGATCCCCATCCCGCCAAAGGATGACGGGACTGCTTGGGAACGCTTGTATGCCGACCTTCGAGAAAGCAAGCAACGTCATGTGACAACTCAAGACGAGAACCGGGTTGCCCTCACGCATGCGCTTGAGCGCCAGCTTGAACGTCTCGAGTCGCTATCCAACAATGCGGGGCGCGAGCGCACGATTCGCGACCTGAAGAAGCGTCTGGGTGACCTGAAGCAGCAGTCAAGATGACCCCAACTCATAGCCCACAAGGCGTTGCAGGCGATGGCAGCGCTTCGTCGTGAGCTGATGGCCCCTTACCTCTCGCCGGTGGTAAGCCACGGCGCGCGCATCACTCTTTGCTGGCTGTTGGTTTCTCGTGCGGCCGCTGCTCAACAGCGGTACGCTGGGAGCCGGGAGAAATGTCTGGAACGACAGCGCAGCGCCAAAGCAAAGTCCGCGTATTGGGAGTCATCGTCGGAGTTTCTCTTGGCCTGCTCGTGTTCGTCGCGCTACGCGGACGAGCATATTCAGGGGCGGCTCGGTCTTCGCAGAACCTCACACCGATTGTCGGAGCTTTGCTTGTCCTCTCAGGCACGAAGAATCTGTTCTTCCGCGCCGCATTCCCTGAACGCTCCTCAGCCGCTGAGCCCGAACGGCTGCGCCATTCGGTCGTGAATGCGGCAGTAGTACTCGGTGGTGTCGCGCAACTACTAGGAGAACCGTTGGGCATCTGGCTGTCTGGCATTGCGCTCACGCTGCTCATCTTGGCAACCCTCGGCGTTCCAAGGCGAATTTTCAGAACGAGTGCCTCGCTGAGAACTTGAACAGAGCGCGGCGCCGCTTCACGTCTCGTTGATCCCACGTTCCGTCGTGCTAAGCCCAGGGCGTGCCGGAGACGCCGGAAATCAAGGTCTTCATCTCCAATCGGGATGGTACGTGCAGCGACTGCGGCGCGGCTCTCGGTCATTCGTCTTGGATCCACCTCGACCAGACCAAAGGTGCCGCGTGTTTGCCCTGCGCCGATCTCGATCACCTCGAATTTCTGCCGCCTGGAGACGCCGCGCTCACTCGACGCGCCAAGCAAGCCTCGACGCTTTGGGCCGTCGTGTTGAAGTGGAGCCGTTCGCGCAAACGCTATGAACGCCAGGGTCTTCTCGTCGAACAATCAGCTCTCGAAGCCGCCGAAGCCGCGTGCCTTGGGGATGCGCCGGCTCGCGCTGCCCAGGCACTGCGGCGCGCGGAGCAGGAGCTCATCGCGGACAAGTCCTATGTCGCGAAGTTCGCCGAAGAGATCAGGAAACGTTACCCTGGCTGCCCCGCGGGACGAGAGCACTCCATCGCAGAGCACGCTTGTCGTAAGTATAGCGCTCGCGTTGGTCGAACGGCCGCAGCCAAGGCCCTCGACGCGGACGCCATCGACCTCGCTGTCCGCGCTCACATTCGTCACGCTGAAACCCAATACGATCGCCTACTGGCGCGCGGTGCCGATCGACACGAAGCTCGCAGGACGATCGCTGCGCTCGTTGACGAGGTCGCCCGTCGATGGTCTGTGTGACCGCTCGTGGCCGCCTGTCGCCTCTCGGCTTTCTTGGTTTCCCTGATGCGGCCGCTGCTCGACGGCTGTACGTTGGGCGGCCGAGATGACGGTCTTACGCGACTTTGCGGCGTCGTTCGTGGTCGCGGCGTTCGCGCCGGCCGCGGTGTTGGGATGCTCGGGTACTCGCTCGCTGGTTGCCGAGGACGGATTTCCGACACGGATCGTGTCTTCGTCTCCTTGCACTGACACTCGTCCACCCATCGACATTCGAGCGCAACGCATTGCCGAGGATCTTGGGCACAAGCCTTCGCGAGACGTGAAAAGGTATCTCGTGGACCTTCACGTTCACCGCAGCGACCAGCTGAATCTCTGGTTGCTGGTGGACGAAGACACCTTCCCGTTAGTGGTTGATTCCGTCTGGCGCGAAAAGGGCTCGCGCGACGCTGAAGAGCAGGCAAGAGCGAACCCTCGACCATGGTGGTTCTCAGGAAACGGCGCCATCCAAGCTTGGCCACTCGGGCGTGCCTCCGACGTATCGCTCACGAACATCGAGGTCGGGACGGGGGCGTCGCGGGTTTCAGTTACACTCGGTGTGCTCGAGCTTGATGGCGCGTCACCACAGGAATGGCTCATCGGCGGTCGCCCCCAGGCTCGCGGAGTCTTCGTGCCACGGTGTAGGACCTGGATTGACCTCTCGACGCTAAGCCAGGACTCCGGGCCGGAATAGACTTAGCTCCCGCCGCGTTTCGTAGACGTGGACAGCCGCCTTCGGTCGTGGGTCTTGGTGGTGCTGACCGCGGCGCTGGGGTGGGTCTCGATCCTCGAAGGGATTTTGAGCCTGCTTGCCATCCCTGCTTTCATCTTGACCCTGACCTGGCTCTTTCGTCGCCGATGGTGGCGTCCGAGCATTGCGCTGCTGGCGACTTCCCCGTTCATGGTCGTCACGTGTTTCGCCGTAACCAATTACGCGCGGGGCACGGCTCGCTTGTGGACGGTCGGGTTGCCCTCTCGCGCGTTCTACAATGTCGACCCCGACACGCGATATCAGTACAGGTCCAGCGGTTGCATCGTCACGGGAGGTGAGTGGGTATTGCAAGCGCCGAACAACCTGACATTGCGTGCGCTGCGTCTCCTATTGGGCTCTATGCCTGGGGCCTACGACGGTCCCTACCCTGACGACCACGACGTCAACCAGGCCCTCGCGTCGGGGACTGAGTTGACCTGGTCATCACTGCGAGGCGAAAGTATCGCCGTCGCCGGTCGCAACTTTCGTCTACAGCCTGGCGTCGGCTCTCGTCTGGCCGAAACTTACGAGGCCATTTCTGACGAGGTGTGTTGTCGCCCTTTGGTCGCCGTGTGGGAAGACCGCGTTCTCCTGGTTCAGCTCAAGTCTCCGCTGGACGACATCGACAGTGCTAATCCGTTGCGCGTCCTCATCGATGGGGCTACGGGGAAGGTCATCGCTTACCAAGGTCGGCTTCCCGCACATTCCCGGACTCTGCCTGCGCAATGGACCTAGCGAGTGAGTACAAGCGTCAGTTTGATTGGCGAAGCTGGTCGGAGGTGATGGATCGGCTTCCACCGCTCGTCGGTACGACTGTGCTCGACCTCGGATGTGGAATTGGCGACCAAGCGGCTCAACTCGCCAAACGAGGCGCTCGCGTACTCGGTCTCGACACGAACGGCGAGCTCCTCGCGGCAGCGCAAGCCAGAAGCATTCCAAACGCTGAATTCCGCCTCGGCGACCTCAAGGCAATTGACGACCTCGGCGTTTTCGATGGGATTTGGAGCAGTTTTGCCGCGGCTTACGTTCCCGACCTCGCACCATCCCTCGCCCATTGGCGACCTCATCTCGCTCCGCGAGGGTGGGTCGCTTTGACGGAGGTCGACGACCTTTTTGGACATGCACCACTTCTGCCAAACACGACGTCGCTCCTCGCGGCTTACGCGCAGGATGCGCTCACCACGAATCGCTACGACTTCCACATGGGACGAAAGCTCTCTGGTCATTTGGAACGCGCTGGGTTTTCGGTCGCTGATGCCCGCACGCTTCCGGACGGCGAATTCTCTTTTGATGGCCCCGCCGACGCGAACGTCCTTGCAGCGTGGAGCTCGCGGTTCGACCGAATGAACCGTCTCAGGACCTTCTGCGGAGAAGCGTTCGACCTCGTTCGCGACGATTTCCTGGCTGCCCTCTCCCGACCCGACCACCGCTCCTCGGCCAAAGTCTACCTCTCCGTCGCGACGCGATAGCCACGATCTCGCTCGTCGCCACCTGTCTCCTTTCGGTTTTCCTGATGCGGCCGCTCCTTGACGGCGGTACGTTGGGTGGACGGCTATGGCGATTCTCGGCACTCGGGAGGTTGTCCCCGACTTCGATTTCTCGGAACCTTTGGCGCTCTCGCTCACCGAACGGTTCTCCAGGATCACCCTTCGCGCTGCGGCGCAGCTCAGCGATTCCGGATACCAGCAGGTCACGGAGGCACCCTGCATCCCGCCTGGTGCTTCGCCCGCGGAAATCGCTGAGCTCGCGGCAACGCTGCAGATTGACTTGCCCGAGGAGTACGTCGCCTTCCTGCATTGCCATCGATACCTCCTCTTGGGTGATGGCATGCAGATCGGCGGACTCGATCATGAGGGGATTCACTACGCGTCGCCGCCATGGGTTTCCGACGAGCACTTTCCGGGGCATCGCTTCCTCGTCCTGTGCGACTACTGGCGGTACGCCGATGGCGATCAGCTCCTCGTGGACTTGAATGATCCCCAGCAACCCGTGTTCGTCTACCTCCACGAGCACGGGCCGTTGTTCGAACGCTTTGCACCCTCAATTTCACTTGCCGTCTGGAGACTGGTCCACGAAGACGAAGACGAAGACGAAGACGAAGACGAAGACGAAGACGAAGACGAAGACGAAGACGAAGACGAAGACTGACGGCGGGCATGCTTTGCAGCATCGTCGCTAACCCGAGCCTCATCGTTTGCTGATGCGGCCGCTGCTCAACGGCGCTACTTTGAGCGGACGACGAGATGGAGATCCGACCGGCCACTCTTGAGGATGCGCGGACGTTGTGGGAGGCCGAGTCAACCATCGCAGCCGCGCCGGGTCAGCTGGCTTCTCGTCCTGAAGAGCTCTCGATCGCCAGTCTGGAGGCGCGAATCCGCGCTGCCTCCAGCGGCGGGTGCTTCTTCGTGGCCGAGCTCGACAGCCGTCTCGTCGGCCATGCGGTTCTTGAGCGCATGAGCTTGCTCGCGATCCGGCACGTCTATCGCCTGACGCTCGTCGTACATCCAGGACAGACTCGTCACGGCTTCGGCACTGCGCTTCTGCAACACGTTCAGCGCTGGGCGGCGTCACGGCTAGACCTCCACAAGATCGAGCTCAACGTACGTGCCACCAACACGGCTGCCATTCGTCTTTACAGTCGGCTCGGTTTCCGGGAAGAAGGCCTTCTCAAGCATCGGATTCGACTACCAACCGGGGAGTTCATCGACGATCTCCTCATGGCCTGGTTCCCGACACAGCCTTGATTCAAGCTCTCGACGAGTGCCGCCGAGCAAGCCGATGCAGATTCGCACCGGTTCCCAACGGGAGATCCCAGGGGTTCGCGAATCCGCGCTGTTTACGACAGCGGTTCAGAAGCTGTTGCGGAGGGCGTGGGATTCGAAGCCGGCGCGGCTCAGCTCCGCTTCGACGGCCAGGATGTGCTCGGGGCCGTTGGTTTCGATGACGAGCTCGACGCGGGTTTGGCCGAGCTCGACGCCGGAGAACGCGCGGTCGTGCTCGATGCTGACGATGTTGGCGCGGGCTCGAGCCACCGCGCCGGTGATTTCGTGCAGCGTGCCGGCGACGTCGCGCGCGGTGATCCACAAGCGGCACAACCGGCCGCTTTTGACCAAGCCTCGCTGGATCACCCGCGAGACCAAGTTGACGTCGATGTTGCCGCCAGAGATCACCACTACCACCCGCCGACCGGCGAGCCCCAAATCACGGTGGACCAGCGCCGCCAGGCCCACGGCGCCAGCGCCCTCCGCCACGGTGCGCTCGCGCTCGAGCAGCAGCAAAATGGCTTCGGCGATCTCTTCCTCGTCGACGAGCACGATTTCGTCGACCAACGCCTTCACGACCTGGCGCGTGAGCTGGCCGACGCGCCGCACCGCGATGCCGTCGGCGATGGTCTTGCCGCCGGGCAGCGCGGCGGGCGGCAGCGACGCGGGCAGCTCCGATTCGAGCGCGCGGCGCATGCCGGGAAAGGTGCGCGATTCGACCCCGATGATACGCACGTCGGGGCGCTTTTCGCGGAGCACGGTGGCGATGCCGGCGATGAGCCCCCCGCCGCCCACCGGCACGATCACGGCGTCGAAGTCGGGCAATTGCTCGAGCAGCTCCAGGCCGATGGTGCCCTGCCCGGCCATGACCTCGAGGTCGTCGAAGGGGTGGACGTACACGGCGCCGGTTTCGCTGGCGATTTCAGCGGCACGCTCGGCCGCCGCGTCGTAGCCGCTGCCCCACAGGACCACGCGCGCGCCGTGGCTCTCGGTGGCCTGGACTTTGACCAGCGGGGTCGCCTCCGGCATCACGACCGTGGCCGCAACCCCCAAGCGTGAAGCGTGCAGCGCCAGGGCCTGGGCGTGATTTCCAGCGCTGGCGGTGATGACGCCTCGGCTCCGTTCGGCCTCGCTGAGGGTGAGCAGGCGCGAAGCCGCGCCACGCTCCTTGAAAGACCCCGTAAACTGTAGGTTTTCGAGCTTGAGATGAACTTGGCAGCCGGTGAGCCGCGATAGGGCCGCGCTCTCGCTGAGCGGTGTGCGTCGCACCTTCCCGGCTATGCGGGCCTGCGCGAGCTCGACATCGGCAAAGCTGAGCACTTTGCAAGGAAATGTAGCACGCCGGGGGCGTCGTAAACGCGCTGCGAACCGTCCTACTCAGCTTGACCAACCCCGCGAAAGTTCGTAGGATTTGGCGCCTCGGCATGGTTTCGGCTCGGCCGCCGAATCCACCATCCGAGCAGAAGCCTTGTCTATCGAGCGCGAGAAGATTCTCCAGGCTGCCCAGAAGTACATCGAGAAGAAGAAGTACGACCGGGCGATCGTGGAATACCAGAGGATCGTTCAGGAGGATCCGAACGACGCCCGCACGCTATTGAAGATTGGCGACCTTCAGGCGCGCCTCTCGGCCTACCCCGAAGCCATCGCCACGTACGACCGCGTCGGACAATTCTACGCCGCGCAAGGCTTCGCCCTCAAAGCCATCGCCGTCTACAAGCAGATCCGCGAGCTCATCAAGAAGCACGCGCCGGATCTGGCCGACCGCTACGGGCACATCGTGCCGAAGCTGGCGGACATTTACACCCAGCTCGGCCTGACTAGCGACGCACTGGCGGCCTGGGACGAAGTGGCCACGCGCCTCCAGCGCGCCGGCCGCGACCGGGACGCCATCGAGGTGTTCCGCAAGATGGTGGAGCTGGATGCGGGCAATCCGCTGCCGCACCTGCGGCTGGCCGAAGCCTGCTGCCGCGTCCAATCGCTCGACGAAGCCATCGAGTCGTTCTGGACCGCCGCCGAGCTGCTGCTCAACCTGGAGCGGTCCGACGACGCGCTCAAGGTCGTCGAGCGCATCCTGCATTTCCGGCAAGACGCACGCTTTGCTCGCGTAGCGGCCGAGCTGTACCTGGGCCGCGCCACGCGTGAAGACGGCATGCAGGCGCTGGCCAAGCTGCAGATCTGCTTCCAAGCCGACCCGAAGGATCTCGAGACGCTCGGGTTGCTGGCGCAGGCCTTCACGTTGATTGGCCAAGAGGCGAAGGCGGTCGAGGTCTACAAAGAGATGGCTCGCCTTGCCCGCGAGCAGAACAAGACCGATCTGTACAGCCAGCTGCTCGGTCACTTGCGCCAGGTCGCGCCGAGCGACGACCAAGTGGCGGCGTTCGACAGCGTGATGCCCGCCGCTCAATCGCAGCGGCCGCCCGAGTCTTCACACGCCTCGCTGTCCGACTCCGACGTCGAGCTGATCGAGGATTCGCAGAACTTCGACGTGGCCCCGCCGGCGCAGGTGCGCCTGCCCGATCCACGTCCGCGCATGGTCAGCGCACCCGACGTGGTGGTGGTGGACGAGCAGCAGGAGGTGGCCGAGGAGCTCAACGATCCGAGCTCGTTCGACGCCCGAGCCCACGCTCGCAAGGCCATCGTCGACGCCGAGTCGTTCCGCAAGCTGCGGCTCTACCCGAAGGCGGTCGAGGCCTTGCACATTGCGCTCGAGATTGACCCGCGCTCGCTGGAAATTCGCGAAAAGCTGCGCGAGCTGCTGCTGGAAGCCGGCCAGCGCGAGGCCGCGCAGCAGGAGTCGATCAACGTCGCGCAGCTGTACCTCGAAGCCGGCAACCTCGGGCAAGCCGAAACGCTGCTGTCGCAAGTGCTCGAGGTCGATCCGGAGAATCACGACGCGCTCTTGCTCTGGGAGCAACTGGCGACGGGCTCCAGCCCGTATACCGAGGAAGTCGAAGACGGTCGCACGCGCGTCCACACCGGAAGCGACATGCTGAGCGTGGGTGGCTCGCAGCCCGACGGGTTCGATCCCAACGAGCCGCTGCCCTCGTACGATCTCGAAGAGGCCTCCGTCGAGCAGGCGATGGCCAGCGAGCCCGGTCGCAGCTTGGGCAAGCGCTCGCTGTCGGCCATGGACGATCCGTTCGGCGCGCCCGGCGGAGACGAGCCGCTGCCCAGCTTTCCGCTCTCCTCTCAGGCCGACGACGACCTGGGCGTCGCCAACGAGCCCACCACCGACGTCACCGAGCTGGCGAGCTACGAGGACGAAGACGAGCAAGAGATCTCGATCGTCGAAGACTTCATCCCGCCGCCTGCTCCGGCGGCCGCCGCCGAGCCCAGCTACGAAGGCTTGGAGGACGTGCTGGACGAAGCCGAGTTCTTCGCCGCCCGCGGTCTGTACGAAGACGCCAAAAACATCCTGGTCGAGCAGCTAGGGCGAACTCCGAACCACAAGCTCGTGCTCGAGCGGCTGACTGAAATCGACGCCATGCTGGCCAGCTCGGGCGAGAGCCAGACCAAAGAGCGCTCCCAGCTGAGTGACCACGGCAACGGCCAGGGCTTCGACGTCGCGCAGTCGCTCGAGGCCTTGGACGCGCTGGAGCCGGCGCCCGAGAGCTTCGCGGCCGAGAGCGCGCGCCAGTCGTTGTCGTCGACGCAGGACATCGACGTCGACCAGGTGTTCGAGAAGTTCAAGGCCGGCGTCAAAGCGCAGGTGGCCGACAACGACAGCGCCACCCACTACGACCTGGGCGTCGCCTACAAAGAGATGGGCCTGTTGCCCGACGCCGTGGGCGAGTTCGAGACCGCCGCGCGCGACGCCGCTCGCGAATGCATGTGCTTCGCGATGATCGGCATGATCTATCTCGAGCAGAGCCAGCTCGATCGCGCCGCCGAAGCTTACGTGCGCGCGCTCTCGGCCACGCAAAAGACGGTCGAGCAAGAGATGAGTCTCTATTACGATCTTGGCAACGTGTACGAGATGAAGGGCAAGAACCAAGACGCCCTGTACTACTTCCAGAAGATCGCGCGGCGCGACCCCGGTTACCGCGGCGTATCGGACCGCATCCAAGCGCTGCTGCCCCCGCCCGCCCCCAGCGCGCACAGCAACGCCCGCGCCGCCAACGACGACGAGTTCGATCGCGTGTTCGACGATCTGTTCGAGAGCAAATAGGTCTTGGTCTCCTCTGTGCTCCGCCCCCTCTGAGAATTTTGGGGCTTGCGGTTTGCGACGGGGCTGTCGAGTCAGATTCATTCGGCCAACGCATTTCTAGCAACCGACGGCCGGCGAGACCGATGGGGCGGTCATCATGCCTGACCCCATCCAATGCACCCTGGACCGTAGCCAAGCCATTCCCACGTTCGACTGCGAACCCGTAGAGCTCACTTCCCCCAGTCTCCGCGCCGAGCCCAACCAGTGCTCGGCCGAGCCCAATCAATCTCTGGCCGGCGGCGAAGACGCGCCGGCACCGTCCGCCGAGTCCGTGCAAAAGCTCGTCAACAGCGTTTCTCCGCAGCGGGTGGCCATTCCGCCCGCTTCGGTACCGCTAGCGCCTTTCGTCGTCGACAGCCTTCCCCAGTGCCCCGGCCAGACGTTGGACATTGGCTTGGCGGTTGCGGCGGCCGAGAGTGGCTGCCTGCCCGTCGCCATACTCGCCGGCGCAAAGGTCGGCGTGGACCTCGCGCAATGCCTGGCACCGCACTACCACCAGCGACAAGACGAGCTGACTACGCGCGCCGCCGAGGACTACTGCGTGGCCGACGGGGGCGAACCCCGCGCTTGGATCGGCAACCTCCTGCAATGCGTCTACCGCCCGGAGGCGACGGAATGACGACCGTTACCTCCGCCCGAGGCCTGTTGCTGATTTGGACGTCGTTCTTGACCGGCCTGTTCGTCGCCTATTGTTGGTGCGGCGCCGAGCGCTTCATCAACGCCCGGATGCGGGCCGCCCTTCCTCCCAAGCCGCCCATCGTCGTAGAAAAGATCTACGAGTCGCGCACGTCGGGTGTAGAGCCGATCAAGAAGGGCTCTCAGGGTGGTTGACGACGTCTGAGCGCTTCGGCTCGAGTCGAAGTAAGTCCGACGCGCCGACTCCGAACATCGATTTTCCGTAACGCCTACGCCGAGTTGAGGAACCGGTTCCAGTTCTGATTGAACTGCGGCGGCCGTTCGACGAACATGCGCGGTTAATTGCGGTAGGCGTCGGGTTACGTGAGGGGAGCGGCGACCACCGCCACGAGGAGACACAAACATGCGAAGCATTCTGACGGTCTTGGCGTTGACGATGGTCGTGGGTTGCGGCGGGAGCGACGGCAAAGACGGTGCCGATGGCAAAGACGGTGCCCAAGGCACGGCGGGCCCGGCGGGGCTAAACGGTAAGGATGGCAGCGACGGCAAGGACGGAGCCACCGGCGCGACCGGCAAGGACGGCGCGCCCGGCGCGGATGGCGCCGATGGCACGAATGGCACCAACGGCACCAACGGCACGGACGGTGCCGATGGCGCCGACGGCTCCGCCATTCTGAAAGGTACCGGCGCTCCTGCCGCCGGTTTGGGCGCCGATGGAGATCTTTATATCGATACCGTGAGCCGCGACGTGTATCAAAAGTCCGGAGGTACCTGGAGCGTGATCACCAACTTGAGCGGTGGTCCACCCGGTCCCAAAGGCGACACGGGCGCCAAGGGCGACCCCGGTACTGACGGCACCGACGGCACCAATGGCACCAGCGTGCGCACGGGCGCGGGCGCGCCGGCGGCGGGGCTCGGCGCAGTGGGCGACGTGTACATCGATTCGGCGACGGGCGATTTGTATTCCAAGGGCGCCGGCGGCTGGACCAAGACCGGTAACTTGACGGGCCCCGCTGGCGCCGACGGCGTGGACGGCACCGACGCGGGGGCCACGTTGCGTGGCGCGCCGTGGTTCGCGTTCGCGCTGACCGCGGCGTTCGTGGACGCGCCTCAGCTCATCACTAGCGAGGCTTACACGCCGACCAGCTCGACCGCGACCTTCACGTTCACGGGCGCTTCGCAGCACGGCCGCTTGGCTTTCCAAACCGCCGGAAGCTACTTGCCCGGTGGCATCGACCTGAGCTCCTTCGAGTCGATGTCGTTGAACGCAACGCTGACGGGCGGTGCAGCTACGAAGCTGCTCGTCGTGCTCGCCGACGGCGCCAAGCGCGGCTGCCAATGGGATCTCACCGTCGCGGGTGGCCCGGCGTACAGCGTCGATCTGACTAACCCCACCAGCTGCTTCAACAGCAGCACCGACCCGGACTTCTCGCTCGCCAACGTCACCCAGGTTCAGATCGGCGTGCAGAGCAGCGCGGCCGGCGCGCGCACCTTGAGCATCACCGACATCAACTTCGTGGACTCGTTGTAGGTTTCTTCTACCCGTGTCTCGCGTGTAGCGCCTGGCGTCGATCGCGGCCTCGACCGCGATCGGCGCTCGGCCTGGCGGTGCGGTTAGCTTTCGCGATCTACGATCGAGGCGAGCAGCTCTCCCGAGGCGCAGAGAGTGCCTTCGACGGTGGCTTCGCCGCGCAGCTTCCAAACGTTGGAACGGTGGTGCAGCACCTCGACCATCAAGTCGAGCTTGTCACCGGGCGTCACCGTGTGACGAAACTTCGCTTTGTCGATGCCGAGGAAGTACATCAAGCTGTTGCTCGTATCGAACGGCTCGGACGCGTACGCCAAGATGCCGCCGATCTGTGCCAAACACTCGATGATCAAGACGCCGGGAAAGATGGGCCGGCCGGGGAAATGCCCCTGGCTCCAGGGCTCGTTGTAGCTGACCATCTTGTGCCCGCGGATCGACTTTCCGGGCACGATCTCGGTCACGCGGTCCACCATCACGAACGGATAGCGGTGCGGCAAGATCTCCAAGATTTTGGAGATCTGGATGCGCAGCGGCTTGGATTTGATGTTGGCCAATGCGCACCCCCCTTTTTCGAGTCCGCCGAAGAGCGAGGGGCTCAGGGCGTCTTGGGCGGAGCCAAGACCGGCGGAGCCATCGGCGTCGGGCCCTTGGGCGCAGCCGGCGCGGCCGGCGCCGCTTTGTCAGCGGCGTCGCCGCCACCGCCCGAGTTGTACATGGTGATGACGCGGTCGGTCAGATCCAAATCGCTGCGCACGTAGGGGACGGCTTTCTTGTCGACGACGACGTCGAAGCCTTCTTGGGTGGCCAGACGACGGATGATGTTCATCGTCTTCTGGAAGACGGGCTGCGTGAGCTCGCTCTGCTTCTTCTGGATGTCCTGGTTGTACTCCACGAACTTCTGCTGAAGCTGCATCATGTCGCGCTGCCACTTGTCGGCGCGCTTGGCCAGCGCACCCTTGCTCAGCACGTCGCGCTGCTTCTCGATGTCCTCGCGCTCCTTGACCAGCTCTTCTTGCTTCTTGTCCAGCTCGTGCTGCTTGGAGTCGAACAGCTTCTTCAGCGTCGCTTGGGCGCGCAGGCCGTCTTCGGTTTCCATGACCGCGCGCTCGGTGTCGACGACGGCGATCTTGGCCTGGGCGTGGGCGGTGCTCGGCACGGCCACCCCGAGGAGGCTCAGCAGCAGTACGCCGAAAACACTGAACAAGCGGCTCTTCATGGTGCCCGGGACTTAGCTGCCAGCCGGGAAGGGGTCAAGGACTGGCGAAACCCGCCACGAAATGGCTCTGGTGGCCGCGCCGGCCGAAGGATTCGCGGTCTCAGACCAAGACGAAGTCTTCGCTCTCGGCGGCGTCGGACGAGGCGGCGGTGGCCGTCTCTTGGTCGCGGTGGACGGCCAGCTCGTACAGCTCGACGAACACTTTGGGGTGGGCGCGCGCCAGCCCCAAGAAGCGATCGCGTTGCAAAAACAAGGTCACGGTCGGGTGGTGCGCGACCACGTCGGTGATGGCGGGGCGCCGTAAAATCAACGCGACCTCACCAACTACTTCGCCCGGACCCAGGCGCGCCACCAAGGTGGGGTCTTTGCCGTCGTTGTGCACGATAGCGACCTCGCCCAGAGCCACGATGTGCAACCCGTCCGGTGGCGAGCCTTGGACCACGATGCGCTCGCCCTGATTGAACTGCTTGACGACGAAGCGCTCGATCAACGCCGGCCGCTCCGAAGGGCTGGCCGACTTGAGAATGAAATTGGTGCGCACCAAATTATCGAGCATGCGTCGCCGGCAAAACTCGGCGAACACCCGCCCTACCTCGGGCGCTTTGGCGGCCACGCGGTCGAGCGCGGCCTTGCTGCCGACCAACACCACGCTGGGCCGACAAGCGGTGACGGTGGCGGTGCGCGGCGCCGACGACAACAAGGCCATTTCACCGAACAACGCGCCGTTGCCCAGCCGCGCGAGCGCCAGCGGCGCGCCGCCCGGCTTGATCGCTTTCTTGGACACGTCCAGCTCACCGCGCGCCACGATGAAGGCTTCGTTGCCGACGCTGCCCTCTTCTACCAACGCTTGCTCGTCGGGCACGAAGCGCACGTCGAACACGGCCACGGTCGCCTTGAAGCTCGCCGGGTCTAGCGCCGAGAACAGCACCTGCGGCGAAACCTGGGCCGCGACCGCGCTCAGGCTGGCCTCGTCTTGAGCGGCTTTGGCGGCGTTCAATAGCTCGCCAGCGCGCTCCAGCAGCGCCTCGCCGGTCAGCTTTTCGTCGAGCGGCGCGGGTTCTTTGGTGGCCGAGGCCATTTGCGGCGGCGCCCCGCGCTTGTCCGAAATGCGAGCCGAGCCCTTGGCGAACGCGGCGGCCATGGCCTCTAGCCCCTCGTCGGCTGCCAGCTCGGCGTCGCGCAAGAGGGCGTAGGCCGCGATCGCCAGCGGCAAATTGCCGTCGAACACCGCGCGCTCCAGCGCCGCGCGCAGGCCGGTCTCCAGCTCCGCGGGTCGACCGAGCCCGCCCAGCAGCCACGCCGTGACGAACGTGTTGAAGGCGGACAGCGGCTCGCCCTCCAGCAGCGAGGCCGCGACGCGCAGCGCGCCTTCGCGGTCGTCGGCCAGCGCGAGCGACAAGGCGCGATCGATTGCGCGCTCCTCGACAGCACCTTTGAGCGGGGGCACCTGCACCATGGCCTCGCAGCATAGCGCGGTCAGTGATGGCTCGGACAAGCCCCACGACGGCCCCTAGTTTGCGGCGTTTCTGCTTGGGGGAGGCCGGGTTAGCCGGGCCAGCTGGCCCGGTCAGCCCGAAGGTACCGTCGCGTTACTCGACCGCCACTTTGCAGTCGGTGGGCTGGGCGTTGTCCGGCAGCACCTGCACAATCAGTCCCCGACAGCTTTGGTTCGACACGAACGGCCCACAGCCATGACCGACCCATGCGGGCCTGTCTCCCGGCCAAGCGCGCACCGACTCCATGCAGTCGTCGAGCTGCTCGAGCGTGGCCGTACAACCGGGGTGCGCGGCGATGTTCTTTTCGCAGAGCGTGAGCGGCAGGTCCATGATGCAAACCTCGGCGCCGATGTGACCGAAAGACGTGGCGTAGTGGTCGGCCCAGCCGGGCGTATCGATGCCGCTCAAGGGAGGACGCGGACCGCCGCCCGCGTACCAGCGGCACCAAGCCGTGACCTCCTCCGAGCTCAGATCTTCGATCGGTTTGGCTTCGTCCAAGCCATTCGGCGCGCAGAGGCGCTCGACGGGCGCAGGTACGCGGTTCGGCTTGACGTTGGCCTCGCAAACCCAATCGTCGCCGTCGCTCGCGCAGTTGCAGGCCGCGTCGGGGTAGTAGCAATACTCGCCGGCGTGGCCGTCGCAGCTCGTACCCGCTTGCGGCGACGTGTGGGGGCAGTGCTGCGGATCGACGCCGACGGGGCCGAAGTTACCTTGACCGGCCCCGTACCAGCGGTTGCCGTCGCTGGACGAGTAGCACCCCCGCACCTCGTAGCCGACGTTGCCCTCCCCGACGATGCCGGTTTGAAAGATGCAGATCGAATTTTCCGGGACGTCGCACGGCGCGCCCTCGTCGGGAAGCTCGTCAGGGCAAGTCACCTCCACCGGCGGCAGAAACTGATCCAGGGCCGACGGGCAACCGACGGCGGCTTCTCCGCCGCTGCCCAGCTCCGCGCCGCCGGCTACCAAGCTGGCCCCCCCTGTTTGGACCATCGCACCACCGCCACCCGTGACTTTGCTGCCACCCGTGCCCGCGGACTTCGACCCGCCTTGACCCGACCCACCCTCGGTCTGCGCGCCGGCGGAGTTGCTTGCTCCGCCCGTGCCCAGGTCACCGACGGAAACGCGCGGCCCGCACGCTCCTAGCTCGAACAATACCGCGCTCACCCACAAGGTCGTGCCAATCGCTCGCATGTCGTCATCCTTCGCGACCGTGAATGGTCGCTCGTTACGTTATTGCCCAGCAGGTGCCGACCGATCACGGTTTTGGCGTGGTCTTGCGTTGGTCGTCGAGCAGCGCGCGCAGCCGCGCCGCCAAGGGGCTCGTCGGATGCCGATCGAGAAAGGCTTGCGCCAGCCGAGTCGCGTCGTCGTCACCCCGCGCGAACGCGATTTCGGCGCGCAGGGCCGCTTCTTCGGTGCCGAGCACGCCGTTGGGAAATTCGCGTTGGTAGGCGGCAAGCTGTTCGAGCGCGAGCGCGGTCTTGCCCTGAGCGAGCGCCACGCGCGCACGACGCAGCGCCGCGACCTCGCGGGCCAACTGCGCGACGCTGGCCGAGTCGAACGCGGCGCGGCTCGGTGCCAGCGAAGGCGAAGCCGACGTCGCGGGTTCCGGCACGGCGCGCGCTGTGCGCGGGGACGCGCTGCCCGGCGCCACGGCGCTCGACGCGGGATCGACTGGCGGCGCTGCAACCTCGGGCGTAGCCGAAGCGAGCGGCGGTGACGCGACGAGCGGCGATGCCGGCTGAATGCCTCGCACGGGCACCGTTTCCGGGCGAGAAAGCGCACCGGCGACACGGTCGGCCGCGCTCAAACCGATCAGCGCCGCGGTCAGGCCAATCACCAGCCACTTGGCGCCCAAGAGCCCCGCGCTGCCCGCGACCGCCGGCACCGCCAACGTGGCCTTGGCCGAGGTGACGACCAACGCGCCGGCAGCGGCGGCGGAGACGCGCGACAATGCGCGCTCTCGAGCGGCGCGCGGCGCCCGCTCACCTCGCGCCACGTGCAGCAGATGCGCTCCGACATCGTCCGCATCGCCCTCCAATAAAAACTCGTCGTTCGTCATCGAGCTCTCGCTCTCTCGGCCTGCAGCCGTCGCACCTGTTCCGCAAATTCTTGGCGAGCGCGCCGCAAGCGCGAAGCTACGGTTCCGACCGGCACGCGCACCACCGCCGCGACCTCCGGCGCCGTCAGCTCTTCGATCTCGCACAGCACGAACACCTCACGCAGATCGTCGTCGAGTCGGCGCAAGACTTCGTCCAGGAACGCTATCGCTTGGCGGCGCTCCAGATCTTCGTGTGGCGTCGGCGCCGTGGAAGCGCAGTCGGCGGGTCCGGGCTCGACCCAGCGCGCGCGGCGGCGCAAGTTGCGACGCAAGGTGGCGGCCGTACGCAACGCGGTGCCGTACAGGAACGTGCGCTCGGCGCCGACCGGCACGTCAGCCAGGCGCCCCGTGGCGACGATGAACACTTGCTGGGCGGCGTCGTCCACGTCGAGCTCCGGCACCCCCAGCCGGCAGAGCAGCCGCCAAATGAAATCGAAGTGGTCGGACACCAGCTGGCGCGCGCGACCAACCTGGTCGGGCGCTTCACGCGCGACCGCCGGCAGATTGCGCAGCGCCAGGTCCACATCGGGCATGTCGGGTCATGCAGTTATTGCCCAAGCGGTGGCTCCCGATCACGCAAAGCAACCCCGGGCGCGCATGGGCGGGCGTCGCCCTGAGCAGGGCGGTGCGCCAAAGGGCGTAACTCCGCCTAGCTCAAGGCAAATAGGCGCCCAGGCCCAGGTAGCCGGCGGTGGCCAGCGCCGGAACTTGGTAGACGGACGTGTCCGGGTGATCGAAGGCAAACCGGTAGGGCGTGAGCGGCGCCAGCAGCTCGCCCTGAGCTTCCAGCTGCAACACCCCGAACAGTGAAAGCTCGAGCCGCAACGCGGCAGCGGCGTCGACCCACGGCTCGCGAGCGCGGCGACCGAGCTCGGGCGCGCTCGTCGGCTTGCCCTCGGCCGTGATCCGTCCCACGTGAGTCGCCAAGCAGGGCAAAGCTTTCAACGTCCGCGCCAGCGGCAGTTGCAGCGGACACAGCTCCAACCGCCCGGCCAGCCACGAGAGCTCGGTCGAGCCCGCGGCGTCGAGACGCTGGATCGGCTCGCCGTGCAGCACGGCTACTCGCAGCACCGGTGCCAGCACGCCATCGCGACGACGCAGATCGAGCGCGGCCGCTTCTACCCAAGTCCAAGTTGGTCCCAGCCCCGTGCGTGCCCCCAGCTGCAGCGCCGCGCCCCAACGCATGCTCGAACGCGGTCGCGGGGCGGAGGCGACGATGGGCGCCACTTGCGGCGAGCTGGTCTCGACCGGCGCCGACACCGGCGCCGCCGCCCGAGCGGGCGCGGTTGCTGGCGATTCTTGCGGCATTTCCGGTACAGGCGCGTCTTCCGCATCGCCACCGCCCAGCGCGTACGCCAGCACGAACGCCAGGCCTTGGGCCGCAGCTTCACACGACTCACCGCTCAGCTCCCGCTGGTAGCGCGAGCCGTCGGCGCGCGTGAGCTCGACGCTGGCGGTCGCACCGGAGGCGGCCGCTTGCAGCCGAACCGCGGCGTGCGCCTGCGCGCCGGGCGTCGTTTCACGCGCTTCGCGGAGTTGAGCCTGCACCCACGCCTCGAACGCAGCGCGCTCGGGGCAGCCCACGTCGGCTACGTAGTCCAAGTCGTAGGTGAGCGCAGGTTGCGCGCGACTGGGCCGAGCCCCTGCCAGCACCACGAGCAGCAGCGCCGCCGCGCTCCGACTGCCTCGACCGAGATTCACGGGGCGCAGGCTAGGGCTGGACGCCGACGCTTGCCAGCGCGTCGAGCGCGGTCATCCCGAGCGCCCAGCGTGGGGCAGCTGCACGGCGGGCCGGCAGCACCGGCCGACCGCGCACAAAAGAGTGCAGCCCCTACAGCCCGAGCGAAATGCGGGATGATTGGGCGCCGGAACCCAGAGGGAACTTGGTAGTGTTGCGGTCCCGGCGGGAACGTCTGCCGGTCGGAGACTTAATGGCGCTGAACTTTCCAGTCCTGACTGCGTGCTTCTTGATCGCCGGCAGCGTGGCGTTGCCCGTCCTTGCGCAGGACGTGCCAATCAGCGACGAGGCGCGCGCGCACTTCACGACCGGGGTCAACTTGCTGCAAGACCCCGACGGGGCCCGGTACGAGGAGGCCTACCGCGAGTTCAAGGAAGCCTACGCCGAATCGCCATCGTGGAAGATCCTGGGCAACCTCGGGATTTGCGCCATGAAGCTGGAGCGTGACAGCGAGGCCATCAGCGCATTCGAAAAGTACCTGTCCACCGGCGGTAAGCGGATCGAGAAGGACGAGCGCGCTCAGTTTCAGCGCGACCTGACCACGTTGCAGGCAGGGGTAGTGCCGGTGACTTTGGCCAGCGACCCGCCGGGCGCCGTGATCGAAGACGAGCGCGTGCCGTCCGCGGGTCCGGTCGTTCGCAACGTCTATACCGTCGACAAAACCCTGCAGATCGGCGTCCGCTCCGGGCGTCACCGTTTCACGGCCAGGCTTGCCGGACGGGTCGATCAAGTGTGGGAGCTCGAGCTGTCTCCGAAGCAGCCGGTCTCTCATTCGTTTTCGTTGCCGGAGTTGCCGGCGGCGACGACTGCTGCGGCGCCGGCAACCGCCGCCCCGGTCGTGGCGCGAGTCGACACCGGATCGCAGGAGTCTTCGGGGAACGGTCTCCGTACCGGAGCTTACGTCGCCTTGGGCGTGGGCGTGGTCGGCGTCGCGGCTGGCACCATCTTCGGCTTGCGCGCCAAAAGCGGATACAAGGACGCCAACGCCATCACCGACGACAACTGCCCGGCGTCCGGCCGCTGCGAGCTCGGGGCCACGCTGTTCGACCGGCGCGCGCAGCTCGGCAAAGACGCCGACTCGGCAAAGACGTTGTCCATCGTCGGCTTTGCTCTCGGCGGGCTCGGCCTGGCCGGCGGCGTGACGCTATTCGTGTTGAGCAACAAGAAAGAACCGACTGCTACTGCCATCCAACCGTACTTGGGCGTCGGGAACGTCGGCGTCTTGGGGAGCTTCTGAGCGATGAACCCTTCCCATCATCGCTATCTCACGCTGGCTTCGGCTTCTCTGGTCGCGTTGGGCATGGCCCTCGCGTGTGGAAGCTTGGACGACCGTGACGTCACGCGCGTACCGGACGGAGCCGGCGTTGGCGCAACGAGCAACGACGGAGGCGCCCCGCCCGACGTTGGCGCTGGTGCTGGTCCTGGCCCGGGCGCTGGTGGCAGCTCCGCCGAAAATGGCGGCGACGTCGGTGAGAATCCTTTCGGCGGCGATACCTTCACCGGCGGCGCTCCCGCCGTCGACGGCGCGCCCGAGGTGATCGACGTGCTGCCCGCGGACGGCGCCGACGACGCCGACCCGTCCGCCACCATCGGGCTGAAGTTTTCCGAGGGGCTCGACCCAAGCACGGTCACGGCCGACAGCGTCCAGTTGCTCGACGGCGCTACGCCCGTCGCCGCCAAGCTGGCGTACGCGGGGGTGACCGCGACCCTCAAGCCGTCGGCCCGCCTCGCGCTGCTGGGTAGCTACGAGATCCAAGCGACCCAGGCCATCACCGATGTCTCGGGCCAGCCACTCAAGCAGGCCTTCAGCTCGAAGTTCAGCGTGCGCGACGGCATTTGGGGGGACCGCACGTCGGTGTTGAAAGACCAACCGACTTGGGCCGGCGAGCAAGACATCGGTAGCGACGCCGAAGGCAACCTGATCATGGCGTGGACCACCAGGGACCCGGTCACGTTCCTGAGCACGGGCTGCACGGCGGCGCACTACAGCGTGCGCACGGGCTGGGCGGAGCCGGTCGCGATGACCAACCCCGGGGAGGACTGCGGCAACTTGCGCCTCGCCGTGAGCCCCGACGGAAACGCCGTCGTCGCCTGGTTCAGCGGCAACTACCCCGATCAAGTCGTGCGCGCGCGCCGCTACGTCGACGGAGCGTGGGAACCTCAAGCCGCCACCGTCGACAGTCCCCCCGGAACGCAGAGCGGCGTAGCGGACTTGGCGGTGGCCATCGGGGGCGGGCAAGGCTTGCTGGCGTGGGTGCGCGGAGTGAACGACCCGCCGCCCGCTGACACCGGTGCGACCTACTTGTACTTGTCGTCCGGGGCGCTGGGTCGAAGCTGGCCGTCGCCGATCGTGGGCCACGTCGCCTACCGCACCGCGCTCCAGATGGACTCACTCGCATACGTGGGCGCCGCTCTCGATCCCGAGGGGAGCTCGCTCGTAGTGTTCAACTACGCCAGCGACAGCACGGCCTCCAATTCGCCCAAGGGCGTCTACTTCGTGCGCAAGGCGGCGACGGGAGAGTGGCAGACCGCGTCCAAGATCCCGTCCAGCCTTCCCAGCATCTACCCGCCCACGGTCGTGTCCGACGGCGACGGCGCCATGGCGGTTTGGGCCAACTTCGACGCCGGTGTCGGCACTTTCCAGCTGCTCGCGAGCCGCTACACCAAGACCAGGCAATTCATCGCTCCCATCCCGATCCAAGATCCGGACCTGCAAGAGTCATTGACCATGGCTCCCGCCCACGCCATGAGCAGCGACGGAAAGTCGTTCTTCGCGACCTGGACGCAGGCGGTGGGACCGAGTCGCAACGCCTACGTGAACCGCTACTCGATCGCCTCCGGAAAGTGGGATGCGCGACCGATCGCCGTGAACGAAGGCGCCATACCCGTCGGCGAACAGAGCACGGTTGGGCTGGACGCGCACGGCAACGCCATCGTCGCGTTCGACGAAGGTGACACGACGTCGACGCGCGTCTCTTGGACGCGCTTCACGGCCAGCACGGCGCGCTGGTCACCCCCAACCGCCGCGACCGAAACCGACATGTGGTTCCAAGCTCCGCTCGTCACCGTGGCGAGCAACGGCACCGCCGCGTTGCTGTTCGCTTCGCGGCACTACGTCGGACACACGGCAGACCTGCTCGGCTGCCAGCTGCGCCTCTTCCAGTAAGGGCCCGCGAATGGCTAAGTCAGTCGATGATCGGGGCCGAGGCGCCCGGATGGCGAGGCGCGACGAAGGCGCATACCTGCGGTATGTAACTGAGGAGTAACGAAGCCAGCCGGGATGGATCGGTCCCGAGGGCGACTGACTTAGACATTCGCGGGCCCTAAGCGCCCTCACTCCGGGCGCTTGGTGCCTTGGGCCTTGGTGAGCGCGGCGCTCATGGCGTCGGCGGCGGCGCTGACGCGCGGCACGACGAACGGAAAGTCCATACGGGTCGGGCCGATGATGCCGAGCGCGCCCGCGCTTTCTCCGTCGTCGTCACGGAACGGCGCGGCCACGACGCTGACCGGGCAACCCACGGCTTGCGCCGCCTCTTCACCCAAAAATACGCGCACGTTGTCCGAAGCCAGGGCGGAGTCGAGCAGCGACAGCAACCGTTGCCGATCTTCCAACACGCGCAGCAGCTCGCGCGCGCTTTCCACGTCGCCGAACTCGGGCCGCTCCAGCAAGCGCGCTTGGCCCTCGATTTCGATGGTCAAGCCGCGTCCGGCGCCTTCCACGGCCGCACGCACGAGCGACAAGCCTTTTTGCGAAAGCGCGCCCAGCTCGTCGGTCTGCTGGCGGATGCCGCTGACGAAGTGCTCGCGGACCGCGACCAGCGTGCGAGCCGGCACGATTTCCTCGAGCATGTTGTGAATCCGCTCGAGCTCGGCTTCGGTCAGCGGCTGGGCCAGGCTGATGAAGCGGTTTTCGACGGTGCCGTCCGAGAAAACGATCACCGCCAACAGCTCG
>JBEQSW010000356.1:0-3949 GCA_040348565.1 Myxococcales bacterium | reverse complement strand
GCTCCGACGAGCTCTGGCGGAAACGCCACCAGCGGGGCGACCTCCACCAGCGGGGCGACCTCCACCAGCGGGGCGACCTCCACCAGCGGAGCAACCTCTGTCACCGCGGGCACCGGCGGTATGGGCGGTGGCGCTTGTTCCAACGTGGCGGCTTGTGGCGGTGACGTGGTTGGCGCCTGGACCGTCACTTCGTCCTGTCTGCGAGTGTCCGGTCAGCTCGATCTTTCAGAAACCAGCGTCGGTTGTGCCTCTGCACCGGCGTCAGGGGAGCTGCATGTGAGCGGAACCTGGATCGCTCAATCGAACGGAGCCTATGCCGACAATACGATGACGACGGGCAACGTGACGTTCAGCTTGGCTCCCGCGTGCCTGATGCTGTCCGGAACCACCACCAGCTGCGATCGGCTAGCAGGAGTCCTGCAAGACGCGTTGGGCTACTCGTCGCTCAGTTGTACGGCTGCGACGGATGGCGGCTGTACTTGCGAAGCCGGTGTCCAACAAACTGGGGGGCCAGGGTTGGTTGCCTTCGAGCCGCCAACGGGTGGCAAGTACAAAGTTTCTGAAAACGTGCTCACGATGGGCGTCGGTTCGGACGAAACCCAGTACCCCTATTGCGTCGCCGCCAATCAGCTCACCCTGACCCCGCAGAGTCCGAACCTAACCGGCACGATCGTACTGCAGAAGAACGACAACTCGGGTACGGGGGGCACGGGCGGGCAGGGAGGCTCCGGCGGAGCCGCCGGGACCGCGAACGGTGGAACGGCTGGCAGCAACGCGGGCGCTGGCGGCTCCGGCGGCTCGCCGCTGCTGGGCCCTCCTGGTCCGCCAACCTGTGACATCTACGGCACCGCGAACACGCCCTGCGTGGCCGCCTACGGCACGGTTCGTCTGCTCTCCAGCAAGTATGCAGGGCCCCTCTACCAGCTGCGAAAAGGTGGCACGAAGACGGGCACGGGCGGGACGACCATGGACATCAAGGTGGTCGACGGTTTCGCCGACGTAGCCGCCCACGAAGCGTTTTGCGGCGCTGAGACCTGCACCTTTTCCAAGCTGTATGACCAATCGGGCAAGGGCAACGACCTCACGGTGGCGCCAGCCGGCTGCTACATGGGCACCGCGTCGGAGGACGACTACGAGTCCAACGCCATGAAGCGCGCGGTCATGGTCAACGGCCACAAGATCTACGCCCTGTACATGGAGAAGCACGAGGGCTATCGGAACAACAAAACCACCGGCATGCCGACGGGCTCGGCCGCGCAGGGCATCTACGAGGTGGTGGACGGCAAGCGCTTTGGTGCCGACTGTTGTTGGGACTTCGGCAACGCTTCGACCAACAATTGCTACGGCGGCACGGGACTCATGAACACCGTGTTTTTCGGGATTGGGCTGTGGGGCAAGGGCGCCGGCAGTGGTCCCTGGTTCGAGGCGGATTTCGAGGCCGGAGTCTGGTCTGGAGGCACGGGGGCGGATCCAACCCAGATCACCAACACCATGAACCCGGCCATTGACTTCGATTTCGCGTTTGGGCTCGTGAAGACGAACGCAACGAACTACGCCATCCGGGTCGCCAACGCCCAGTCCGGCAATCTCATCACCGCTTACGACGGCGGCCTGCCCACCAACCTGCACTGGGCCATGCAAGGCGGCATCGTGCTCGGTATCGGGGGCGACAACAGCAATCGCTCGTGGGGCACCTTCTTCGAAGGTGCGATCACGGCGGGCAGGCCATCCGATGCGAGTGACGCCACCGTCTTGCAGAGCGTTCAGGCGACGGGCTTCGGCAAGTAGCGCTCGGGGGCTACTTGACCGCGGCTCGCCAGGCGTCGAGCGCGCGCATGTTGCCGAGCGTATCGGCCCAGGTCATGGCCGGCCACGGCGCTTCCAAGCCGTTGAGCGACATGGCGACGAGCTCGGCTTGCAGCGCGTAGGTGGGGCGGTCGGTGCGGATGGTGACCGTTTCTTCGGGCTGCCCTTCGCGGCGCACGCTGAAGCTGGTTTCCAGCCCCTGGCGCAAGCCTTGGGGGATCCACGGATCAGGCACGACGATTTGCCCGCGCTCACCGTAGAGCACCGCTTCGGTGCCGACGCGGTGATGCACGGCGCACGTCAGCGCGGCCGTCAAACCGGAGGGGAACGTCACGAGCGCGGTCGCTAGCTCGTCGGCGCCGGTAGGGCCGCGGAAACCAGCCGCGCTCAGCTGCGCGGGCTCGGCGAAGGGTTGCCCGGTGACGATGCCCGCCAGCAGGCGCGCAAACGACATGCAGTAACCGCCCACGTCCAAGATGCCGCCGCCGCCCAGCTTCAAGTCGAACAGGCGACCTTGCGGGTCGCGCTCCACGCGGAAGCCGAAGTCGGCCTTGATGTGCCGCAGCTCGCCGATGTCACCGCGCTTCACGCGCTCGATGACGGCGGCCAACAAGGGGTGGCAGCGGTACATGTAGCCTTCGAGCAAGAAGACTTTGCGCTGACGCGCGGCGGCCAGCACGCGCTCGGTGCTGGCGGCGTCGACGGTGAGCGGCTTTTCGCACAGCACGTGCTTGCCCATCTCGATGCAGGCCAGCGCTTGCGCTTCGTGCAGTGGATGTGGCGTCGCGACGTAGACGACGTCCACGTTGGCGTCGCCGAGCAGCTCGTTCAAGTTGCCGGCGGCGCTGCGCAGCCCAAAGCGCTGGGCGAATGCCTGGCTTTTGGCGGCCGAGCTGCCGACGGCGTTGACCACCTCACAGGTGGGAGACGGCGCGAGCGCCTGACAAAAATCCGCGGCGATGCCGCCGGTGCCAATCACGCCGAATCTAACTTTAGTCGTCATCGAATTTCCTGGCGTCTCGGGCGAAGCGTGGCGCACGCAGCCGGGCCCCAGCAGCAAGACTGCCGGGGCCGGTCACTGACACCGATTACTCACTCGGCCGAGAGCTTGTGAATCATCGTGTGCTTGTAGGTGGCGCCAGGCTTGAGGATGACTTCATCTTTCCAAGCGGGCACGTTGATCGAGTTCGGAAACTTTTGCGACTCGAGGCACAGGCCCGTGTACTGCTGGTACGCGACGCCGCCCTTGCCCTTGTTGCTGCCGTCCAAGAAATTGCCCGAGTAGAACTGCACCCCGGGTTGATCGGCGGACAGCTCGAGCACACGGCCAGACTTCGGATCTTTCAAGCGAGCGACCGGGCGCAGCGTGTGCGGATCACCTTTGACGACCCAGTTTGCGTCGAAGCCAATGGGCTTGCCGCCGGCTTCCTTCAGGTCTTTGCCAATCAGCTTGGGCGACGTGAAGTCGAAAGGCGTGCCTTTGACGGGCTTCACTTTGCCGTCCGGCACGGGGTCGGTCGCGCTCGGGCCGGGCGTGTATTGGTCGGCGAACAAAGTGAGCTCTTCACCGGTGATCGGGCCCGAATCCTGACCGCCGAGGTTCCAGTACGTATGGTGCGCCATGTTGACGATGGTCGTCTTGTCGGTGGTGGCGTCCATCTCGACCTTGAACTCGTTGTTGTTGGTCAGCGTGTACGTGTTGTGCGCGGTGACGGTGCCGGGGAAGTTTTCGTCGCCGTCTTTCGACACGTAGGTGAGCTTGAGCGCGGGGCCGTTCTCGGTCTCCATCGGCTCCGCCGTCCAAATCACTTTGTCCCAACCGACCTTGCCGCCGTGCAAGATATTCTTGTCGTTGTTGGCGTTGAGCTTGATGGTCTTGCCTTCGAGCGAAAACTGCGCGTTCTTGATGCGGTTGGCGACGCGGCCAATCACAGCGCCAAAATACGGTGTGGCTTTGACGTAGTCGTCCACCTTGTCGTAGCCGAGCACGATGTCAGCCAGTTTGCCGGCCTTGTCGGGCGTGTGCAGCTCGGTAACGATGCCACCGTAGTTGGTGACTTTGAGGACGAGGCCGTTCTTGTTCTTCAGCGTGTAGAGCTTCACTTCTTTGCCGCCGACGGTGCCGTACGGGGCTTCCGTGATG
>JBEQSW010000337.1:0-6502 GCA_040348565.1 Myxococcales bacterium | reverse complement strand
AAGTGCCGGTCTCGCCGCCGGTAGATGCGGTGGTGGATCGAACCGACGCGCCCCCGCCAGCAGCGCCGGAAGCCGCTCCGCCTTCAGGCGCGCCTGCGGCAGCGGCAGCGACGCCGCCAGCCGTGGTCGCTCCTCCCGAGGCGGCGCCGCCGGGTGACGCGCTGCCGGAAGACGAGCCGGGCTCTCGCGGCGAGCACGACAGTGCTGGCAACGGCGGCAGCCACGCCGTGCCGGTGCGCTACACGCTCGAGGCGATTCAGGTACGGGGTAACACTCGTACGCAGCGCCGGGTCGTGCTGCGTTACGTGCCGTTCAAGCCCGGCAACGTGTTCGACGTGGACGACCCCGAGGTCGAGCTGTCGCGCTATCGGCTGCTCGGCACCGGTTTCTTTCGCGACGTGCAGTATTCGCTGAAGAAGGGCTCCGAGCGCGGGCTGGTGGTGCTGGTCATCGACGTGGCCGAGCGCAACACCATCGTCATCAACGACATCTCGATGGGGTTCGCGGCCGACGAGGCGCGCAATGGCCGCGTGCGAGGGTTGAGCGGCTACGCCGGCCTGGATGTCGCGGAAACCAACTTGGCCGGCACCGGCATCACGCTGGGCGGCGCGATGGCGTTCGCCTCCAATCAGCTGGCGCTACGGGTGCGCTTTCTGGACCCGGCATTCCTGGGCAGCAATTGGATGGTCGGCGGCTCGCTGTTGTACAACGACGCCGAGGATTTCTTCGGCACGTCGCGGGTGAAGTGGATCGATCCCGATCGCGTGACCCAATTCAGCTCCGCGGTCGTCGACTACACCCGCTTCGGCGGCTCGCTCGGCATCGGGCGCGACTTGTCCGTCAGCACCCAGCTGTGGCTCCACTACCGGCTCGAATCGCTGAACGCCAGCTACCCTTACGAAGCCTCGCAATTGCGCGGGTTTGCCACCGAGCCCATCGATTTCGACATCATCCGCGGCCGCAGCGTGCTTTCGACGCTGCGCGGTACGCTGCAGGTCGACACCCGCGACCATCCGTTTTTGCCGACGCGCGGCTCGTTCTCGACCATCACGACCGAGGTCGGCTTGCTGCCGGCCGGTCGTGACTACGACTACGCGCGCATCGACGTGCAGACGTCGCGTTGGTTCAAATTGCCGTGGCGTGAGCACGTGCTGCGCTTGTCCGCGTTCGGCGGCGCCATCGCCGGCAACGCGCCGTTTTTCGAGCAGTACTACGTCGGCGACTTCAGCGACTTTCTGCCCGACCGCGTGTTGGGAGTGACGTTCGACCATCGCTACCCGAAGAACTTGTTGGGTACCGAGATCGTGGAGGTGCGCTACGGCAAATATGCGTTCGATCTCAACGCCGAATATCGCATCCCCCTGTATCGGGGGCACCACACGGTCTTCGGCATAGATTTCTTCGGCAGCGGCGGCGCCTACAGCGTGGCCAGTGACCGCGACTTCACCCACCCACCCCGGGCTTACTCGGGGTTTGCGCGGTTCCCGCTGGATTTGACGTTCAATCTGGGCTTCCGCATGGACACCAGCGCGGGCGGCTTCGTGTTTGCCTTCTCGAACGTGCTCGGTTTCCTGCCCGTGCGCGGTCAGGGTCCTGCCGGGCAATGACTAGCCGGTCGAGGCTCCAGCGGTTTCGGCGCACGCTCGCGCTGTTGGCGCTCGCGCTGTTGGCGCTGCCGGCGGTGGCGCGCGCGCAAGCCAAGCAGGTGCAGACGCGTGACGCGCTGTTCGAGTGGGACGCCGAATCCAAGCTGCTCTACCTCAGCATTGGCTTTCGCGACGTGATCGATCCGGAGCTGCAGGCCAAGCTGTCGCGGGGTCTGCCCACCACCATCGTGTTCACGGCCGCCATCTACCGCAGTGGCGGGAGCGCGCAGCCTTTGTCGACCACCGCTCACACCTGCCGGGTCACTTGGCACGTGTGGGAAGAGGCGTATCGCGTCGAGATCACCCGCCCCGGCGGCAGCCAGGTTCGCTGGACGACGACGGTGGAAGGCGTGCTGCGGCGCTGCGCCGAGGTGCGGCGCTTGTTGGCCGGCACCGCCGCGCAAATACCGGCAAATACGCCGCTGTTTTGCTCGGCTAAAGTGCAGGTGAACCCGCTGTCCCCTGAAGTGGTGCAGAAGCTCAAGCTGTGGGTCTTGCGCCCGAGCGGCACCGGCACCGCGGGCCCGAGCGACGCCTTGTTCAGCACGTTCACCGGGCTATTCATCCAGCGCGTAGGCGAGGCCGAGCGTGAGCTGAAGTTCAACTCACGCCCGCTGCTGCCCGTCGTGGTACGCCCTTCCACGGAGCAAAAGTGACGTCGCACGGCTACCCGCTCAACCTGCTGCTCGACGACCGCAAGTGCGTGGTCGTGGGCGGCGGTGCCGAGGCCGCCTTGCGAGCCGGCAATCTGCTGGAAGCAGGCGCGCAGGTGCTGGTCGTCGGCACGGAAGCGACGCCTGGGTTGGACGCGTTGGCGTCGCCTCGGCTGCGCGTCGAGCGACGGCCGTTCACCGAGAGCGACTTGGACGAAGCTTGGCTGGTCGTGCAGGCAACTCAAGACGGCGAGCTCGCCCGGGTCGTGGGCGCGGCTTGCGAAGCGCGGCGCATCTTCTTTTGCGCGGTAGATCAGCCTGAAAATAGCAGCTACGCGCATCTGGCGTTGGTGCGCACGGGCTCGCTGACGGTAGCCATCGGCACCGAAGGCCGCGCCCCCGCGCTCGGACGCCGCCTCCGGGAGGAGCTGGCACGGGTGTTGGGTGAAGCCGGCGCCGCCGACGAGGTCGAGCGCCTGGCGGCGCTGCGCAGCGCAACCCCCGCCGCCGAACGTCGTGAAGTTCTCGGGCGCGCCGTGGCAGACGTGCACTTTACCGGCAGCCTGCGCTTCCGCAAGGACTGAGCCCCCACCCTAGAGCGGGACCAGGCGCGGCTGCATCGTGATGCGCAAGAGCGCGACCGCCTTGCGGTCGCCGTCGAAGCTGAACGGGATGCGCCGTTGTATCCCGGCTACCGTTACGACGATCTCGCCGTTGGCGCTGCCGGCTCCGGCTCCTCGCGTGAGCTCGACGACGTACTCGCCCGGGGCGGCGCCGCGCAGCGCCAATCCTTCGCGTGACGAGCTGGTGGCGTCGCGCGCGCTGATCACCGAGCGCGTGTTGGCACCGAGCCAAGACACGCGGTGTCCGTCCACGTCCAGCAGCGAAAGGTCCAAATCGGGCCCGCCGTTCCAGCTCGCTTCGAGGCGCAAATCGCCGCTCAGCAGCGTTTCGTCGCTGGCCGACTGGCCCAGCCGTTGCTCGATGCCGGCGCGCTCACTGGCAGGGGCGGCGTCGAGCAGGGCCTCGGCGACCTCGGTCAATCCGATGGCGCGGGCACAGCGCACGGCGTCGGCCACCAGCGCGAGATCTTGGCTCTTCCCTTCCGCGATGGCGATGCTGTGCCGGCACGCCAGGTCGGCGTGGCCGGCCCAGCGCTCCAGCCGCGCCAATCTCTTGTGCGAGGCGGTGTCACCGGGCCGCACGTCGAGCACGGAGCCGAGCATGCGAATGGCGGCGTCGCGATGGCCACGGCGAGCTTCGACGTCGGCAACCGCAGTGATGGCTTCGGGATCGAGCGGCTCCTTCTCGAGCCAGCGCTCGGCCAAGCGTGCGGCTTCGGCCAAGTCGCCGGCAGCGCTGCTCAACGCGAAGACTTTCTTCAAGCTCTGGCGACGCGAGTCGTCACGCGACAGCTCACGCTCGGCATCCGTGAGCGCGCTACCGCTAGCGGCTTTGGGCACGAAGCGATCGCTGAAGACTTCGCCTTTGCGCTCCCAAATCCGACGCATCGGGATCATGGTGCGCGGGCGCGACCGGGGCTCGGGCTCGGGCGCGAGCACGTTACCGTCGTCGATCACGCGTTCGCGCTTCTTTTCGGGGGCGCTGGTCGCCGCCGGGGGCGGGGCAAATGCGGGCTTTCGCGCCGGCGCGCCGGCGCTCGGGCCGTTCGCGGATGGCGGGGTCCCCCTGAAGGCTTCTTCGAAACGATCTCGGGGCTCGATGTCGGAAAGCCCGCCACCGCTACGACCAATGGCGGCCGGCTTTGGTGCCGCGCTGGGAGCGGCGCGCGAGGCTACCGCATCGCCCTGGTCGTTCAGAGCCAGCCCCGCGGAGTCTTTGGCTTTGGCCTCGTCCTCGCTGTCCGAAAGGGCTAGCTCGCCATTGGCGCTCGAGCCGTCCGCTTCGAAGTCGGCGGTGTACTCTGGCGTTTTCCGCGCGTTGTCCAGACCGAAGGCCTTGTACATGGCTTCGCTCTCGAGCACGAGCAACGACGTGTAGCGGCTGGCGACGCTGTGCTCGGTAGACAGAGCGATGGCTTCGCGTTTGGCGCTGTCGCTGCCGTCGCGCTCCAAGTCGGCGATGCGGGCGGCGGCGAACAGCCGCGGCACGAAAGCGTTGCCGCTCGAGTCGCTCGCCACCACGTCGAGCGGGTAGTGCTGCTCGAAGGGCCGGCCGTTGATGGTGCCGCGCAAGACGGCATCGCCTTTGAGCCGGGCGTCCCGCATTCGGCCGGTGACGATCAGCTCGCTTCCGGCCACGAAAGGATCGAGACGCGCCGGCGCCACTTGCGAAAAGCCTTCGGGCAGATCGAGCCGCACGTCGCTGAGGGCCGCGCCGTAAATAGCGGAAATTGCCGACAAAGCCGCGTCCGCTAGCGGTTGCCCCGGCACGTAGGGCAAGGCGCCGCCGCCGCCGCCGCGCGCCAAGGCAAACAGCGACTCAGCGTCGGACTCGGGCCCGATGCCCAAGCTGGTGACGCGCCCCCCGGACGGCAACGCCGCTCGCACCGCGCGCTCGATGGTTCCGGGCCGCGTGGGACCAGCGGTGGCCGTACCGTCGCCGATGTAGATCACCTGGGGGGTGCGCCCCGATTCACCCAAGGCGGCGAAGCCTTGCGCGACTGCGAGCGTGACGTCGGAAGCGCCCTCGGGTGTCTCGTGCTCGAGGAAGCGGCGTACGTCTTGCGCGGCCTGCGCACCGGGTACTCGCAGCTCACCGGGTAGCTTGCGGCAACTGCTGTCGCAGGCCAAAACCGTCAGGCGATCGCCCGGCTCGAGCTCACGCGAAAGGCGCGTGGCCAGTGAGGTCGCGCGTCGGTAGTTCTCACCGAAGACGGAACGGCTGGCATCGACGACGAGAGCCACGGCGCGGCCAGCTCCGTGATCGAGCGCTTTGGGCAAGCGCGGGCGAAGCGACAACGCCACGTAAGGCCTTGCGGTGTCGCCGCTGCCGGTGCCGTACGCCCACGCCGACACCTCGGCGGCGCGGTCCGGAAGAGCGTAATCCACGGCAAAATCGCCGGTGGGTACGAAGGATTTGGCCTCGAAGCGCAGGTGCTCGAAGCCTTCGCTCTTGTCACGGCTGACGTCCCAACCGGGCGCGCGCACGCGAAACGCCGGGTCGTGGCCGCGCACTTGCACGTCGACGGAGAAATCGAGGGGCGTGCTGTGGCCGCTCGGGTCGAAGCCGAGTGGATAGCTGTAGTGCCGGATGGCAGCCGACTGCTTGACGAGCTGGGAGTAGGCGAGCACGACCCGTCGCGATCCGCGCCGTGGGATCGGGAAGATGCGTAGCTCGAAGCGACCACCGCGTTGCCACTCGAGCAACGCCGGGTCACGCCAGGGCCCCGGCACCCAAACGATTTCGTCTTTGATCTCCTGGCGCAGCTGCGGAGCTGCGTTCACGATGGCGCCTCGCCAGATGGCGGAGGCGCGCTCGCGATCGACGAACGCGCCTTCCTCGAGCTTCCCGTCGACCTCCAGCGCTAGCCGTTCGATCTTGGCGTCCGGAGGCAACGGAAAGCGAAAGATGCCTTCCAGCACCTCATCGGTCTGGTTGGAGAAGACCTCTTCGACTTCGGTGCGAGCAACGCTGCCGGCGATCTTCACGCGCACGGCGTGCGAGTCCAGCCGTACCGCGCCGGCGCGCTCGCTCTTTTCTCCCGGTTTTTGTGCCTTTAGCTCGCCCAGGGCGCGGGGGCGGGCTTCGGGCTCCTCGTCGGGCTCGGGGCTGATGGCTTCGCTCCAACCCAGGGCTTCACCCAGGCTGGCCACGGCGCTGGTCGTCGGCGGCGAGCCCGGAAACACGCGACCTTCTTCGCCGGCTAGCACCACGGCGTCGTGACCGCGGCCGTCGGACAAGCGGACCTCGCCGCGCGCCACCTGCACGGCCGCGGATTCGTCATCGGAGCGCAACGAGAATTTGGTGCCCAGCACGTCCAGGTGGCCGCCCTTGAATTCGAAGCGCGCGCCCCAACTTTCGCGATGAGCGACGTCCGCCACCAGACCGCCTCTCATCAGCTCACCGCCACGACCTCGCGTCGCCAGCCGCAGCGCGGTATCGCGGTCCAGCGAGAGCGCGCTGCCGTCGCTCAGCGTCAGCTCCGCGAGCGTACGGCGGTCAGTACGGATCAACGAGCCGGCCGGAACTTCGTCGCCTTCGCGAGCGTCGCGGCAAGGGCTGCCGCTGGGCGCGCACAAC
>JBEQSW010000305.1:0-12370 GCA_040348565.1 Myxococcales bacterium | reverse complement strand
GGGTTCGAAGCGTTGTTGTCGCGGTACCAGGGCCCGCCGATGCCGCCGAAGCTGCTGTCGATGAGCTCGCTGATGGTACGTCCGTTGTTGGTGCAGGCGCGGGTGCCGTTCCTACCGGGCGGGCAGCTCACGCTCGGATCGTCGACCACGTCCGTCACGTCGCCGTAGCCGAAGCGGATGGCGGCGCGGTCGTAGGCGCCGATGCCCACCGCCTCTTGGGTGAGATCCCCCGGGTAGACCATGACCGAGGTGTGCTCCCACATCCAGAGCAACCCATCGCGCTCGCGATCGGTGACCGGATCGCGCCAGCGCGGGCCGACGCACGTCGAGCCGTCGGTGGTGGGCTCGGTGCAGTACTTGGTCTCGGCGCCGTCTTGGGTACGCAGCTGCCAATACTGAGGGTGGAAATTCAGCGCGTCGAAGCTGCCGGTGAACACGTGGCGTAGGCCCATCGAGTGACCGAGCTCGTGCAAGATGACGCCGAAGGTCAGGTGGCGCCGAATGTAGTCGTGCCACTTTTGATTGCGGTTCATCACGTCCGAGCTGCTGGCGTTGTCCGGCAACGGAAACTTCTGGGCCATGATCCGGGCCCAGTCGTCGACGCTGATCGGCTCCGGCGCGTTGACCATGCAGTGGCCGTCTTGGGCCATCTGGTTCTCGCGCAGCCGGTCCAGCTCGGCCTTGAACGCGACCGCGTTTCCGCGCAGCGGGGAGGCCAAATCGAGGGTGGCGTGGGAAGGGGGAGTCGCCGGATTGAGCCCGCCCAGCCGCAGGTAGGGGTTCGTCGTCAGCTTGGTCTCGATCGCCGTGTCGCGCGTTTGCAGCAGGCGTGCTTTGGCGCCGGTGTTGCCGCTGCCGAGCGCGGCGTCACCCAGCTTGCTGCGCGTCTGATCGCTGGCCCAGTCGATCAGATCCCTCTGCTTCATGTCGGGCAACGTCTTCAGCGAGTCGCCGGTTTGCAGGCTGCGGTCGATGCTGGCAAGTCGCCGATCGACCTGCGCGTCGTCGAGCAGCGGCGAGCTGTTCAGGCGCGGGGTCGGGGCGCGGGTGCTGGCGGCGAGGTAGTCGTTCAGGTAGCGGCCGCTGGAGACGTCGTCATTCGAGATTTCACCCAGGTACCAACGCATCTGATCGACGGCCAGCTGCGTGCGCACGTCGGTGACGGCGTTCCAAATGTTGACGCTGGCCGCCACCACCTCGCCCGTGAGCGGGTCGATGGCGTCGGCCAAGATGCCCCAAGGCGACGGCACCTGCGGGTTTTGGATGACGTTGGTGATGTTGTAACGAAGATCGCCGATGCGCGCCTTCAGCCCGACTCCGCCGCACTCCGGGGCGTCGCCCGCGACGACCGGGTTGTGGCAGAACACGAACACGTTCTGTGGCTCGTTCTTCAGCACGTCTTCTTTGGCTTCGCTGGTCGGGTACAGGGCCTTGCAAGCGGCGATTTCTTCGTCGCTTTGGCTCGGTCCCGTCTGCGAGACGCGCAAGCACTCGGTGTAGCGCGCGGTCAAAATGGCGTGTCTGAGCGCCACGTCCCACTGGCTCACGGCGTCGCGCACGCTCTCCCACAGCGTCGGATCGCTGTCCGGGCCGTAGTAAAACGGCGTCGTGCGGATCTGGCGCTTGCTGAAGGGCATCGTGCAGGCGTGCACGAACTTGTCGCAACGCGAGCCGCCGCCCACCGAGTCGCATTCGTCGGCGGTCCCGGTGACGGTAGGCGTGTCGCGGTCCGGATCAGCGCCGGGCGGGGTGGTGGCTTCGGTGTTGCAGGGCACGAGCGCGCCCTGGTCGTCGCGCGCGTGCGACGCTTGCCAAATATTGTGACGCGAGGCGAAGCGGTGCCACTCGTCGTCCACGATGCCGTAGTTACGCTGGTAGCCGCGGCGTTCGGCGGTGGTGAACATGCCGAACATGTCCATGCGCGTGCCGTCCCAGTCCACCGGCTGATAGTCGCGGTCCTCCACCTTGCGGAACGAGAGCCGCACCTTCAGCTCGACCGGGTTGCAGTCGGCGATGGGCGCGCCGCCATTGAGGACGTCGGGCGAGAAGAAGCAGGCAGGGAAAGAACCGAATGGCGTATCTAGAATCTGCGGCTCGACGTACACCTTGTTGGTGATGTCGAAGTAGCCGGTCTTGGCGTCGAAAACCGGCGCGTCGGGGTCGCTGGGGTCTTTGACCGAGTAGGCGACGGGCTCGTAAACGAGCGGCTCGTCGGCGAAAATCTTCAGCGCCGCCAGCGTATCCAGATCGTACGCCGTCGTGATCAGGTTCTGCGACCAGTCGACGCGCATGAACTCGCGCTCGTACCAGGGGCGGTCGGTGTCGTTCTCGACCACGACGTTCAAATCTTCGCCGGTTTGCGGGTTGTAGTCCCGGCGCACGTCGAAGTGCTTTTCGATCTTGAAGGCGGCGGCGACTTGCCCGGTGTTGGTCTCTTCGATGCCGTTGCCGGTCGCGCCCTCGATGCGCTCGTAGGCCAAGCGGGCGATCAGCTTGTCTTCGGTGATCTCCCAGCGGACGCGCGCGGTGGTCTGGGCGTAGCTGGCGGTGAACAGGCCGCTCTGCGACGCGCCGTAGTCCACGTCGGCCACGGTGGGCCGGTAGTAAAACTGCGGGTCGTCTTGATCGTCGGTCAGCGAGGCGCCGACGAAGAAGCTCTTCTGTAAGGCCTCGGGTTGAACTCGGTTGATCGGCGCGCGCTCGGACGCGCAACCGTTCAGCAAAGCCAACAAGGAAAATGCCACGGACCAGCGGACGCTTCGGGTCATGCGGGAGCTCCTCGCGCGCGGCGCCTGCGTGTGCAGGCTGGCCGTGCCGCGTGCAGCTTACCCCGAAGCAATCGCGGAGACCGCCACGATTTCCTCTCCGATTAAAGAGAATTTTAGGCTTTTAGCGCTCGAGCCGCACTTCGACCGCACGAGCGTGGGCGTCGAGGCCCTCGGCGCGGGCGAAAGCGGCGATGGCCGCGGCTTGCTCGGCGAGCGCAGACGCTTCGTAGGTGATGAGCGAGGTCCGCGCGAGAAAGTGATAAACACCTAGGGGTGAGCCGTAACGCACGGCGCCGCCCGTGGGCAAGACGTGCGAAGGCCCAGCCACGTAGTCGCCTACGCCCTCGGGTGTCATCGGGCCGACGAAGATGGCACCGGCGCGCAACACGCCTCGCGCCACTTCAGACGGTTCACTAGTGTGCACCGCAACGTGCTCGGCTGCCACCAGGCTCGCCACACGAGAAAGCTCTGCTCGCTCACGAACGACGAGCGCCAAGCCATTCGCGTTCAACGACGCTTCGGCGATGGCGCGGCGTGGCAGATCTGCCAACTGCCGAGTCAATTCGGCCCGTACCTTGTCGACGAACGACTCACTCTGGCAGAGCAGCAGCGCGTAGGCGGCTTCGTCGTGCTCGGCTTGCGACAGCAAATCTGCCGCAACCCAGCGCGGGTTGGCCTGCTCGTCGGCGATCACCAAAATTTCGCTCGGGCCTGCCAGACCGTCGATGTCGACTTCGCCGAACACCAGGCGCTTGGCCGCGGTCACGTACAGGTTGCCCGGGCCCACGATTTTATCGACGCGCGGCACGCTTTCGGTGCCGAAGGCCAAGGCCGCGATGGCTTGCGCGCCGCCCGCGTCCAAAATTGCCGTCACGCCTGCCAGGTGCGCGGCGGCTCGCACCTCCACGCTGACCTGCGGGCACGCCAAGATCACTTCTTCGACCCCGGCCACGCGCGCGGGAATGGCGGTCATCAGCACGCTGGAGGGATAGTTGGCTTTGCCGCCCGGCGCGTACACGCCGGCGCGGCTCACCGGCAGCACGCGGCTCTCGAGCGTGATGCCCTCTTCGGTGTACGAAAAGCCCAGCAAGTGCCGCTTCTGCTCTTCGTGGTAGCGCCGCACGCGCGTGGCCGAAAGCTCCAACGCCTGGCGCACGAGCGGAGGCAGCGCGGCGAGCGCGCTTTCGCCGTCGTAGTCGCGCACCAACAGCTGCGCGGGCCGGCGACGCTCGTGCTTCTCGACGTAGGCCAACACTGCCGCGTCGCCCTGGCTGCGCACGGCCGCCAAAATCTCCTTCACCGCGGGCTCGACGCGCTCGAGATCACTCTCGCCGCGCCGCGTGAGGCGCGCCAACGTCGCCGCAAAGTCTGGGCTTTGCGCGTCCACGGAACGGTAGTTGAAGCTCATGTCCAGTGTCCGGCTTTGACTGCAGCCGGGTCGTACTCGCGAATCTTGGGCACGAGGGCCTCGCGGAACACTTGTTCGTCGTCCACGTCCAGGCCACGATCGGGGAAGCCTTTGGCCACCTCCATGCCGATGGCCAGAATGCGTAGGAACATCGCGAAGCTGGAGGCGCACAAGCGCGGCTTCCACGTCTCGGTGCCGTTCATGGCGGTGTAGACGTGACAGTCGCCCTCGGCGTCGGCGGTGGCGGTGTCGAGGAAGTACGGATCCCCGAGCAGGGTGCTGTGGCCGATGATGATCCAGGTGCTGCGCCAGCCGTTGGGGCCGGTTTGACCTTGGGGTCGGGCTTGACCGTCCTCTTGCAGGGCGAAGCCACGCTGCTCGTCTTCCAGCTTGGACGCGGCGATCAAGCGCACGCGCTCGGCGGGGGTCACGGTTTCGACGTCGACGGGATCGCAGGCGAGCAAGAACTCGCGAAAGCGACGCGGGATGCGCAGCTTGCCGCGCAGGGCCTCGACCGTGGAGGGCTCCGCCTTGCCGTATTGCACCGGCACTCGGCGACGCTCGAAGGAGTTTCGTAGCGCTGAAATCGACTCAGCCAGATCGCTGTCCAAGGCTTTTCGGAACCTTACTCAAGTCGTAAGGCCCTGTTCTTACTTGCTCTTTCGGGTAACGCAAGCACGAAGGCTCGCCCCCGAAACCCAGAAGCATTTTATGCCTTTAGACGACTGCCGCGATCGCCCTCCTGAGACGGCCCAAGAGCCAGACCTACTCCAACCGTAGCCCGCCCGCTAAGCCCGGTTTCTTAGAACGTGTAGCGGAGGCCGGCGCCGCTCAGCCAAGTCATGGGCGGCTGGCTGTCCCGGTCCCGCTTGAGGGCGCGGGGGTAGTTGCGGACGCCGCCATGCAGGGCGAGCGCCAGATGCGGGTTGATTTGATACCACTCGAACCCGAGCTCGGCGCTTTGGTAGAAGCCAAGCTCGTCGGCGTGCTGGTAGCCGTAGAGCTCCAGCACGTCCTCGGTGGCCCGGCCGCCGCCCAAGCTGCCCTGCAGATAGACCCCGAAGCGATCGGTCGGCTTGACCGTGAGGCGGAAACCCGCGCCCACGTTCCAAAACGCGAACGAGCGCGGCGGTGGCGGCTCGTGCGCGTAAGAGGTGCTGGCGATGAACACGTCGGACTCGGCGAAAACCATCAGCCAACGCAGTGGCTCGAAGCCGAAGCGCAGGCCGAACCAGGGGGCGTTGGGGGTGATGTTCTTCAGGTGCCCCAGCTGCCCCATCACGCCGATGCTCGATTCGAGGACGAAGCCCTTCTTACGCGGCGGTGGCGGTGGCGCCTCGAGCTCGTCGTCGCTGCCGTGATCGCCTTCCGACTTGGGCATGGCGCGTGAGTCGAGCCAGGCGTCGATTTCCTCGGGCGTGAGTTGACGCTCTTTCGGTTGCGCCTCGGCCGCGCTCAGCGAGCCCGCGCTCACGAGCACGCAAGCTCCGAACGCGATCGCCGCCACCCGGCGCGCACCACGGAACGAAGCCAAAAGCCGCATACAGCCCCCCAACCTAGCCGGACACCCCCGCCCGTGTCTCGGCCTTTCATGCCGTGCTCGACGAGCAGGGATCAACAGGAAGGCGGGAAGGCGGGAAGCGAGAATTTGGGGTCCGCGCGCTGCGCGCCAGGAAAACCGGCACCGGGGCAGACCCTCTCCAGATCTCCTGCTCGAACAATCGTAAACTTCCCGCCTTCCCGCCTTCCTGTTCTCTCGTCTCGCTCTCGAGCCGTTGCAGGGGAGGCCCGGTTTCCGTATGTAGCGATGCCGCCCAGCTGGGCGGCGGGACAGGCCTACCCCCGCGAGCTAGTCGGCGATGAAGTCTTTGCGCGTTGCGAGGGTGACCAAAGGTAGGCCGGAGGCGCGGATGGTTTCGGCGCCGCCTTCGAGCCGGTCGACTAGGGCCACGATGCCGACCACCTGAGCGCCGGCTTCTTTCAGCGATTCGACCGCCTTCAGGCTGGAGCCGCCGGTCGTGACGACGTCTTCGAGCAGCGCGACTTTGAGGCCAGGCTTCAGCGACTTGTCGCCTTCGACCAGCTTGGTGGTGCCGTGGTCTTTCTTGGCCTTGCGCACGTACAGCGCGTTGAGCGGCCGGCCGCGTTGAAAGCTCACCAGGGAAACCGCGCTGGCCAGCGGGCAGCCGCCGAGCTCGACCCCGCCCACTGCCTCGCACTCGGGCAGCTGGGAAAGCAAGTCGAACATCAGCTCGCCAATCAGCGCATGGCCTTCGGCGGTGAGCATGGTCTGCTTACAGTCGATGAAGAAATCGCTCTCGCGTCCGGACGCCAGCGTCACCTTGCGGCGCTCGAAGCTGCGCTCGGCCAGAAGCTGAATCAGGCGGGCCCGCTTGGACGTGTCGGTCACTCGTCTCTATCCTTCTTCTTTTTGCCTTTGGCCCCCTTGCCCAGGGAAGGCAACACCGGCGGCGGCGGACGCCGCTCGGGCGCCTTTTCTTTCGGGCGTGCCGGGGCCGCGACCTCCAAAGGCTCGCTCACGCGCGAGAGCGCGGGCGGCTTGGGCTCGGTCTTGGCGACGGGCTTGGCGGCAAAGGTGGCTGGCTTGAGGCCCGGCCCCGCGGCGCGCTTGGCGGCGGGCGCCGGCTCGCCTTCGGTGCGCACGGAACCCCGCACCAGCGCGCCGTTGGCAATGCCGACGCGCGGAGCGCTCAAGTCGCCGACCACTTTGGCGCCGCGCTCGAGCAGCAGCGCTTCGCTTCCGCGCAAGTCGCCTTGGACCGCACCAGAAACGCTGATTTTGGCGGCCGTGACGTCCCCTAAGACGGCGCCGCCTTCGCCGACCAATACTTCGCCGGTCATGCTCACGTCGCCTTCGACGCGGCCATGGATTTCGAGCGAGCCTTCGCCTTCCAAGTTGCCGCGCACGACCGTGCCGGCGCCGATGATAGAGCTTTGGCTCATGCTCAAACCTCCATGTCCACGGCGCCCTTGAACGAGGCTCCGTCGGCGATGGTGAAGCGCGCGGCCTTGACGTCACCCACCAAGCGCCCGCCCGCCTGAATGTCCACGCGCTCGGGCGCGGTGATGTCGCCGGTGACTTGCCCGGCGATGCTCACGCTCTGCCCGGCAATGTCCGCTTGCACGACGCTGCTCGGGCCGATGGATACGGCGTCCGACGACGTGAGCTTGCCGCGCAAGTTGCCTTGAACGACGACTTCTTCGTCGCTGGTGATGTCGCCTTCGACGCTCAGCCCTTCTCCGATGACCGTGCCTGCCATGCTGTTACTCGTTCTCTACTTTCGGGGATCTCAACGGCGCTTGGCGGCTGCGCCCGCGTCTGCGGGACCCAGGTCCAACTCGAAGTCGTTCATCAAGCGCACGGAAACGCGCGAGCCCGGCTCGATCGAGACTTCGGTCGCGCGCAAGTCGCCGCGCACCACCGCGCCCTCGCGGATGGCGACGGGGCCGCTCGCTACGACGTCGCCCAGCAAGGTGCCGGAAACGTCGAGCGAGGCCGCCGTGAGGTTGCCTTCGACGTTGCCGGCCGCCGCAATCTCGGCGTCTCCGCTGATTTGGATGTCTCCGCGCACCTTGCCCTCGACGCGCAGCGAGCCTTCGCCGGACACCCGGCCCGTCACCCTGGTGGCTGGGCCGAGAACACTGACTTCGGAGCTGAGGCGGGACATGCGTGGGGGCGCCGACGCTAGTCTTTCCGGCGCGGCAGGGCTAGGCCCCTTTGACCGCCGCCAGCACGTCGAGCGCGCGGGGCACCGAACGCACCAGCGCCCGCGCGTAAAAGCGCAGTTGCTCGGCCTCTGAAAGGTCGCCGGCGCGCCCCCGGGTGGCGGCGTACAGCAGCACCGCCGCCGCCACGCTCACGTTGAAGCTCTCGACGAAGCCTCGCATCGGGATGCGCACCGACTCCTTCGCGCCCTGGTGCAGCGCGTCGCGCAGCCCATCGTGCTCGTTGCCCAGGATCAGCGCCACGCGCGGCACGCCCGCCAGCTCTTCGGCGGACAAGTTGCCTTCCGGGTGCGTCGCCACGGTCGTGAAGCCTTGCGCGTGCAGCGCGTGCAACGCGGCCTCGGGCGAGCGGTGGGGCACGACCTCGATCCAGCGCTCGGCGCCCTTGGCGACGGTGCGGCCGACCGCAAAGTCTTCTTCGCGCGGGACCAAATGCACGCGCGGAATGCCGAGCCCGTCACAAGAGCGCAGCACCGCGGCCGCGTTGTGCGGGTCGTGGGGCGCGTCCATCAGCACCGTGACGCTGCCAATGCGACCGCGGATGACGGACCAAAGGCGCGCGCGCCGCTCGTCCAAGGTGAGCGGCTCGAGCGTCTCGATGACACTTTCGGGCGTCCAGCCCGCCGGCCATGGATCGGCGGTCCAAATCTCTTCCGCCGGTACGAGAAGCTCCGGTTGTCGCTTCATGGGACCAAATCCGCTTGCTTCGGTCCGCCCGAGAACGGAGCTGGGGGCCGGGGCCCCAGCGCCCACGAGACAGGTCGTCGTTTCATGGGGCGGCGCCGGAACGGTTCATGGTGGGAATTTGCGGGGGCGATCTGGGCGGAAAGGCGGGGAAGGGGCGCCGGGAGGGGTAGCAAGCCTTTGCGCTAATCGGAACCGGCATTATGTTGCCAGCTGCTCGTTTTTCTCCCCAGGGAGCAACCATGGCATCCGAAAAAGTTCAAGTGTTCAACGACCTCAACTTCGACCAAGAGGTCGTCAATTCCAGCGTCCCCGTGCTGGTCGACTTCACCGCCACCTGGTGTGGTCCCTGCAAGGCGCTCGCTCCCATCATCGACCAAATCGCCGGGGATCTCGACGGCAAGGTCAAGGTCGGCAAGCTCGACGTCGATGACTCGCCCATCACGGCCGGTAAATTCGGCGTTCGTGGCGTTCCCACCATCATGGTGTTCAAGAACGGCCAGCGCGCCGCTCAGCACGTGGGTCTGACCACGAAGGCCAAGCTGCTCGAGCTCGTGAACGGCTGAAGTGCGAAGCTGGGGCCAGAGCACGCGGTCGTTCGACGCTTCTCTGGCGCTGGCTTTTTTAGCGATCCTCGGCGGCGCATGCCGAGGCAGTGAAGGGCGCCCCGCCGAAAGGCCGCGCCCTTCACTCGTTTCCGAGGTCTCGGCGTCGGCCGCGTTCGTGACGCCGGCGGTCTGGCGTTACCATCCCGCGCAGCCCGCGCACATCAACGCCGAGCTCGAGCTGTCCGCGGGCGAACGCGTGCTGGCGGGGCGGCGAGGCGAGCGCTGGCTGGCGTCCAAGGGCAGCAACGTGCTGACCGCGGCGTCGGTGCTGGCCCCCGAAGATTTGGTCGGCATCCTGAAGGCGCCGACCGGTGGCTTCATCTTCGTCGGAGCCAGCGGCGTCAGCTACGAGGCTCGCTCGCCGCTCGAGCCGTTCTTCCGTTCCAGCGCTCCGCTCGAGCCGCTGTCCAGCGTGACCAGCTCGGGCGCGGCCATCGTCGGCATCCGTCGCGACCGTGGCCTTTTGCGCAGTGAGGACGGCGGGGCCACCTGGAAATCCGTCGGCCCGAGTGGTCCCAAGTTCGTGAGCGTGCTGTTGGGCGAGGGTGGGCAAGGGCTCGCCTTGGCCGTACCGGAAGCGTTGTTCGAAACCCACGACGGCGGTCAGACGTTCGCGCCGCTCGCCACGCCCAGCGTAGGCGCGTTCGGGCTGGAGCGCTTGCCGGATCGCAGCCATGGCGTGCTCTCGCCGCTGGGCATGTTTCGCTATCGCGCCGCCCCGTCCCCCTTGCTCGAGAACCTGAAGAGCGTGGCGCTGAGCCCGGCATTGGAGCTGAAAGCACCCCGCGGTCCAGATGCGGGCGCGCTCAACGAAGGCCGCGCGGTCAGCACCGCCGGCTCGTATTTCGAGCTCGGCATGCGCGACAAAGCGGCTTGGCAGCTCACCTCGGGACCGCTCGCGGGGCCGCTGACCTCGCGCGACTTGCCAGAGCTGTCACCGTGCAAGGCGGTGCGGCTGGCGGCGTTCGAGCGCTCGCTGAAGGTGGCTTGCTTTCGGGCCGGGGCCGAAGCCGCCACGCAGCCCATCGAGCTTTGGTCGAGCGCCGACGGCGGGCGCTCGTTTCATTCCGACGGCACGGTGCTGGACGGCAATTTGGCCAGCTTTCGCCTGGCCTTGGGCGAAGGCGATACGTTGCTGCTGGCCGGCGTTTGCGCGAGCTATCACGGCGGCGCCGGCTGCGCGCCGCAGGGCATCACGCGGCGCGCGCCCGCGACCGGCAAGCCGAAAGTCTCCGGGGCGGCTGCGGCCGGGCTCGGGGGAGCCAAAGCGCGCGCCACGAGCGGGATGGAGCTCATCACCGCCGCGACGCCGTCCCTGGCCGATACAGCGCTGGCGCTGGCCTTTTCGCTCGACGGCCGCACCGCGTACGCGGTGGGGCGCCGCACCAAGGGCGGTGTCTTGGCCATCTTCGTGTCGCGTGACGGCGGGCGCAGCTTCGAGGCTCAAGATCTGAGCTTGCCCACCGGCGACGGCTCCGACGGCGACGAGCGCTGGGAGAGCAACGTCTCGGGCGTGCGCATCGACGCGTTGGTTCCGGCCGAAGACGGCAGCGTGGGCCTGGCCGTGTCGCGCTACCGCTCGCGCGTTTGGCTGGTGCTCGACGAAGCGGGCCGAGTGTTGTCGGTGGCTCGGCCGCCGGATCCCCGCGCGCTGCTCGGCGTCGCCGGCAGCCGCGCGCTTTCGGTTTCTCCCGCCACCAACGACGTTTGGGAATCTCTCGACGGCGGCTCGACTTTCCAAAGCCTGGGCCGCTTGCCGATTGACCTGTGCGTCAACGAGAGCAACTGCGAAGTCCAGGTCGCCTGCACGCCCAGCGGCTGCGCCATCGGTCCGGACATTTCCCGGTTGGGTTGGGGTGGCCAGGCCGAAGACGACTCGTGGATGCAGCCGCCTCTGGCCTCGGCGCCCGTCGACTATTCGGTGCCGCGCCTCAAAACGCCGATCAGCTGCACGCTCGACACCACGGCGTGGCAGGGCTTGGACGGCGCGACCGAATTTCCGACCGCGTTTCAAGCCGCCATCGGCAAGGCGGCTTGGTTCGCCTCCGGCATGGATCCGGCGCGCGCGTCGGCGTGGGCGTTCGTGGCGACCACGGGCAGCAAGCCGCGCGTGGAGCGTGAGCAGCTGCTGGCACCGAGCGAACGCGGGCGCGCCTTCGCGCTCGGCGTCTCCGATCAGGTCGAAGGCGTCGCGGCGCTGCGCTACGTCATCCCGGACGGCTCGACCAGCACCCACCTCATGGGCGTGGAGCTCGGTTGGATCAATTTGTTCGAAGGCCGTACCCGGCGGGTCACGGTGGGTGACGGCGGCGCCTACGCTCCCGGCGACTTTGCGCGCGGCTCGCGCGGCCAACAAGAAGCCGATCCGGCCCTGCTCAGCATCGCCGAAGGTGGCCTCTATCTGCGCATCCACCACGCCCCCGCCGACAACCAGCCGACGTTGTTCTTCGACGGGCAGCGGGTCGAGAGCATCCCGCCCGTCACTTGGCCCACGGTCGCGGTGCGCGGCACCCACTCGGAAATGGCGCACGTGGACGGCGAGCACGTGCCGCTCCTGCTCGTGGGGCGGGGCAGCGGCGTCGTGCGCGCTTCGCTGCGCAACGGGCAGCAAGAGCTGGAAGCGTTCGCCAACGGGGCGCTCGATCCGGCGCGTTTTGGGCTGACCCAAAGCTCCAACATCGCCTATTCGGGCCTGCGCGCCGGGCAGGTGATCGAGACCTTCGACAGCGCGTCGGCGCGGGCCGAAGCCAAGCTGTTTCTGTTCCGCGCGCGCGGCGCGGTGTTGGATCCGCCCATCGACGTGCCCACTCAGCTTTCGTTGCCCGAGAAGGTCGAACGCTGCTCGCCGAGCGCCGAAGCGTCCACCCCGCGCATCGTGGCCGCGCCTTATCCGGGCACGCGTCATCCGGTGATCGTGAGCGACGGCGGCGACGCGCCGCAGGCGTTCCTCACGTCGTACGCCGTCTTGCACGGCACGCCGGCGGCGCCCTGCGTATCCGCGTTCGACGGCGAGCCGGTGGCACCCGAGGGCGTAGCGACTCCGACCACCCGCGTGCTCATCCCGCTCGGAGACTTGGCCCACGCCTACCTGTTTCGGGCGTCGGTGCAGGGCGTGGAGGTGCGGCTCGAGTACCACCCCATCAGCTGCAAGCTCG
>JBEQSW010000303.1:0-30973 GCA_040348565.1 Myxococcales bacterium | reverse complement strand
CTCGCCCTCTGGGGCAGCAGCGAGTCGAATGTTTGGGCAGTCGGCGCGCAGGGCGTTCTGCTGCATTGGGACGGCACCACGTGGCGGGATGAACCGAGCCCGACCTCCGCCGACGTCAAAGGTGTTTGGGGCAGCGCGGATCGGGACGTCTGGGCCGTGGACGCCGACGGTCGCTTCCTGCACTTCGACGGAATAAAGTGGAGCGTTTGGCCGACCGACAGCTTCGGTCCGCTGCAAAGCATCTGGGGAAGAAACGCCTTGGACGTGGTGGCGGTTGGCGGCAGCAACCGAATCCACTTCAACGGATTCCAATGGTCCTTGCTACCGCCCCACCCCAGCGAGACTCCCACCTACAACGTCGCCTTCGGCAACGGCTCGTTGGTATGGATCGGCGGGCACGTCGGTTGGTCTGCCTACAAGGCAGGCGGTGCCCGTCCCGAGCTCGGGCGCTGGAACGGCATAGCAATGGCGGACAACCTCGAGCCCACCATGGCGCCTTCGAACATCTCGTTGACCAACAGCTCGATCGAAGCGGGCTGGGCCAGTGATGAAAAAGACGTGTGGATCTTCTTGTCCCGCTTGATGCACTGGAACGGCACCGACTGGTCGTACTCGGCGGCGGGAAGTGCACGCGTCACGGCTCTGTGGGGCACCACGCGCGACGTGTGGGCCATCGCCAATGGCGGCCAAATCATGCGCAAGGGTCGCTAGTGACCAGCCCGCGGCGCGTCTGCCCAAGGGCTACGCCCCTTGGCAGAGACGCCCGATGCCCTATGTCTGGCTCAGGAGACGGCGCGACGGTCAGCGGTCGGGCGGCTGGAGCTGGCCGGTTCCGACACATAGACGGCATTTTCGCAGAAAACGATGGTGCAGGAAGAGCGCCCGGCCTCGCGCATGCGGGCGCACAGCTCGGAAAGCTCTTCGTCGGAGTCGACCACATCGCCCTCGACGGGCTGACGGGTGGAGGAGTCGTAGCGACAGTTGTCGATCGCTACCCAAAGGCCCTTGTAACGCTCCGAGCGACAGAGGTCAGGCCAGGTCATACGGCTAGTCATGCGGGGGTGTCACCTTCACGAAGGAACGCGTCTTGGCGGCAGAACTCCCCTCTGCGCACAACGCTAGAAGCCGAGCTTTTCGGGCGACTTCTTCAATAACTGGTGGACGGCAGGTGGCCATGTCCGGGTTGAGGACTGGAGTTAAGAACAGGTCCCCGGGTCCGTCAAGGGAACGGCCAGCGCTCTGTTTTGCACTGTCAGCGGAACTCCGCTTTCCGGCGTAACTCCGGACAGTTACTTGCAGCTCGAGCCGGCGAGCCCGCGGGCCGCACCCTTCACGCCGGCGGCGTCGGCGGCCGCAACGAGGGCCTTGGCGCGGTCGCACTGGCCGTTCAGGGCCGCTTGCTTCACGGCCCCGACCGCGGTTCGTCCCAGGACCGCCTTGCACTGGGCCTGCTTGCCGGCGTCGGTGCAGCGACCGATCGTGGCGTTCACGCCGCTCGCGTTACCGCTGGCCGCCGCCGCCTGACAGGCGTCGCACGGGTCACCCTTGGGCGTCGCTGGAGTCGTGGTGGGCTTGCCGGTACCACCGGTGGTCGCGGGTTTGCCGGTGTCGGCCGGCGCGGCGCTCGTTCCGCCAGTAGAGGTGGTGGTCCCGCCTGCCGCCGGCACTTCGGGCGGCGGGGTGTCGAGCGGCTTGATCTCGACCGCCCCCGTGCTGGCGGAGGTGCCCGAAGGCGTGGTGTTGATAGCAATCGGCGGCAAATCGTCGTTCTGAGGCTTATTGCTGCGGACCACCAAGATCAGGATCGCGCCGAGCAGCACCGCACCCACGCCTACCAAACCAAAAATCAGACCCTTGCCGCCGCCGGCGCCACCGCCGCCCCGAGTTGGAGCCGGAGGAACGGCCGCCGCGGCCGCGTGGGCCATCGGCGTGGGAGCAGGGTGCGCAGGCGGAGGCGTATATGGCGCGGCCTGAGCGGCGCCGGCCGCGAACGCGGGCACGGCGTCCATGGCCGCAGTGCCGGTGCGAGCAGCCGCCGCGGTTTCGGCCGGGTTGGCCTCGACGGTCATGCGACCGCCGTCGGACAGCTCGCTGAAAAACTCGCGCGCGGTGGACGGGCGCTGCTCGCGCTCCTTCGACAAGCCGCGCAAAATCGCGCGGCGCATGCCGTCGGGCAGGTGCTTGGCGGGTGCCGAGACCTCGAACGGAATCGGCTGGGCCGTCATGTGTTGCGTCGCCCACTGCCACGGCGTGTCGGCTTCGAACGGCAGCTTACCGGTGAGCATCTCGTACGACATCACCGCCAGCGAGTAGATGTCGCTGCGGGCGTCGAGCGCCTTGCCCGTGAACTGCTCGGGGCTCATGTACGGCGGGGTGCCGAGCACCATGCCTTGCTGGGTGAGCTTGGCTTCCTTGGCGGCGTCGGCCGACTCGGTGCGGGCGGCGATGCCGAAATCGAGCACCTTCACGAAGTCGATTTCACCGGCGCGATCCGTGAGCACGATGTTCTCGGGCTTGAGGTCGCGGTGGATGACGCCCTGCATGTGCGCCTCGTCCAACGCCCCGCACACCTGGCGCATGATCTTGATCACGCGGTCGGGCGCCATCGGCCCCTCTTGCACCACGTCGGCCAGCGAGCGGCCCGCCACGAACTCCATCGCGATGTACAGGGTGCCGTCGGCGGTGGCGCCGAAGTCGTAAAACTTGATGGTGTTCGGGTGCTCGAGCTGCGCGACCGTGCCGCACTCGCGATGAAAGCGCGCCAGCACCGCCGGGTCCTTGGACAGGTGCTGGTGCAACGTCTTGATCGCGACCTTGCGCACCGTCGAGCCCATCTGCTGCTCGCCCACGTAGACGATGCCCATGCCGCCTTCGCCGAGCACCCCCGTTACCCGGTAACGCCCGCCGATGAGCTGGCCAATCATGGCGTCCTGCCCCTTCTCGGGCTCGACCGGCATCAGGGCGCCGCAGTTGGCGCAGAAGCGCGCTCCATCGATGTTGGCATGACCGCAAGCGTCGCACTTCATGTTGGCTCGCGAGATTTGCATGAGTACCGCTGAGAATCACCAACATTGACGCGCGGCGGCGCCAGAAGATCTGCCCGGTAAGCAGAGGTAGGCCGGTTTGGCCCAGCTGGGCCTGTAGAGACGCTTCAGCCCGCATTCGTCTCTGGCGCCTCGTCGCCCAAATCCCACGCAACTCGCGAGAGTCGCGACCGACTGGTGGGAGGGGAATGGGAGGGCTAGCTTATGTCAATGCCTGCGGGCGAACAGCAGCAACGTGGCACGAATCCGGAAGGCGTCACCATCGGGCCCTTTCGCTACGTCAGGGCTCCGCGGCCGCTCCATTTTCCGGAGCACGAGCAGGTGCCTGAAACGAAGTGGCACCTCGAGCTGAAGACGCTCGTCTACCAGTTCTTGAAGCTCGCGTTCGCCGAGCGAGCGCACATCGGCTGCGACCAGTTCGTGTATTGGGACGCCGCCAACCCGCGCATCTGCCTCGCGCCGGACGCTTTCTTGCGCTTGGGCGGGCCGGACGAGCTGTTCGGCAGCTGGAAGGTTTGGGAGCGCGGCGCTCCGCACGTTGCGGTCGAGATCATCAGCGACCACGACGCGCGCGATAGCAACTGGGAAGGCAAGCTGCTGCAGTACCGGCACCTCGGCGTCAGAGAGTTGGTACGCTTCGATCCCGACGCGCCTGCAGCCAAGCTACAGGTCTGGCATCGCGTCGAAGACGATCTCGTCGAGCGCGAAACCGCAGGCGGCGGTGTCCAGAGCAACGTGCTCCCCGGCTATTGGCTGATCGTCGAAGATCCGCGGCTGGGGCCGTCCCTGCGCCTCAGTCACGATGAGCAGGGACAGCAGTTGTTCGCGACGCCGAGCGAAGCCGACGCACGGCGCATTCGTGAGCTCGAAGCCGAGCTGGCGCGCCGTCAGGGTTGAGGCGGAGGCGGAACCTTCGCGTTTCCGGAAGCGGATGCCGGAGGCGGAACCTTCGCGTTTCCGGAAGCGGACGGAGCCGGTGGCACCTTTGCGCTCGCCGAAGCGGACGGAACCGATGGCGCCTTCGCGCTCGCCGAAGCGGACGGAGCCGCGGCGGCTTTCGGCACGGCGGGGAGTGGCCATTCCAACTCCGTCGCGGTGTTGAGCGCGCGGTCCACCAGCACCGCGCGACGTACGCGGGGGCTTTGGGGGACTTGCAGCTTCACGCGCGCGATCGCCCGCTCGGAGAGCGTGAGCGGCGCGAACAGCGGTTTCTTGGGGCCCACTTGCGGGTCGTCGGCGGCGGTGCCCGGAAAGTCGAAGCGCACCCGCTCCAGCAACTCCGGGCCGATGCTGAGCTCGATGGCGTAACGTCCGAGTCGACGGGGCGTGACGACGGGAGCCGACAACGTGACGGCCTTCACCGAAACGACGTGGACCTTACCTTCGCTGAGCTCGAGCTCATACTCCACCTGCTCGGCCTGGCGGAGTGGCGTCGGATCGGGCGCGGTGCTGGGCACGAGCACCGGGGCCACGGGGCCAGCCGGCGCCGCCGAGCTAGAAGCCGCGGGCGGCGGAGGCGTCGAAGGCAAGGTCGTGCCGCTAGCAGCGGCGGGGCCTCCTTTGCCCTCTGCGAAATGGGCGGGCATGACGAGCGATGGCGCGCCGGGCTCGGTGGAGTAGCGAGCGGAGGAGCACGCAACTGCAACGAGGGGCGCGAGCGCGGTGCCGAGCACGACGAGTCGCGAAGATTGAAAGAAGGCGAGGCGAGACACGAGGTCGCGCAACGTAGCTCCCGCCGGGGAGCCCGTCGAGCGAGCACCGAATCGTACGCGCGGGCGGCTCAGTCGAGCGCGCTTTGCATGGCGGCAAGGTCTCCGCCGAGCGCGAGCCAAGCGTCGACCAGCGGTTGGGCGGGCTCGGACGTGATGCGCGTCTGCTGCCCGGCCATGCCCCATTGTACCCACGCTGAGTGCAGCAGAATCTGAGCGAAGGCGTGGACAGAGCCGTCGGCCGCTGTCATGCGCGGAGGGCCGCCATACTTACGGTCGCCCAACAGCGGCGCCCCGTGGGCGGCGGCGTGCACGCGTAGCTGGTGCGTTCGCCCCGTGACGGGGGACAACGCCAGCAACGTGGTGGCGACGCCGTCACGCACGACGGGCTGTGCCGTAGCAACGACACGGTAGCGCGTGTGCGCGCTCTGAGCGTCCCGCCCGTCGACCGCGCGCCGGCCTTGACCCTTGCTGCCGAGCGCTTCACGCCAGTCACCCTCGGCCGGCTCGGGTACGCCCGCCGCGAGCGCCACGTAGCGGCGGCGCAACTGACCGGCGGCACGCTCCGCGAGCATCCGCTCTCGGCTGCGTGCGCCCAACGTGACCAGCAACACCCCGCTCACGCCCACGTCGAGCCGCGACACCGCGAACAAGCCTTCCGGTTCGACACGCAGCAGCTTGGCCAGCTGCGCGAGCACGCAGTCGGCGCCGCTGTGATCCGGCTCGGTCGGCAACGCCGCGGGCTTGTGCACCGCGAACACGTCTTCGATTTCGTTCAGAATGCGGATGTCGGCGCGCGGGCGCGGCGCAAACACTTCGACCGCCGCGCCTACGGGCAGCGGCAGCAGCCCCGGCCCGGCGCGCACGCCGTCCACGAAAACGCGACCCTCACCGAGCGCGCTGGTTAAGCCGTGCTCTTCCAGGAGCCGAGTGAGAGGCAACGGCGCTGCCACCACCCAGCGAAAAAGCGGCAAGCTCATTCGCTTCCGACAGCGCCGCTCGTCGTCTTTCGCACCAGCTCCACCAACACCGGGTCGGTGGTCAGCGCCGAGCGCAGCTCCGCGCGCACGAACTCCATTTGCTCCGGCGACAAGCGCGACAACAGCGGCCCGACGGCGCTCTCGACCCGAGCGTCCAGATATTGATCGACGCTGATTTCGCCCCGCTCGAGCGCCAGGAAGGCGTCGCTTTTGCCGGTGGCTTCAGCCGCACCAGCGGCCGCGACCGGTGACGCGCCGTCCACCGAAAAGGACCCTTGCGCCGGCACCGCGCCCGGAGGCTGTGCTCCGGGAAGGACGCCGCCGCGTTTGCCGATGCCGTCGATGCTCATGGGAACCGTGGCCTTGTTCGCACTTTAGAACGCCGATTCGCCGCCAGCCATCAGCGAATGTTGCCGATGGCGTTTTTCACGGTGTCGTGGCGCGCCTTTAGCACGTTGGAGATGGCCGAATAGCTGCGGCTCTCCGCGCTGATGCGCTCCTGAATCTCGATGAAGTAGAGGTTTTGGTTGGCGCTCTGGTTCAAGGCCGCTTCGACGCCGCCGTTTTCGGCGCCGGCGGTGCCGCTACCGGTGGCTGCCCCGGCCGTCCCGGCCGTCCCTTCCGGCAAGGACGAGCTCAAAGCGCTGGCGGTGCCAGCGCCGGTTTGGGCTGGACCCACGTCAGCTGCGGTCGGACGCAGGGCGGCCGCCAAGATCGGCCCCCCTGGCAGGCGCGTGACGGCTTGCTCGGCCCCGTTCAAGATAGCGCTCGCCCCCGCGCTCATTACGGCCTTGAAAGGCTGGGCGGGCGCGGCCGTGACCCGCGCCGCGCTGGGCGTCGCCGCAACGCCCGTAGAAGGACCTCCCGTACCGATTCGCGTCGTCATGATTTTGCTCCTGTTTCGCTGAGAACTGGAGCCCATCGGTCAGACGCGGGGGCGGTTGCGAAGAAAGTGAACGGGGGAGCACTTTTTTCGGGGACGCCCCCGAGGAGGTTCTAGGCGCGGGGTCGGGCGTTGCGGATGAGCGCGATGCTGCGCTCGATTTCGGCGTCCAAGCTGCCGCGGAACTCGAAGCCCTTGGCCCGGAATTTCTCGCACGCGACCTCGTACGACAGCTGATTCATGATCGCCGCGTCCACCAGCTTGACGCCGAGATCGGGCACGCGACGGCGAATCACTTCCACGATCTGGCCGACCGTGCAGTTGTCCGTCAGCACGTTGTAGACCTGCCCGTCGAACAGGTCCCGCTCCAAAACGAACAGCAGCGCCCGCACCGCGTCGCCCAGCTCCAGGTAGGGGCGCTTTTGGTCCATGGCCGTGCGCCAGACCGTGATCGGCTCGCCCATGCACGCTTGCCAGACGAATTTGTTCACGGCGGTGTGAAAGCGCATGCCGATCGACGTGCCGTAGATGGTGCCAAAGCGACAAGCGATGAACTTGAGCGATGACTCCGCCGCCAGCTTGGCCAAGAGCTTTTCACTCTTGATCTTGCTTTGGGCGTACGGGCTCTGCGGCTTCAGCTCGTCTTCGCTGCAGTTCTCGTCGACGACGGCGGCGGCGGTGCCGTACACGCTGGTCGTGGACAAGAACACGAGACGGGTGCCGGTTTGCATGCAGGCGCGCGCAACTCGCTCGGTACCGTCGTAATTCACGCGCTCGACCTGATCTTGATTTTCGAAGCTGCCGGCGGCGTTGGTGATGGCGGCCAGGTGAATCACGGCGTCGACGCCGCTCAACAGCTGCGTCAAATCCGCGGTCATGATGTCGGCTTCGACGAAGCGATAGCGCACGCCTTCGGGCAGGTTGAACAGCGACGGGTAGCGCTGCGTCGCCAGATTGTCGATCAACAGCACTTCCTCGAACTGACCGGGTGAAAGGCTGTGAATGAAGCGCGAGCCGATGTGACCGAGCGCGCCGGTGATGGCGATTTTCATTGCTACTTTTGCTCCATGATGGCGCGGGTACGTTCCAGACCTTCCAAGAAGCTGTAACGGGGCCGCCAGCTGGACAGGCCGCGCAAAAGCTCGGAAGAGATGCGTACGTCGTCGACCTCGATGCGCTTGCGCTCTTCGGGCCATTCGACGTGAGTCAGCTTGCCGCGCCCGAAAACTTTGACGATGTGCGAGGCGATGTCGATGACCGACACGTGCTCGTCGTGCGTCGCAAAGAAGGCTTCGCCGTACAGCTTGGGATTCTGCGCGGCGAGATACAGAGCCTCGGCCGCGTCTTCGGCGTACAGCACGTTGCGGCGCTGTTGGCCCGGACCGTAGACCGTGATCTCTTGATCGTTGTGGGCCAAGTTGATGAAATAGTTGACGAATCCGAACTCTGGATAGCCCTTGCCGTAAGGGCCGTACAGGTTGGCGAAGCGCAGCGTGATTGTCTTCAGATCATGCACGCGGTGGTAGATGCGGTAGTACTTTTCGGCCGCGCCCTTGTTGGCGGAGTAGATGTCGAGCGGTCGCTCGCCGTGGTTTTCGTCGATCACGTCGCCGACGGCGCGGCCGATGACGGTGCTGCTGGAGGTGTAAACCACGACCGCTTTCGGGTTCAGCAGCCGTACCGCTTCGAGCAAGCGCAGGTTGCCGACGCAGTTGATCTGCGCGTCGTGGATCGGGTTCTGGAGCGAGAGAGGGTGCGAGGTCTGAGCGGCGCAGTTGAAAATGACGTCTTTGCCCTGCACCGTATCGGCGATCAGCGGCTCGTCACCCATGTCGCCGCGCACGAAACGGATCTTGTCCCAAACCTGACGTAGGTTGGCGGTGGTGGCCTTGAGCATGGGGTCCAGCGTGTCGAGCACGGTGACCTCGTTGCCGGGCTCGGCCAGGCAGCGCCGCACCAGATTGGCCCCCAAAAAACCCGCTCCGCCGATGACCAGGATGTTCATGCTTGCCCTTCAGCTTGGGAAAAATAGTCGATGGTTTGGCGGAGCCCCTGCTCCAGCGAAACCGCGGCGCTAAAGCCGGCAGCTTGCCAGAGGGGGGCCACGTCCGCCACGAAGTTCCGGGTCTCGATCGGCGCCAACGTCGACGGCCAGTCGACGTGCTCGACCGGTACGACGCGACCGGTGCGCTCACCGACCAGGCGCGCCACCAGGCGCACCGCGTCGGCCAGGGTGTGGCCAGTGCCGCTGGCCAAGAAAAAATGGCGACCGTTGACGGCGTCGGGGCGATCAGCGGCGCACAAAAATGCGCGCGCGGCTTCGTCGACGTAGATGTAGTCGCGCAAGAACTCGCCCGTGCCGTAAATTTTCAGGGTTTCGCCGTTGAGGGCGCGGCGCACCATGCCGTTCAGAATGCCGCGATCGGGCCGGCTGCTCTTGGGCCCCGGGCCATAGACGTTGGCCAGCCGCAACGCGCAGCCGCGCACGACGCCCTTCTTGCAGTAGTGCTTGAGGTAATTTTCGGCGCTTTGCTTGTGCAGCTCGTAGATGGTCTCAGCATCGTCCGTGGCGTCGGAGCCCACTGGTAAGCGCGGCGCGATGCCGGCCAGCGTAGCCGTGCTGGCCAGAATCAACGTCGGGCGACCGCCGCGAGCTTTGCAGGCTTCGAGCAGGCTCAACATCGGGCGCACGTTGGCTTCCAGATCCGCGAGCGGATCGGCGTCGGCAACGTAGATGCTGGTCTGGGCGGCCAGATGCAAGATCACGTCGACGCCGACCACGGCGCGCTCGAGATCGGCCCGCGTGGTGATGTCCCCGTGGAAGTCTTCGACGGGGCCGGCGGCGGGCGGCTCCGGCGATTTTTCGCCGCGAAACAGCCGCCGCACGCGATCCCCTCGCGCCACGATCGCGCGCACCAAGCTGGAGCCCAGATACCCCGCCCCACCGGTGATCAGAAACTGCGTCACGGCGTTTCTACTCGGCGCCCTACTTGATCACGGGCCCTTTGAGCCAGTCGTAACCGATTTCGGCGTCGTCGTGCGGAATGCGACCCTCGTCCTTGGGATTGTAGGTGTGCGAGGTGATGTAAAAGAGGTGCACCGGGTCTTTCACGGCTTTGCAGCCGTGCGCGACGCCTTGGGGCACGCGCATGATGCGCGCGGGCTGGTGGTCGCCCATGAAAAACTCCATGGTTTCGCGGTAGGTGGGGCTGTTCTTGCGGCAGTCGTGCAGGGCCACCTTGAGCACACCGGACGCCACGTACCACCAGTCGATCTGGATTTCGTGGATGTGCCAGGCCTTGGCCACGCCCGTGTACATCATCGAGTGGCCCCACTGCCCGAAGCCCTCTTTGAAGAAGTCGTCGGTGTTGCGGATCAGCTCGCGGAAATAGCCACGCTCGTCGACATGGGTGACGAGGTCTTTGAATACGACGCCTTCGATCATCGGTCGCGCTCCTTCAAGGCCAGGCAAAACTCCGGAGGGCTTGGATCACGCTGCCCACCTCGGCCTCGCTGAGCTCCGGATACATCGGTAGAGACAGCACCTCGCGCGCCGCGCGCTCGGTCTCGGGCAGGCTTTCTCCGCCCCGCACCTTGCCGAGGTAAGCCTTCTGCAGGTGAATCGGCACCGGGTAGTGGATCAGCGCACCCACGCCGGCCGCCTTCAGATGCTCTTGCAGGCGATCGCGGTTTTTGGCGCGCAGCACGTACAGGTGGAAGACGTGCTCGGTTTCGGGGCGGCGCGACGGCAACTCGATCGGCAAGCCACGCAGCTCGGCGTCGTAGCGGGCGGCGATGTCGCGACGCTTCTGGTTGTCGGCGTCGAGCGCCGGTAGCTTCACGCGCAAAATGGCGGCCTGCAGCTCGTCCAGGCGCGAGTTGAACCCGGAAATGTGGCTCACGTAGCGCTCGGCCCAGCCGTATTCGCGCAGCAAGCGGCAGCGCGTGGCCAGCGCGTCGTCGTTGGTGACGATCATGCCGCCGTCGCCGATGGCTCCCAGATTCTTGGTCGGGTAGCAGCTGAAGGCGGCGATGTCGCCCACGCTGCCGACCTTGCGGCCCTGATGAAGAGCCCCGTGCGCCTGCGCGCAGTCCTCGATCAACTTCAGGCCGCGGCGCCGCGCGAGCTCGGAAAACGCCGTCAAATCGACGGGCTGGCCGTAGAGGTGAACGGCGATGATGGCCTTCGTGGCCGGGGAGATGGCGCGCTCGACCAGCGCCGGGTCGAGCGTGAAGTACTTGGGGTCGATGTCGGCGAATACGGGCGTGGCGCCGGCCAGCTCGATCGCCGACACGGTCGCGACCGCGGTGTGAGCGGTGGTGATGACCTCGTCTCCGGGGCCGATGCCGAGCGCTCGGATGGCGACGTGCAACGCCTCGGTGCCACTGCCGACGCCGACGCAGTGCTTGGACGTGGCGTAGGCGGCAAACTCGCTCTCGAACGCCTTCACCTCCGTGCCGAGCACGTAGTAGCCGCTAGCGAGCACGCGCTGAATGGCGGCGTCGATGTCGGCTTGGTGCGCTAGGTATTGCGCCTTCGGGTTGCTGCACAAAATCATCGGCTACCCCTTCGCCCCTCAAATGACGTGCACGTTCGGTACGTACAAGATGAAGCGGCCGCCGGCCGCCTTGAAAGCCTGCTCTTTGGCCATGATCTCCTCGCCGTGGTTCCAGGCGAACAACAGCGCGTAGTCGGGCGGGTCGGCCTTGAACTTCTCGTAGGGGACGACCGGAATGTGCGCGCCCGGTGACAGCTTGCCCTGCTTGATGGGGGTGGTGTCCGAGATGTAGCTGACGAGATCGGGAGTGATGCCGCAGTAGGCGGTGACGGTGGTGCTCTTCGAGGTGGCGCCGTAGGCCGCCACCTTCTTGCCCTGCTTTTTCAGGTCGCGCAGCAGCGTCATCAAGTCGTCTCGCGACTTTTCGCAATTTTTGCGGAATTGGTCGTAGGTGGCGCGCTTGTGCAGGCCGAGCTCGTCCTCGATCCGCATCTGTTTGGCGACGTTTTCCGAGACCGGATGAGCACCCTTGTGCGAAATGACGTAGCGCATCGAGCCGCCGTGCACGTGCTGCGGCAGACAGTCGATCACCTCGAGCCCGTGCCGGTTCATCAAGTACTGCACGGACGTGACCGAGAAGTAGAAGGCGTGCTCGTCGTAAATCTGGTCGTAAGACGTCTTTTGAACGATGTCGCCCAGGTACGGGTCTTCGAAGGTGAGCACGCCCTTCGGCTTGAGCAGCAGCTTGATGCCACCCACCACCGAGTTCATGTACGGGATGTGACACATCACGTTCGCGGCCATGAAAGCGTCGGCCTGACCGTGCTGGGCGATGATCTTCTTGGCCACTTCCTCGTCGAAGAACTCGGAGATGGTGTTGATGCCCTTGTCACGCGCGACCTGAGCCACGTTGGCCGAAGGCTCGATGCCCAGGTGCCGCACGCCCCAACCCGCGAAGTTTTGCAGCATGATGCCGTCGTTGCTGCCAATCTCGACCACGAACGGGTCCGCGTCCGACAGGTACTTCTGGCGCACGAACTCGGCGAAGCCCTTGAAGTGCTGAGCCATACGCACGGAAGTGGACGAGAAGAACGCGTAGTTCTCGTGGAACATGCGCTCGCGATCCACGAGCTCGGTGAGCTGCACCATCTTCGACTCTTCGCAGTAGCCGACCTTGAGCTCGAAGAAGTACTCGTCCGGAATCTGCTCGGGCTTCAGGAAGCCGTTGGCGATCGGCATCTTCCCGAAAGAGATGAAGGTGTCGGTCGGGGCGCCGCTAATCAAGCAGTCGGTCATGGTGGTCTCGAAGGTCGACGAAAAGGCGTGGTTTTTGTGGGTTGGCGAAAGGCCCGGGAGCATTGTCAGCGACTCCTCGAAAGTCAAATCATACCGGGAAGCCCAGCCTTAAAAGCTGGCGCGCCACCGCGCGTTTAGTGTGATTCCCCCGGTACGGGCTTACCGGCTGGGCCCCAATTCGCTCGGACGTACCCCATGGCCGTGATACTCCGGCGTCACGACATGAGCTCCCGAAAGCTGTTGCAGATTGCCGTGGCGGCGCTCGCGACGACGACCATCGGCTACTTCGTGCTTCGCCAGTTGAGCTGGCACGACCTCGTGCAACTGGGTCGCGCAGCCGACGCGCGGCTGCTGGCGGTGGGCTTTGCTTGCTACGTGGTCGCCAACGTACTGCGGGCCTGGCGTTTCCGAGCGCTCACTGGCGATCAAATCCCCAGCCTGGCGTTGCTGCGCACCGTCGTCATCCAGAACTTTTTGAATACTTTCTTGCCGCTTCGCGCGGGCGAAGTCTCCTACTTGTTGATGGTTCATCGAACCGGAACCGTTAAGCCGGGCGCGAACCTGGCGTCACTCCTGGGCGCCCGCGTGCTCGATCTAGTAGCGGCCCTGCTCATCCCGCTCGTTACCCTGCCGTTGTCGCAGGCATGGTCATCAGAAAGCCGTCCCTTCCTGTGGTTCTCGGCAATCGCGTTGGCGATGATTGCTACGCTAGCGTGTGGACTTTGGCGAGCGGACGCGCTCGCCGCATGGATGACTCGGCGTGCGACCTCGCAGCGCGCTTGGCTGAATCGCGGGCTACTCATGGCCGGCGACGCGCTGAGCGCGCTGTCGCAGCTGCGACAGGCGCGGCTGCTCGGTCGGGTGGGGGCGTTGACCGTCGGCTGCTGGACCCTCATCTACCTGTGTGGCTACGCCAGCTTGCGCGGCGTTGGAGTGTCCGTAGGTTTCTGGGATGGGTTGTTTGCCTACAGCTTCCCAACCATCGCGTCGATGACTCCCCTCTACATGCTGGGTGGCTTCGGCGTGTTCGAAGGCTCGATCGGCTTCGGGCTCAGCCTGGTCCGTGTCCCACTGCGCGTGGCGATGGCCGCTGGCGTCTTGCTGCACATCGCCGAACTGGTATTCGTGATCCTGCCCGCGCCGTTTGGTCTGGCCTTTCGCAGGAAGGCCCCGGTCTAGCCGACTCGAAAAACCATCTCGCCGAAGCTGGCCTTGAACGGATCACCGCCACGGTAGAGCTCGCGAAAATTCTGTGGGTAGGTGAACTCGAAAATGCCGCGCCGACCCGTGCGGGCAGGACGATGCTTGTGGCCCTTGATGTAGCAAGTGCCGCGCCCCTTCTCGGCGAACGCTGCCAAGTAGGCTTGGGCCTGCGACGGCTTCATCTCGTCGAACGAGCTAATGTTCAAAACCAAGTCGAAATGGCGGTTAGGCAGGCTCTTGAGCGCAGCGGGCAAATGAAACTTTAAATTGTCCTGCCCGAACAGGGTCGTCAAGTAGAGCTCCGACACTGCGAGCGCCGGTGGAATGTCCACGATGTGATACTCGACCTGAGGCAATAACTTCTTGACCACGTACGCAAAGCGCCCGTAGCCACCACCGATCTCGAGCACGGTCTTGATGCTCGACAAATCGACATACTTGGCGATGCGATTGAGCTCGAGCGACGTCAGCGCGAGGTCCTGCGAAATCAGCTTACCGTCGTGGTAGAGTGGAATCGGCGAGCCGAGCGACGCTTCCTCGACCTTGTCCAGCACGCCGAGCTTGTCGTGGCGTAACGCATACTCCCAAAGCGTGCTGACGAACGTCTTGTAAACGGTAGCGGCCCCCGGGGAAGGTATGATCCAGCGCGGCAGACGAGCGCCTTTCTCGTATTGCGCCTTACGAAACAGGGAGGGCGCTCCCGCCGTGCGCGCGAACGTGAACAGCATGTGCCAGAGCTTCGGATCGATTGGTGCAGATACACACCACTGCGCGTACTCGAAGTTGAGCGTCTGCTTGAAGCGCTCGAAGCCCTCCTGTCCCAACAGCCCCAAGTGCTTGGTGACGAGCTTGCGCCAAAAGTCCGAAACGTTGCGGCCCTCCTCACTGTCAGCAAACTGCGCCGACAGCTCGTCGACGCGCTTGCGCAATCGAACGTCGAAGTCAGATGCGGGGATGGTGAAGGTTTCACTCATGGCGCGCGAGCTTTAGTTCTTCGTCGGCCGCGAGTCCAGCCCGGTCGGGACGGCTCCCTTGCGCTACGAGATTTCGCGATTTTCTCGGCGCTTACTGCGGCCAGCAACTCACGGCGCGCAGCGCAGACAAAGAACTGGCGCTCCTCGAAACGACGTGGCCCGCACTCTCGTCGTCGACGGGAACCGACTCGACCGCGAGCAACTGAAGGCGCACTAGGTAACACATCTTCGCCTACTACTTGCTAGCGCCCAGGCAATCCAGGAGTCATCCAATTTCCGTCGCGCAGTCACACTCGAGCGGACCATCGTGGACAAGCTTCGGAACGAGGAGGACGAGGAGGACGAGGAGGACGAGGAGCGACAAAAAGTCCCGTCCTATTGCTGAACCTATTCTACTGCCCTCGTCACGGCGGCTAGCATTCACAAAAAGCCTATAGCGAAGAAGCACAACAGGGAGATAGGTTGCCTTCCTCGTACGGGAGGACTGAAGACATGAGAAAATTCGTTGGGTCAGCGGTTGTCGCCATTGCGTGTCTGAGCATTGTTGGTGTCGCCCACGCGGCCATGACGTGGAGCAGCAGCGTCTCGATCACTAAGATCGACGTCGAGGGCGATCCGACGGGAAGCACCGCCGCCAGCGATACGTACGTAAAATTCAACGCAACCCCACTTAGCAGCGGCTGCTCCGCCGCTAGCACGGGGACGTGGGTCGTTGGCGGCAGCGCCGACAACATCAAAGCGATGACACAGCTGTTGATGTCGGCAAGGCTGGCCGGCCTCAACGTCAAGATTCTGTTTAACGACTCACATTCAGGATTCGAATCGTGTAATGGCGGCGGCACCACTGGCTATCCCAAAATTCGTGGTGTGGAAATTCAATGAATCGTCAGGCCGTGGATCCAATACTGCCGGTTCCGTCGTGACCTTGGACTGCCAGTGAAGAAACGACGGCCCCGACAACGAGACGGCCCAGGTCGAGTCGGCTTCAATGTTTGAACGATTGGAAAATGATGTCCCGACGTAGCATTTCTTTGTGGACGCCCAGCGCTCTGTTTGTCCGCGGAGGACTCGTGAGTGTACTGATGCTCTTGTCCACCGCGTGCGCTGAGTATGCCGCAGGAAGTGAAGATGTCGCGGTCGGCACGGGGAACCTGCATACTACCGCGCTTCTGACAACGGCGAGTCCCACCGTCTGTTGGGTTAAAGATGATGCGTCGACGACGTCGGACGTCGACTTTGACGCAGCAACGGCCTATGTCCAGAATGTTCTTGCTCAGTGGGAAGCAGCATCAGGGCTGGACTTCGTTTGGCAAGGGCGTTGTGGGGCGCCTTCGGGCGGGATCTACCCTGGAACCATTAGGATTCTTTGGAATGAGATGAATCGCGGTGCGGGATATCAAATCCCGGGCTGTAGCGCCACGCATCCAAATGCAAACTGGGGCGGTTTTCCCGGCACATATTCAACACACTGTCGCTGGAACGCCGCACTGGCAACCGGGCAGCCGATTAACAACTACCTGCATGAGGTCGGCCACACGATCGGAATGCTCCACGAGATGGAACGGAGTGACAACAACATCCCTGACTGCAGCGCAGGCTACACTCCGGATGACCAACATTTACTAACACCGTACGACGTAATGTCGGTCATGCACTATACGCTCAGCAGCCCAACGAATAGTTGCCCGGCACCAGGCAACTGGGGCAACACAGGTCTTTCTGAGTGGGATAAGCTCGGTGTCGAGATCGCTTATCCTCGGTCCACAACAGTGCCGCTTGAACTCCATGGCATGCTTACTGGTCCAGCGGGTTCTGTCATCCAGGTGATCAGGGCTGATACTGTGATTCAGACGTCCTGGCTAGCGCGAGGCGCGTTGCCAGGCGTCTTCGCCAACACTCAGTGGACCATCACTCCATTCCTTGGTAGCCCTCAAGTCGTTTCATCCAACCCTTCTTTCACCTGGAATACGGTGGGCCAGATAGCGGCGGTGGACGTTTCGTTCACTGATCCTTTCGGCCGCTCAAGGTCAGGATCGGCGTTCATGTACGCTTCAACCGAGCTGCATACCGCAATTCTGATGTCGGTGCTGTAGCGGACGCGGGCAGAGCTGCCGCACAGTTTGGAGTGAGCTGTGCGTGCGCATCGGGCGCAGTGTGCTCCGAACGATTGAAAAGCCTCGCGAACACCGGCGCGCGCGTGGCCGACACCACACCGCGCTGATCATCGACGGGCCGTACGTCGGCGACTACGTGATCCTCGTCGCTCTCGGCATCGACGAAGGAGGCGACAAACACGTGCTCGGCATGTACGAGGGCGCGACCGAGAACTCGACGGCTTGCAAGGGCCTGCTGAGCGACCTCGAGCGGCGCGGCATGCGCACCGATCGGTCGGTGCTCGTGGTGCTCGACGGCAGCAAAGCGCTGCTGTCGGCCGTACGCGCCGTGTTCGGGGCGCGCGCCGTGGTGCAGCGCTGCCAGGTCCACAAGCGGCGCAACGTCGAAGACCATCGGCCAGAGAACATCCGCCGCTCGATCGGCAGCGCGATGTCGAAAGCGTACCACTCGCGGGATGTCGCGAAAGCCGAGAAAATTCTGAACGGCCTCGCCAACCAGCTCGAAAGGTCCGCACCCCCAAGCAGCCGCATCGTTGCGCGAGGGGCTCGACGAAACGCTCACCGTGCCGCGCATGGCGCTGCCAGACTGGCTCGAACGAACGTTGGCGACGACGAACGCCATCGAGAACCTGAACGGCTCGCTCCGTCGCATCACCAAGCGAGTGAAGCGTTGGGACGACGGCACGATGGTGCTGCGCTGGGTCGCGGCCTCGCTCACCGAAGCCAGCAAGGGCTTCCGAAAACTCCGCGGCTACAAGGGCATGCCGAAGCTGCTCGCGGCTTTGCGCACGCACGACGCCGCTCTCGGAATCACGATTGACGATCAAGAAAAAGCTGAGTAGCTGGACGCGAACCGCCGCGGAGTTTCAACAGCGAGCGGGACGTCTCCTCTCCGATTTTGCCGAGCGAGAATGGGGGATTCTAAAAAAGTGCGGCAACGATGGCCGGTCCGACGTCCAAGCTTGTTTCAGGTATCTCTATAAATGATGTCGACGCCAAGCCATTGACCACCACGTTCATGAAGAACGTATCGGGTAAAATGATGATGCCCCGGCGCAGGTACTTGGACGCGTCGAACCAGAATGAGCCTGGTGCGTCCGGGCGAGCCGTCATGCTCGAGAACCCGAAGCTTCGAGCGTACGACGCACCGCCATGCAACGCGCTCTGCATCCGGACGAGCGGGTAGTTGGTGGACATCTTTCCGTCATCGCCCAAGTCAGCTCCATTGGAGACCCCGTTGAGTTGGATGCCGTCGACGCGGATCTTACCAAAAATCGGAGGCGAGATTGAGGTAACCGTTGGTCGCCAGTCGTCTCGGACGGAACCTGCAGGATTGTACAGCCAGACATCGCCATTGGTGCTCCCGCTGACGAAGATCTCTCCGGTCGGCAGTACGAGTAGCCTTACGCGGTTTGGGGCCTGGTTGATCGCGGTCCCGTTCGGATCCGAAACGGTTGCCCACAGGTCACCCCCGGGCTGGTATTCCAAGAAGCGTGGCGGGCCCTGCGTCCCGGCGCCGTTTTGATCTGTGGACCCGGCAGCGAGCACGTTGCCGGTCGGTTCGACGCACGCCGGTGAGTCACCGAAGTTGAGCTGAATAGATCCACTCGTCGGGGTGCCGGCGACCGGTTGCCACGACCCCGTGCCGGTCGCAGTCGCTGGCGGCGTGTAAAATGCATTGTTTGCGCTGCCGCCCAACACCAGTACTCGACCGTCGAGCAATAAGATGGGCCCAATTTCGCCGAGTGTGTTGTTGGTCGGCGTCGATAGGAACGCCCCCGACGCCGTTCCGGGGGTTGGCGCCGTAGGGAACCAAGAGTCACTCGAAGGAACGTATCGCGAGAAAGATCTCCAGCCGGCTAGCACGCTCCCGTCGGGAAGCTCTACGGCACCGCCCTCGTTGCGGATGGCGTTGCGGCTGTAGGGAGCTACTTCACGCCACGTGGCCGACACGGGATCGAGCACCGCGGCCGCACTGGAGTCGTGATCGAGCATCAGCATCGTACCGTCGTCCAGGAGAGCGGCCTCGGTGTCTTCCACGTCTCCGGGGAAGTCCACCGTGTTGCGCCACGAGTCCGCTACGGGATCGTAGATCTCACAGGCCGACGTGTCCGCCGTTGCAGCTCCATCCGCCACGCTCGCGTACTCACCGCCGCACGTCACGTACCTTCCGTCGTTGAGAACGAAGCTCGGGTTGAAGAGCCGTCCTTGACTCGACGACGCGACCTGAACCCAGCTGCCGCCAGCGTAGTTGCCGAACGAATCAGGAATGAGCGTGTACCAGGTATTTCGCTTCTCTTGCGAGCACGCCAGGATGCGTCCGTCCGTCAGTAGGGCGACGTTCGAAGGCCTGCCACCCGGGAATGCCTGGACTACCCTCGTCCAGCTGCCGTCGGCGACGATCCGCTGTTCGAGCGACCCGAGCGCTTCGGCGTCTGAACCAGGTCCATCAGCGCTGCCACACCCGGTCAACACAATGCACGCCGTGACACTGACGGCGCCAAAACACGACCTTGGCGTACCGGAAGACGGTCCCTTTTCCGACATTGGGTTTCTCACTTCCAGCGCAGCAAAAGCTGCACAAACACACCAGGCCCCGGGCACCGTGCCCTCTAAGCGACGGGCGACCCGAGTCGGTGATTCCGATCAAGGGAACCCTGGCGTTCCTCACTCCACTTCTCAATAGAAGCTCGATTGAGCCTCTCGCTCCGGAGCGGTACCGCGCCCAAGAGCCGCTTGCAAGCTGACTCGCGGTATCTAAACAAATGCCTACTCGCGACAGTCGCTCATGGAGCAGGCCTGAGGCATCCCTCATATGACGCCGAGCAGGTCACGCGAAACTTCGTGCTCGCCGAGGCGCCGCTCGCACACCTCACGAGGACCGGGGTAAGTCGCGTTGCTGGCGAGTACTGGGCGACGCGACGCGCGGCGATTCAGGGCGGTTCCCGCGCGTTGCTGGTCGCGCCTTGGCGCTTGCCGCCATGGGACGCGCGGTAACCCTAGCGGTCGACGCCGCGACCGGCATGGGCCAATGATACGCCGCTTCATCGAGCATCGTCACCGGTACCGAGGAGTTGCGGCAGTCACTGCACCGCGAGGCTAGCGCAAACAGAGAACGCCAAGCCCAATGGGAGGCGCGACCTCAGCACCGGCGACTTGCCCAAGATCTTGCTCGAAATCCTGACGAAGACCTGTAGAAAATCGGTCACCGTTCCATCCCGTCGTTCGGCCCCTGCTCCTCAGAACCGCCCCTGCCACAAGGCCAGTAGGTTACGTCTGCGAGCGCGAAGCTCGCGAGTGCCTTATCTAGGAGGCGCTTAGTTGGGGATCCACGAGGGCTCGAATCACTCCGCCCAGAAGCGCGGCCTGACGGAGGAGGTCGAACCGCTCCTTGACCAGTGCGCGTCCGCGCGACCCCATGGCTCCACGCAAAGCCTCGTCCTCGAGCAGGAGCGTCAGCCGCGCTACCCACTCGGCGTCGTCCTTGACGAGGTAACCGTTCACGCCATCTTCGACGACCGTCGCGTTGATTTCGGTGTGCGACGCGACCACGGGGATGCCTACCGCCATGTACTGAATCATCTTGTGGCCCAAATGGGTACGATAGAACGGATCGCTGTTCAGCGGCATGATGCCGACGTCGAACGAGCGCAGATCGGCGACCTCGGTTTCTTTGCGCCACGGGCGTTTCTCGACGCGCACGCCCGGCATGTCCAAGTGGTCCCCGGCGCCGACGACGCGCAATACCAGGTTCGGATATTTCTCGCACAGCGCCCTGAGCGGCTCGCGCGCAAAGTGGAGGAAGCTGGTGGTGGATGGGCTGCCGATCCAGCCGATCACCAGCTGGTCGCTCGCGGGCTTTTCGGGCAGCTCTCGGTAGCGCGTGAGATCGATCGGCTCGCACAGTACGGTGACGTTCGGGTTGACGGGCCGCGCTTCGTCGGCGCACAGGGCGTTGCTGGCGATGACGTGGCTCGCCTCGGCCACCATGTTTTTGTACAGACCGCTTTGCCACTGCAATAGCAAGCGGTGCACGAGGCTGCGCTGCTTCAAGAACGGGTTGGTGGACTCGAACGCGTCTTCGAACTCGTAAACGATGCGCGGGTTCTGGCGCTGCAGCAGCTTCAACAGCAGCTTGGGGAACGGATCGCGCTGCACGAATACGGCGTCGTACTTACCGGCGGCGATCACGGCCTTCAGCCGTTGCGCCATGCCGAGCACCAGGTAGTAGCCGAAGTTCAAAGACTTGACGAGCTTGGAGGCCGGCACGATGCCGCCCTGCACGTTGAAGAACTCGTCGGGGTAGATGGTGATGACGTCCGACTCGATGCCCAGCTCGCGCAGCAGCGGCAAGAACTGGAACGCCATGACGCGGCTACTGCCGCTGGTGGCCGTGAACAGCGTGACAACCAGGATCTTCATCGGAGCTGCTGAGCCGGCTGCGCTTAGCCCGTCCCCCGACGGTTGACGAGATCAGCCAAGAAGCCGAGCAGCGTGAGCTGCAAGAAGGCAACCAGCAGGATCAACGTCCGCTCGTTGAGATTCTGCAGGTAGAGGTCGTAGCCAAGCGAGCCAGCGGTAGCGAAAAACAGCGCAAAAGACAGGGGCAAGAAGATCTTGAGCGGGTTGAAGAACAAGATCATCCGCATCACGAGCGTAAAGTAGTTGATCGCGTCCTTGAACGGCTTGACCTTCGATTTACCTTCGCGCTTGTAATAGTCGATGGTGATGTAGCGGACGCGCCAGCCGTCGGCCATCAACGCCAGCGTGATGGTGCTGGTGAAGGAGAAGCCGTCGGGAAAGAGCCGCATGTAGCGCATGGCCAGCTCTTTCTTGAACATGCGCAGGCCCGAGTTCAGATCGGGGATGTGACGATTCACGAGGTAGTTCGCCAGCTTGTGAATCGGCCACTTGGCGGCCCGGCGCACGACGGAGTGGCTGACGTTCTGCCCGATGCGCGCGCCCACGGCCATGTCGCACTTCTCGGCTTCACGGACCAGATCGGGGATGCGATTGACGGGGTACGTGCCGTCGGCGTCGATGATCAAGATCCAGTCGTGGGTCGCGGCGCGGATGCCGCTCTTCAGCGCCGCGCCGTAGCCGCGGTTGAACTCGTGACGCACGACCTGCATCCCCGGACGCATGGGGATCTCGCCCGAACCGTCGGTCGAGCCGTCGTCGACTATCACGTACTCGAAGTCGACCCCCGTGTCCTTCAGCTCGGCTTCGAACATGTCCAGGAGCGGACCAAGGCCGGCGCGTTCGTTGTAACAAGGGACCACTATCGAGACTGCTGAAATCTTCATCGGACGTTGCCCCGGCCCACCCTGGGGCCGACCGGCGCGACCCTATACGATTGTGTGCTACGTTGCGCCAGCCAATGTCGGATTACGTGCTGCACGTGGTCGGTGCCCGGCCAAACTTCATGAAAATGGCCCCCGTGGTGAAGGCCCTGTGGCAGGAGCCGGGCGCCTTCGAGCATCTGCTGGTTCACACCGGGCAGCACTACGACGAGCACCTGAACGACTCCATTTTCCGTGATTTGGGGCTGCGTTCCCCCGACATCCACCTGGGCTCCGGCTCGGGCAGCCACGCCGAGCAGACCAGCCGCATCATGCTGGCCTTCGAGAAGCTGGTGGCGGAGAAGAAGCCGCGCATGGTCGTGGTGGCGGGCGACGTCAACTCCACCTTGGCTTGCTCGGTGGTGGCGGCCAAGGCCAACGTCCCGGTCGCTCATCTAGAAGCGGGGCTGCGCTCGGGCGACTGGACCATGCCCGAAGAGATCAACCGCATCGTGACCGATCGCCTGGCGCGGCTGCACCTGACGCCTTCGCCCGACGGCGACGAAAACTTGCTGCGCGAGGGCGCCGATCCCAAAGGCATCGTGCGTGTCGGCAACTGCATGATCGACTCGGTCAAGACCAACATCGAGACCGCGCGTCGCGGCTCCGCGCTACAGCGCTTCGGCGTCTCGCCTCAAGGTTACGTCCTGGCCACGCTCCATCGCCCGTCCAACGTCGACGACGCAGAGCGGCTGACGCGCCTGGTAGAGGTGCTGTCGCAGATCGGCAAAGAGCTGAAGGTCGTGTTCCCGGTGCACCCACGCACGCGCGCGCGGCTGGAGGCGGCGCAGGTCTCGGAGAGCGCGCTGTTGGCGCGTGGCCTCGTGCTGAGCCCACCGCTCGGTTATCTCGACTTCTTGCAGCTGCAAGACTCCGCCAAAGTCGTCATTACCGACTCGGGCGGCGTGCAAGAAGAGACAACGGCGCTGGGTGTGCCGTGCCTCACCGTGCGCGACAACACCGAACGGCCGATCACCATCACTGAGGGCACGAACAAGCTGGTGGGCTCGAACCCCGACGTCTTGCCGGAGGAGGTCGCGCAGATTCTGGCCGGCAACTCCAAGCGCGGTCGCATTCCGGCGCTTTGGGACGGCAAGGCGGGCGAGCGCGCGGCCCAAGCCATTCGGCAGTTTCTGTCATGAGAGTGCTGTTCGACATCGTGCATCCGGCGCACGTCCATTTCTTCAAACACATGCTGACCGGCCTGGGCAAACGCGGTCACGAGACGCGCATCGTCGCGCGCGAAAAGGACGTGACGACGGCCCTGCTCGACCGCCTCGGCTTCGCCTACGAAACCGTCGGGCGCTCCGGAAAAAAATCGCTGTTCGGCATGGGCAGCGAGCTGCTCCGTCGCGACCTGGTGCTGGCCAAAGTCGCGCGCAGCTTCAAGCCGGACATGATCGTCACGCGCAATCCGGCCGGCGCCCAGACCGGTCGTTTGCTGGGCATTCCGGCGATTTTCGATACCGACGACGGCAAGGCCGCCGGCATCCATTTTTGGTCGGCCGCGCCCTTCGCCCACGTCATCACCACCCCCGACTGCACCGACGAGGACTACGGGCGCCGGCACGTCAAATACCCGGGCTACAAGCAGACGGCGTACCTGCATCCCAACCATTTCACGCCCGATCGCTCGGTGCTGCAGCAGCTGGGGGTCGCGCCCGGTGAGCGCTATTTCATCGTGCGCTTCGTGGCCATGGTCGCCAGTCACGACTTGGGCGAAGGTGGCCTGTCCAACGCCGACAAGCGCACGTTGATCGACAAGCTGCGCGCGCGCGGCCGCGTCTTCTTGAGCAGCGAGGACAAGCTGCCAGAAGAGCTTTCGTCGATGAAGTTTCCGCTACCTCCGGACAAGCTGCACGACGCGCTGGCGTTCGCCGATCTGCTGGTGGGCGACAGCCAAACCGTCGCCGCCGAAGCCGCGGTGCTGGGCACGCCCAGCCTGCGCGTTTCTTCGTGGACGGGCCGACTGGCGTATTTGACCGAGCTCGAAAAACGCTACGGCCTCACCTACGCCTATCACCCGAAGAAGGCAGACGAGCTGATGGCGCACATCGACCGCTGGCTGGCCGAGCCCAGCCTGCGGCAAACGCTCGCGCCGCAGCACCAACGTCTGCTCGCCGACAAAGTCGATATGGCCCAGTGGTTCATCGACTACCTCGAAACGCGGGCGCCGCGCGTCAAGCGCTGACCCGCCAAACCATCGGCGCGTAGCCCTTGGTTGCGTCTTCGGCGGCCCGGATCATCAGCCGAAGAGACAGCGCGGGCGAGCCGTCTCCTCGGAGCCGGGGCTTCGTGCTAAGTGAGCGCCACGAAATGGCGCAGATTTCAGGAGAGGAAGCCGGCACCAGCAGCCCCGCGAGCACGACCTCCTCGCCTGCGCGCCGCGTGCTCCGGTGGCTGCAAGGCTACGCGCGCTCTCTCGATCTCGGAGAGGTGGTCGGGGTGCTGGCGGTGGTGTCGCTGTGCGTGCTCATACGGGTGCTGCGGCTGCACCCCATCGAGTACTACGACGACGAAGTAACCCGCTGGCACTTCGTGCGGCAGTGGTTCTACGCCAACGACTTCACGCACGCGCCGTGGACCCATCACATGGCCCGCTTCGGCATCAACGTGCCGCTCTACTTCTTCCAGGCTCTGCTCGGGCGCAGCGCTTCGGTCTACTTCGTCTGGCCCATCACCGCGTTCACGCTCCAGGTCCTGCTCGTCTTTCTGACCACCAAGCGGCTCGCCGGTTACGCCACTGCCGTGCTGGCCGCCCTGTTGCTGAGCGTGTTCACCGGAATGGACCGCGGCGCCTGCCAGCTCTTGCCCGATGGCTTTGGCGGAACCGCGATGATCTTGGTTTGCTATTTGTTGGTGCGCTACCAAGAAGCCAGCCACGAGCGCCGCATGCCCTGGTTGGTCGGCGCCGGCCTCGCTTTCGTCTGGGCCTACACCGTCAAAGAGTCGAACCTGCTGTTCGTGCCGGGGTTGGGGCTGGGCGTGTGGCGGTGTCGCGGACGGTTTCTTGACGGCGTGCTGTTCATGGCCATCTTGTTCGCCGCTATCGGGCTCGAGACGGCCTGGTTTCGCGCTTTTACCGTCTATTCCAGCCGTTTTGCCATCGTCGAAGAGTCGCACGGCATCGCCACGGTCAAGACGCTGTGGAACCTATTCGATCGGTTCACCCGCCTCGAGCTGCCTTGGCAGGTGTTGATCTACACCTGGTTCCTCGCTGGCATCTGGCTGCTGGGCACGCGGGACCGGCGTATTCAGCTGTTGCTGATCGTGCCGGCCACGTTCGTCTTTCTTTTGACCTTCATGGTGCGCGGCCTCGATCCAATCGTGATTTGGACCAGGTTCTTCTCGCGCTACTTCGAGCCGGCGGCGCCGTTGTTCGTCATCCCGGTGGCGCTGTTCTTGGCCGAGCTTGGCCGGCGTATTTGGTCGACGCACGCGCCCGCACGCTTGGCCCCGCTCGCCGCTCGGCTCTCGCGGGAAGGGGCCGCCGTCACCGTGTTCGCCTGCGCGCTCGTGGGCATGGTCGAATACGCGCTCGAAAAGCCGTCGCTGCCGGATCACCCGCTCAGAGAGACGATCCGCATTTCGCGCATCACCAACGATGCCTACCGCCGCAACCTGCCCATCGTCGAGGCTCGCGCCAAGCGCGGTGAGCTGGAGGAGCGCCGCGTGCGCCCGCTCAAAGCCGTGTACGGCATCTATTTGCGCGACGCGCTGATTGCCACGTCGGATCTGGCCAAGGCCGGACGGTTGCCCGACATTCTAGAGGCCGTCCGCGACAGCAAGCGCTTTTCCTACGTCGTGCACGACGCGCGTGCTTATTCCGGCGCCGACATCGAAGACTGGGTCGAGCAGGGCTGCGCGGTCGTGTTGACCGAAGAGAAGAACCACCTGAACGCGGCACCCGGAGTACCGTCCGTGGTGCTCGAGCGGACGGAGCTACTGCCCGCAACCTGCCACCCCCCTCAGCACTGACCCGCCCGCCATGAGACTGCTCTGCACCGCCAAGCTGCCCGCCAACTTGCTCGAGCGCTACCTGCTGCCCCTCACGCTTTACGACGCGGTCGAAGAGATCGTCGTGGTCCGGCAAGAACCGCTGCCGCCCAACTTGCCCAAGCTGCGAAACGTGACGTTTCCCAAAGGCAACGTCGCGCTCGACGCCTTGCGCATGCTGCGTGAGGCCGAGCTGGTGATGCGACACGAGCAGATCGACTTCACGCTCGGCTTCAATCCGGTGCCGTGGGGCGCGGTGAGCTTTGCCGCCGGCATCGTCCACGGCGTGCGAGCGTGCGTCAGCTTCATCGGGCTCGACTTCAAGCGCGCCATGCACCCGCTGGCGGCGCCAGCGCTGCGCGGCTTGAACCACGCGCACCTGGTCACGGTAACGGGCGAGCGCATGCGCCGCGGCCTGACCGAGCGCGGGGTGAACCCGGCAAAGATCCGAATTTTGCCGCATGCCGTCGACACCGCCCGCTTCCACCCCGCGGACACCGAGCCCGATTTGGACCTGATTTCGGTCGGCCATTTGATACCGCGCAAGCGCATGGACGTAGTGGTCGACGCGGTGGCCGAGCTGAAGGAGCGCGGCATCCACGTGCGCACCGGCATCTTGGGCGAGGGTCCGGAGCGCCCGGCATTGGAAGCGCAAATCAAAGCGCGCGGAGTCGAGGGTCTGGTCACGTTGCTCGGCTTCAGGCACGACGTCGAGAGCGTGCTCCGGCGGGCGCGCATCTTCGCGCTGGTGTCGGACTGGGAAGGCGTGCCGTTCGCGATGATCGAAGCGTTGTGCACGGGTCTCGTGCCCATCGTCACCGACGTCGGCACGATCGCGGATTGGATCGAGCACGAGCAGAACGGGCACATCGTGCCGGTGGGCAACCCGCGCGCTCTGGCGGACAGCGTGCAACGGCTGTTGCAAGACTCGTCGCACTACGCGGAGCTCAAGCAGAAGTCGCTCGCGGTGCGGCAGTCGCTGTCGCTGGAGGCGGGGGTGGCCTTCTGGCGGGACGCCCTGCAGGTCGCCAAATGAAGAACCAAGCAGCCTGGAAGCCCAGCAAATTCGCGAGCAACGGCGGCAGCTTATCGGCTGGTCCGGAGTCGTCCGACGCTTCGTGGCTCGTCACCCAGCTAGTCGCCAAAGCGTACGAGCGACATTTGCCCAGCCATGCGCGGGGGCGCTTGGTCGACCTGGGCTGCGGCACCGTGCCGCTGTACGGCGCGTACCGCGCGCTGGTCAGCGAAGTGACTTGTGTCGACTGGAGCGGCAACGAGCAGAGCGCGCAGCACCTCGACGTCGCTCACGACCTGAACCAGCCGTTGCCTCTCGACAGCAACCGCTACGACACGGTGATCTTGTCGGACGTGCTGGAGCACATCCGCAAGCCCGAAGCGCTGTTGGCCGAGATCGCGCGCATCTTGGCGCCGGGCGGCAAGCTCTTGCTCAACGTGCCGTTCTTCTATTGGCTGCACGAGCAGCCCCACGACTACTTTCGCTATTCCGAGCACGCGCTGCGCTCGTTCATCGAGCAAAGCGGCCTGCGCCTGCTGTTGCTCGAGGGGTTGGGCGGCGCGCCCGAGGTCCTGGCGGACGTGGTGGGCAAGCACCTCAGCCAAGTGCCGCTCTTGGGTGGCACCGCTTCGCGCTGGCTGCAGCGCGGTACCTGGGCGATGGCCAAGCTGGCGCCGCTGTCGCGCGCGCTCGAGCCGTCACGCCAGCGCTTTCCGATGGCCTACTTCTTGGTCGCCGAGAAGCCCTGATCCGGCTCGGCCAGCTCGTCACCCTGCTGCAGCAGGGCGCGGCGTCCGGAGAACAGCTCGCTCGCGCCACCCGACAGGGCCCCGAGCAAGACGACCATCGCGGAGCCGACGGCACGCAGCAACAGCGACACGGCCAGGCCTTGCTCCACCGTGCGGGCGGAGCCGTGAGCCAGCGCGCCGAACGCCAGCTCGGTGATACCGAGGTTACCGGGCGTGATCACGACCTGGCTCGTCAACTTGACGAGGATCTGGAACAACAGCAGCCCCGACAGCGGAATGGCCGCCCCCACCGAATGGAACGCCAGCCACAACGTGGCCGTTTGACCGATGGTCACGACCACGTTCAGCGAAAAGAAGCGCGCCATCAGCCCGGGCGAGCGAGCAGCGGCGCTGGCGGTACTGAGCAGCGTCGTCAGGCGCCGCTGCAATTTGCCCAGAAACCCCGAGCGCGGCGGCAAACGCTCGAACACGAAAGCCGCGGCTATCGGCCCGAAAAAAATGGCGGTCAGGCCCAGCGCCAGCAATAGCTCGGCGGACAAGCCGGCGAAACGGAGGTGCGGATCCAGCACCCCGATGGCCAGCATCGCAATCAATACGCCGCCTACCATGTCCAGCCACACGAACGAGATGAGGCCGGTGGCCCAAGTCAAATACGAGATGCCGTAGTCGCGCTTGAGCGCCACGCCGCGGTACACGTTCCCCAGCTGCGGCACGAACAAGTTGAGCATCTGCCCGACCGACGTGATGCGAAACCAAGCGCCGAAGCCGACGCGCGGCGCGCCCATGTGGTTCAGCACCTGCGCAAACCGCAGCGACATCAGCGCCTGATTCAGCACCACCAGAGCGCACATTCCGGCCAGCGTCTGCGGGCCGGCGGCCCACATGCGCCGCAGCGGTTCTGGATCGCTCACCAGCTGCCGAACCACGACCCCCATCGCGATGACGGCGATGGCCCAGCGCAAAAAGCGGCTGATTCTGGGGTGCAACTTCATCGCGACGGCGTCTCTCGGCGCTCATAGCCGAAATGGCCACCGTATCCTACGTTTGCTTGCGCAGCGGGGCGGCCAGAGTGGACGACCTCGGCCAACTGGGGCATCGTTCGCGGCGTGTGAGCGGCCCCCGGCAAGGAACGCAGCCAGTTTCTGCAACAACCCGTGATCTTGCGCTGATCGGCGCCGGCACCTGGGGCAAAAACCTGGCGCGCTGCTTCGACGCGCTGGGCGCGCTTCACGCCATCGTGGTGTCGTCCGCCGAAGAGGCCCAGACGCTGAGCGGTGCGTTCGGCCGCGCCGCCGTCACCACGTCGATCGCCGACGTGCTCGCGGACCCGGCCGTGTGTAAGGTCGCGATTGCGACGCCCTCCGTCACTCACTTCGAGCTGGCGCGCGCCGCGTTGGAAGCCGGCAAGGACGTCTTCGTCGAGAAGCCGCTGTGCCTGACAGCGTCGCATGCCCGAGCGCTGACCGACTTGGCCGAGGCGGCGGGACGAACGCTGATGGTCGGGCACCTGCTGCAGTACCACCCGTGCGTGGTCGAGCTGCGCGCATTGGTCGCGTCAGGAGTGCTCGGCAATCTGCTGACCATCAGCTCCAATCGGCTGAACCTGGGCAAGTTTCGCACGGACGAGAACGCGCTCTACAGCTTTGCGCCGCACGACGTGTCGCTGGTGCTCTCGTTGCTCCACGACCAGCTGCCGGAGTCGGTGCGCTGCGTGGGCACGTCTCACCTGAAACCGGGCATAGCCGACTCGACGCTGACGATCTTGAAGTTTGCCAGCGGCGCTTTGGCGCAGCTGCACGTGAGCTGGCTCAACCCGTTCAAGGAGCAGCGCATGACCGTCGTGGGCACGCACGGCATGGCCGTCTTCGACGATGGCAAAGCCTGGGGCGAAAAGCTCGTGCTGTACCGCGACTACATGAGCAAACCGGCGCAAGCCTTGGGCTCTCAGGCGCGCGGCGAGCCCGTCCCGGTGCCCGAGCGCGAGCCATTGTTGGACGAGTGTGCTCACTTTTTGCGGGCATGCGCCGAGCGTTCACGCCCGCGCACCGACGGGCACGAGGGGCTGCGTGTCTTGCAAGTGCTGGACATGGCGCAGCTCAGCTTGGAGCGCGACGGCGAGCGAGTCACCACCGCTGCCCTCGGTCATGACGACCGTCACTATTTTACGCATCCAAGCGCGGTGATCGACGCGGGCGCGACCCTGGGCGCCGGCTGCAAGGTCTGGCATTTCAGTCACGTCATGGCCGGCGCGCGCATCGGCGAGCGCACCAGCCTCGGCCAGAACGTTTTCGTGGCCGGCGGGGTGGTGGTCGGCAACGACGTGAAGGTTCAAAACAACGTATCTTTGTACGCCGGCGTCGAGCTCGAGAGCGACGTATTCGTCGGCCCCTCGTGCGTGTTCACCAACGTCAAAGCTCCGCGCGCCGAGCACGGCCGCAACGGCAACTACACGAAAACCTTGGTGCGCCGCGGCGCCAGCATCGGCGCCAACGCCACCGTGGTTTGCGGGGTAACGCTCGGGCGATACAGCTTCGTCGGCGCGGGCGCGGTGGTCACTAGCAACGTGCCCGACTACGCGCTGGTGCTCGGTAATCCTGCGCGGCAAGTCGGCTGGCTCAGCCGCCACGGCGAGCGCCTCACCGCAGGCCCAGATGGCTTCATGGTCTGTCCGGTCTCGGGCCTCCGCTACCGAGAGCTGAGCCCGGGTCTGGTGACGTGCGTCGATCTGGACGACGCGGGCACGCACGAAGAGGGCTCGTGCAGTTCAACGACCTGAAGCGCTCGCACGCGCGCTACGCCGCCGAAATCGAGCGGCGCATGCAGGCCGTGCTCGAGCACGCCCAGTTCATCATGGGGCCGGAGGTGGCTGAGCTGGAGCAGGCTTTGGCCGAGCGCGTCGACGTGTCACACTGCGTAAGCGTGGGCAGCGGCACCCAAGCGCTCGAGCTTGCGCTGCGCGCGCTGGGCGTTGGTCCCGGGCACGAGGTCATCACGACCCCTTTTAGTTGGGTCAGCAGCGTGGAGGTGATCGCGCTGGTGGGCGCGACCCCCGTGTTCGTGGACATCGAGCCGCGCGGCTTCGGCCTCGACGCCCACCGGCTGGAGCGAGCCTTCACGCCGCGCACGCGAGCCGTGCTGCCGGTGAGCCTGTTTGGTCAACCCGCGGACT
>JBEQSW010000290.1:0-5110 GCA_040348565.1 Myxococcales bacterium | reverse complement strand
CGGTCAAGTCGAGCGGGAATTTGGGGTGGAGCGGGTCCTTGTCACCGGCAAGCTTGCCGTACCAGGCGACGCCCGCCTTGAGCGTAGGCTGATGTGCCGAATACAGCCAGGTGATGCGCCCGCCCCAGCAGAAGCCGGTGATACCCAAGCGCGTCACGTCGGCGCGGGTCTGTCTGGCCGCCCACGCGACCGTCGCGTCAAGGTCTCCCAGCACTTGCACGTCGGACGCCTTGGACACGACTTCTTGCACCAGCTGCTTCATGTCCGAAAATTTGCTGGCATCACCTTGCCGCACGAACAGGTCCGGCGCGATCGCGAAGTAGCCGAGCTTGGCGAAGCGCCGGCACAGGTCTTTGATGTGCTCGTGCACTCCGAAAATTTCGTGCACCACCAGCAGCACCGGCAGCGTTCGCTTCGGCTCGCCCGTCGGCAGCGCGCGATACCCAGGGATCTCGCCCTGCGCGGTCGGAATTCTCACTTCGCCGGCTTCGAGGCCGTCGGCGCTGGTGGCCAGAACCGTGGCGGAAATGGGGCCAACCGCCAGCGCGAAACCGCTGCTCAAGCCGTGCCGCACGACGTCGCGACGCGAAGGGATCATCGATTTGCAGTGTACCAGCGGGGAAAGCGCTTGTGACCGGTAACAACGCGCTCATAATGCAGGCGTTGGTCAGCGAGGCACCCTGCCTCGACCGGCCGAAGACGGGACTATGGGGCGAGACACCTCAATCGAGGCTGCCAAGCAGCTTCTACAGCTCGAAGAAAGCGTACGCGTCATCTCCGACGTCACGCGTCGCTTTGCCGAGCTCACCACCGACTACCAGCTGTTGCTCGAGAGCGTGGCGCAAAGCCTCGCGGAGTCCCTGCACGATAGTTGCAGCGTGCTGTTGCTGACGCCAGACGGCGCGGCCATGCAAACCAGCTCGGTGCACGCCACCGATCCGGAAGCGCTCCAGGTCTTGCGCAGCTCTTTCGCCAACCGCCTGCTTTCGCTCGACAAGCAGCCAGGCCTGCGCCACCTGCTGGACAGCGGCAAGGCGTCGCTCATTCCCGATCTTTCGCAGCAGCCCAACCCCACCGAGGAGCAGCGCTATTGGCAGCAGCGACTGGGCTTGCACAGCTCGCTGGTCGTGCCCATCCGAGTCCAAGGTCGCTCGATTGGCGTGCTCACGCTCGCGCGCTTTCGCCGCGAGTCTGGCCCATTTCAGCAGAGCGATTTGGTGCTGGCGCAAACTCTGGCCGATCACGCCGGCCTGGCCATCGAGAACGCTCGACTGTACGCGGCCGCCGAAGAAGCGCGCCGCGCGGCCGAGCTCGCGCAAAAGACCGTGCGTGAGTCGGAAGCCACGCACCGTCAGTTCTTCGACTCGAACCCCAACCCCAGCTACGTCGTCGATGTCGCGAGCCTGCAAGTGTTGGACGTCAACGACGCGGCGCTAGCGTTGTACGGCTATTCCCGCGAAGAGTTCATGCGCTTGAATCTGCGTGACCTGCGCCACCCCGACGACGAGCCCCGGCTGACCCAGCTGCTGCAGCGAGCGGGCAACGGCATCACCAGCGGGCCCGCTCGTCACCGCCGCAAAGACGGCTCGGTCATTCACGTCGAGGGCGGCAGCCACCTGGCGACGTTCGAAGGGCGACCAGCGCGATTGGTCGTGCTGAGCGATCAGACGAAGCGCGTGCAAGCCGAAGCCGAGCGCGACGAGCACGCCCGACGGCTGCAGCGCACGCTCGACGCGATGCGCGAAGGCTACACCATCATGGATCGTGAGCTCCGCTACGTGTTCGTCAACCGCGCTGCCGCCGAGCAAACCCAGTTGACGACTGAGCAGCTCTTGGGCCACAGCCCCGTCGAGCTCTACCCGGGCTTCGCCGGTAGCAAAATCCACCAAGCTTTGAAGAGCGCCGTGGACCACGGCAAGCACCAGCGCATCGAAGAAGAATTTCTGCGCCCGAGCGGTGAGCGCAGCTACTTCGAGCTCAATATCCAGCCGGTGCCGGAGGGTTTGGTGGTGTTGTCCATCGACCAAACCGAGCGTCGCCAGGCCGAAAGCCAGCGCGACTCGCTCGAAGAGCAGCTGCGGCAGGCGCAGAAGCTCGAGGCGGTGGGTCGGCTCGCGGGCGGCGTCGCCCACGACTTCAACAACGTGCTGTCGGTCATCCTCGGCTACAGCGAAGACCTGATAAGCGGTATGGATGCCAGCGATCCGCGCCTGCAAGACCTTCAGGAGATCGAGACGGCAGCCCAGCGCGCCGCGGCGTTGACGCGACAGTTGCTGCTCTTCAGCCGGCAGCAAGTGCTCGATCCGAAGGTGCTGGACCTGAACGACGTCCTCGCCAACATGGACCGCATGCTGGGTCGCGTGCTGGGCGAGCAGATCGAGCTCAAGCTGCTGCTGAGCGAGGATCTCGGCCGGGTCCGCGCCGACCGCGGCAACCTCGAGCAGGTGGTCATGAACCTGGCGTTCAACGCGCGTGACGCCATGCCGCACGGCGGGCGCTTGACGCTGGAAACCACGAACGTGATCGCCGACGAGGCTTTCGTCAGCCAGCACTTGGGCTGCAAACCGGGCGCGTACGTGCGCTTGGCCGTCACCGACACCGGCACCGGCATGGACGCCGCCACCCGCGCGCGCATCTTCGAGCCGTTTTTCAGCACCAAAGAGCAGGGCAAGGGCACCGGCTTGGGCCTGGCCACCGTGTTCGGCATCGTGAGGCAGAGCGGCGGCGGCGTGTGGGTCTACAGCGAGCCCGGCCGCGGCACGACCTTCAAAGTGTATCTGCCCCGCATCGACGCCGAGCTGGACACGCCCGAGCCTCCCTACGCCGCGCTGGATCTGACCGGCGACGAAACCATTCTGTTGGTCGAAGACGAGCCGGCAGTGCGCGAGGTGGCGCGTCGCATCTTGGAGCGGCACGGCTACCGCGTGTTGGCCGCCGAGTCACCGGACGACGCCCGTCGCCTGTGCCAAAGCGAGGGCGGCACCATTCATCTGCTGCTGACCGACGTGGTGATGCCGGGCTGTAGCGGTGCTCAGTTGGCCCAACAGCTGGCGGGCGCTCGCCCAGGCCTCAAGGTGCTGTACATCTCGGGCTATACCGACGGCAGCATCGACTCCCACGGCGTCTTGGCGCCGGGGGCGTCGTTCCTACAAAAACCGTTCACGTCGGACTCGCTGGCCGGCAAAGTGCGCAGCGTGCTGAACGGAGATAGCCTCAAGCCGCCGAGCGCGGGACTTCGCCGCAGCTGAAAATAGCCGCGCAATCCAGGCTGAACGCGCCGTCGCCGAAGCGGGCGCGCAGCTCGGCCAAGATGCGCACGCTGGCTTCGGCAAAGCCGGCTTCGCCTAGGTTCTTTTTCAGCAGCGCGACCGGCGGCGCGCCGGTCTGAAACACGCCCCAATATTCCTCCACCGAGCCGAACTTGACGCTGCTCTTGAAGAGTTGGGTGCGCGCCCTTTCGAAGCCCGCCGCGTCCAGCTCCGCCTCGCACTTGGTGGGATCTTGCGTCGGCGACGGCCCGCGCGGACCCTGCAAGTCGGGCAAGGCGGCGCGCATGGCCTCGATGCCGGCGCCGAGCAGGGTGTTTTGGTCGGGCGCGGCCCAGCTGCTGGTCACGACACGCCCACCCGGCACCACCACCCGGTACAGCTCTTCCAGGGCGCGCGTGCGATCGTCGAACAAGAACAACCCGAACATGGAAACGGCCGAGTCGAACGAGCCGGTCGAAAATAGTAGTTCCTGGCCATCCATCAGCCGCACCTCGAGGTTGTGCAGGTGCTGCTGCATCACGTGCAAGCGCAGCCGTTCGAGCATGGCCTCGGAAAAATCGATGGCCACCACGCGATGGACGCGCGGAGCCAACCGCACCGCCAGCGTGCCCGGCCCGGTAGCGACGTCGAGCACGGTGTCTTCCTTGTCGGGCGACAGCAGCTCGATCGCCGCTTCGGTCAGCTCCGGCAGCTGCCCAAAGAAGACTTCGTCGTAGCCGGCCGCGATTTCGTTCCACGGCCCCGGCTCGGTCAGCGGATCTTTGGGCGGCGGCGCCACCGAATGCATGGCTGCATCCTACAGCCGGACGCCCCCGATCGGGCATCCTCCGAGCAGCCCTGCCGCACAATTCCTCGAAACCCGGAAGATTTGGCGTCGTCTGCGGTCAATGGATCGGATGGGAAACGAGCACTAACGGGCAGTGCTCTGAAGCATTTGGGCCGCCTGCCCCAATCATGTCAGGCTTCGTGCGCGCCGCCGGTCGGCGCAGGAGATTCGTCATGCGCGGTTTTCGAACGTTTGTCGTCCTTGCTTCCGGACTGCCGTTGCTGCTCGGCGCGGCCACAGCGCTTGCTCACGTCGACTTGATCAGCCCGACCCCGCGTCTCCAGGGCGAGGCCGGGGGCAACCAACTCAAGACCAAGCCTTGCGGTCAGACGACCAACGCGCGCACCACAGACAAGGTGACCACCTTCGCCCCGGGTCAGAAGGTCGACATCAAAATCAAAGAGTACGTTCAGCACCCAGGGTATTTCGCCGTGGCCTTCGATCCAGACGGCGACGACAGCTTCCCTTTTCCGCGCGCCAACATGGACAAGGTCGTGGCGGCGACGGACGACCCGAAGGCTATGTTCCCGATTGGCGACACCGTCCTCGGCTTAAGGACGGACAAGGACATGGACTGCTACGCGGAACCCAATCACGAGTGCACCATACCGATCACGATCCCGAACATGACGTGCAGCAATTGCACCCTGCAAGTCACGCAGTTCATGTACGACAAGCTGGGCGACAACAACGACAACGAATATTACTACCAATGCGCTGATATCAAGATCCAAGGCGCCGCGGGGGGAACGGGCGGAGCCGGTGGCGCCGCAAGCGCGGGAAGCGGCAGCGGCGGCACCGCTAGCTCGGCCGGCGCTCCCGGAACGGGCGGCGCCGCTGGCGGCGCTGCCGGCGGCAGCTCTTCGGGCGGCACCGGCAATGGCACTGCCGGTAGCGCGACCGGCATTTCCGGCACCACGACCACGACGGCGGGCACGACCACGACCTCGGCTGGCACCAGCACTGGCACCAGCGGAGCCGGCGGCAGCGGCACGGTGACGACTCCCGGCGGCGG
>JBEQSW010000278.1:0-4504 GCA_040348565.1 Myxococcales bacterium | reverse complement strand
TCGCGTGTTGTCGCGGCGCTCGGCGCTCAAGCAAGCGATCGCCGCTCGGCACGCCGAGCTCCGGCAAGCGGAGCTCGGGCGCGACACGCAGCTCATGCAGTTGTCGAACGACCTGCGTCCGACGTTGGAAGCCAACGAGGTGTTCCGGCGCTTGCTCGAGCCCATTCGTCAGGTCGAGCAGCTGGCGGGTGAGCGCAGTGCGGCCCTGTCGCAGGCCGACGCCGGCTACCGGGAGCAGATGGCGCGCTTCGACACCGAGCTGCAGCAGCTGCGCGACGGCGAAACCCAAGCTCAGGCCGCGCTGACGCAACGCAACCAAGGCGCCGAAGCCAGCCAGAACGAGCTCCGGCGCGCCGAAGCCAAGCATCAGCGCGTGCAGATCGAGATTCGCGGCGTGCTCGACGTCGCGCGCCGAGAGCTGGGACCGGCGGGCGGCGACATGTCGCCCGCTCACGCTGCCCAATTGGCCGAGCTACAAGAGCGGTCGAAGAGCTTGGAGCCCGAGCTGGCGCGCACCCGGGCCGCCCACGCTACGGCCGAGGCCGCCCGCGCGGAAGCCGAAGCCGAAGTGCGCAACCGCCAAGCTCGAATCCAACAGCTCGAACGCCAGAAGGCCGGCGCCGGCAGCTCCCTCGCCAAGCAGTTGTCGCTGCAAGCGGCGGGCGTGGACGAAGCCGAGCGTCAACGGCGCGACGCCTTGGCCGACGTCGCGCGCGCCGTGCTGGCCACGCGCGGTGTGGGCAAGGTGCCCGACGCCACGCGAGTAGCCCTGCTCGGGCACGACCAAGCGGTCGAAACCGCCGCCATCGCCCTGGAAACGCACGTGCGCGCGCTGGAGTCCTACGACCGCGAGCGGGTCAAGCAGGGTGTCGTTTTGGTGCTTTCGGCGCTGGGCGTCGTTCTGCTTTCGGTCCTGCTCAAAGCAATGCTTTAGTCTTCGGCCATGTCGGATCGCCACCGCGAGCTGCTCGACGAGCTCGAGGCCAAAAACCAGATCGCGTTCGCAGCGGGCGGGCCGCAGCGAGTCGACAAGCAGCACCGCGCCGGCAAGCTGACCGCGCGCGAGCGCATCGACGCGCTGGTCGATCCGGGCAGCTTCGTCGAAACCGATCGCTTCGCCACCCATCACTCCGCCGGACTCAGCGCCGAGCAAGCCGTGCTGGGCGACGGCGTGATCACCGGGCACGCGCGCATCGACGGCCGCGCGGTGTGCGTCTTCGCCCAAGACTTCACCGTGTTCGGGGGCGCGCTGGGCGCAACCCACGCCGGAAAAATCGTCAAGCTGATGGATTTGGCGATGAAGATCGGCGTGCCGGTGCTGGGCCTCAACGACTCGGGCGGCGCGCGCATTCAAGAGGGCGTGGCAGCGCTCGGCGGCTACGCCGACATCTTCTTGCGCAACACCTTGGCCAGCGGCGTGGTGCCGCAAATCAGCTGCATCATGGGCCCGTGCGCGGGCGGCGCGGTGTATTCGCCGGCCATCACCGACTTCGTGTTGATGGTCGAGGGCACGAGCTACATGTTCATCACCGGCCCCGACGTGGTGAAAGCCGTCACCCACGAGCAAGTGACGAAAGAAGCCCTGGGCGGCGCCTCTACTCACGCGGAAAAGAGCGGCGTCTGTCAGCTCACCGCGCCCGACGACAAGCGCTGCTTGGAGCTGGCGCGCGAGCTGCTTTCGTTCTTGCCCTCCAACAACGGCGAAGAAGCGCCGCGCGTGCCCAGCGCCGACTTGCCAACCCGCGAGTCACCCGCGCTCGACTCGTTGGTGCCGCCCGAGAGCAACAAGCCGTACGACATGCGCGACGTGCTGCGCCAGGTCGTGGACGACGGCTACTTCTTCGAGCTGTCGCCGCGCTTCGCCGAAAATTTACTGACCGGGTTTGCCCGCATCGACGGCCGCAGCGTGGGCATCGTGGCCAATCAGCCGGCAGTGCTGGCGGGCGTGTTGGACATCGACGCCAGCATCAAAGGCGCGCGTTTCGTGCGTTTTTGCGACTGCTTCAACATTCCGCTCATCACCTTCGTCGATGTGCCCGGCTTCTTGCCCGGTGTGAATCAGGAGCTCGGCGGCATCATCCGCCACGGCGCCAAGCTTCTGTACGCCTTTTGCGAAGCCACCGTGCCCAAGCTCACCGTCATCACCCGCAAGGCTTACGGCGGCGCTTACGACGTGATGAACAGCAAGCACATCCGCGCCGACGTCAACTTGGCATTCCCGACCGCGGAGGTGGCGGTGATGGGCGCCGAAGGCGCGGTCAACATCATCCACCGCCAGCAGATCGAGTCCGCCGCGAACCCCGAGCAGACGCGAGCCGACTTCATCGCCGACTACCGCGCGCGCTTCTTGAGCCCTTACGAAGCCGCTAGTCTCGGCTTCATCGACGAAGTCATCCAACCGCGCACGCTGCGGCCTCGGCTGGCTTCGTACCTGTCTTTGCTCAAGAACAAGCGCGATCAAAATCCGCCCAAAAAGCACGGCAATATCCCGCTTTGAGCGCGTCGGCCTGACGTCGGCCGACGTCACCCAGCAGAGCTCAAACGCCGAACATTTCGATCACGGCGCCGTTGTGAGCCAGCGGCGCGTCGAGCGCCAAAAACTCCACGCTCTTGGCCACGTCGTCTGCGCTCATGCGAGGCGGAAACGCGGAGCCCTTCAGCATGTCGGTGTCGATGGATCCCGGCAGCACCGCGCACGCCATCAGGCCCGAGTCCGACAGCTCCTCGGCCAGGCTTTTGACGAAGCCGGTGAGGCCCCACTTGGAGGCGGCGTAGGCGGCTGCGCCCGGCGAGCCCAACGTGCCGCTGATGCTGCCGATGAAGACGAAGCGGCCGCGCTTGGCCGCGCGCATGGCCGGCAACAGCGCGCGAGTGAGCACGAACGGAGCGCGCAAGTTGACGTCCAGCTGCTCGTCCCAAGCGGCAATGGTGGTGTCCTCGATGCGGGCCCGCACGACCACGCCCGCGTTGTGCACGACGACGCTAGGCGCGCCCAGCTCCGCCACCACGCGCTGGGCGGCCGCTTCCAGCGCGGCGGCGTCCTGAAAATCGGCGAAAACCTCGAACGGAGGCTTACCCGACACCTGCCGGAACAGCGCCACCGCCTCCGCGTGTTGCGGCGAAGGGCGCCCCAACAGTGCCAACGCCACGCCGCGTTTGGCCAGCCCGAGCGCCGTCGCCCGGCCAACGCCGCGGCCCGCGCCCGTGATCAACACGACGTCGCTCAACGCTCGGCCTCGCCGCGCACACCGCCGCGCGGCCCGAGCAGGGCCAGCGAAAGCTCCGCCGCGTCCAAGTCTCCGCGGCGCGCCGTGGTCACCAGCTCCGCGCCGGCTTGGCGCGAGCCGCGCGCCACCAAGCAACCGTGCACCAAGCGAATCTCGCAGTAGGCGGCGCGCGCACCGCCGTGCTCGACCAAAGCTTGCACCACGCTTTCGCCAATCGACTCTTGCAGGCTGAGGCGCCGAGCGTACGCGTTCACCAGCGCCGCCAGGGTGCCCAAGCCGAACAAGCGCGAGCCCGGCCGGTACACGACGCTGGCGGTGCCGTTGGAGAGCAGCAAATGGTGAGGGCAAACCGTGCTGACCGAGATGCCCGACAGCGCGATCAAACCGCTGACCTTGTTTTCGGAGATGGCTTCGCCGTCGCGCAGCAGCGCGTTCACGTCCACGTCGTAGCCGCTCAGCAAATCGCTGGTGTAGGCTTCGACCACGCGGGCGGGCGTGCCTTGTAGCTCCGGCTCTTGCTCGGGCTCTCTACCCAACGCCAGCAAGAACTCGCGCACCGCGCGCTCCGCGCGAGCTCGATCGACCGCCACCCGTTGCCCCTAGTTGACCAGCTTGCGACGCACGTCGGCGCTGAGCGGGCGCCGCCCGGAGTAGCCCGAAGTGAGGTCGTGGTAATAGCCGAGCGTGTCTTCGCCGTAGCGCCAGCAGAGCCAAACCAGCTTGCCGTCTACGCGCCCGTAAAAATCCACCAAACCGGTCTGTGGGTCCTTGATGACCCCGCCCCACTTCTGCACGCGTTGCCAGCCGGTTTCATAACGGGAGATGCGACTACGTAAGTCGCTCTTCAGCCGCACCACTTCGGGCGAATCGGCATTGGTGGGCTTCAGTGATCGGGGTGGCGCGCCGGTCAGTCGCATCAGCTCCGCCAAGCCGTGCTCGATCTCGCTCTGTTCCCTCAGCTGATCTTGAACCAACGAGGACAAGGCCGGAATCAGCGCGTTTACCTCGGAAATAGTGAAAACGCGCTGGGTCGCCGTCTGTTCTTCCATCACTCGACTCCGGAGCAAGGTACCGATATCCCAAGCGCCACTGCAGTCAGCAAGAGCGTCAAGCTGGAGAAGCTTACGGGCCGTTCCACACACGGTCAAGGCAACCACGACGCATTTCGGCGAGAGAACAGGAAGGCGGGAAGGCGGGAAGTTTTGATTACTCGAGCACGAGATTTGCCAAGGCGTCGGGCGCGCAAGGACCTCGAAGGACCTTGAAAATCCCACAAA
>JBEQSW010000268.1:0-2923 GCA_040348565.1 Myxococcales bacterium | reverse complement strand
GACGTCGCTCGACCCCGGTTGCGCGAGCGTGATCATCGCGTCGATCGCGCGCGCCGACGACGGCTCATAGGGCACATCCGGCTCGCGCGCGGGCCGGTCGCGATCGATCTGCTGCCACGCCGGCGGCACTTCCGGATACGCGCAAGCCGTCGAACCGAGCGTCAACGCCATACCCCAAACACGCAGCAATCGAAGCCGAAGCGCGCTCACGGGGTTGCTCGAGCCGTCGCGATTTTTTGGGGGCCTGGGGCTAGTCCAGGCTCTGCAGTTTGCGCCTCGAACAGGGCTCGCAAGACCTTGGCCGTCGCCGTCTTCGAGCGAGCCACCGTGCGCGGTGCTGCGGCAGCGACGACGCTGCCGCCGCGCTCGCCGCCTTCGGGACCGAGCTCCAGCAAGAAATCGGCGCCGGCCATGACCTCCGGATGATGCTCGATGACGACGAGCGTGTCGCCGCGTTCGACCAGGCGCGAGAGCACGCTCATCAGCTTTGCCACGTCGGCCATGTGCAGCCCGGTCGTCGGCTCGTCGAGCACGTAAAGAGTGGCGCCCTGGGTGGCGGTTTGCGTCAACTCGGCGGCTAGCTTCAAGCGCTGTGCCTCCCCGCCCGAAAGAGTGTGCGAGCCTTGACCGAGCGCGATGTAGCCGGCGCCCAAATCGCACAAGGTACGCAGCGGTGCCGCCACTTTCGGGTGATTTTCGAATACCCGCACCGCATCTTCGGCCGTCAGCTTCAGCACGTCGCCGATGCTGCGATCCATGTAGCGCACCTCCAACGTGCGCGGCTCGAAGCGCAGGCCGTCGCAGGTCGGGCAAGCCGACACCACGTCGGGCAAAAAGCTCATCTCGTGCGTGATGGCGCCCTGACCTTCGCAGGTCGGGCACTGGCCACCGCGCCCGGTGTTGAACGAGAAGCGCGAAGCCTCGAAGCCTCGAAGCTTGGCGTCGGGCGTCGCAGCAAAGATGCGGCGAATCTGGTCCCAGATACCGAGGAACGTCGCCGGCACCGAGCGCGGCGTCCGCCCAATCGGCGATTGATCGACCGACACCGCGCGCTTCAAGCCGGCGACGCCGCTCAGCGTCTTGAAGGCGCCTGGCGCTTCGGTCACGAGACCCAGCTGCTGCTTGAGCGCCGGGAGCAACACCTTGCGCACGAGCGTGCTCTTGCCGGAGCCGCTCACGCCTGCCACGACCGTGAAGCGACCGAGCGGCACCGAAATATCGACGCCCTTCAAGTTGTGAGCGCTCGCGCCCGTCAGCAGCAAACGCTCGTGTTTGGCCGGAATCGGCAGCGGCTCGCGCAACAGCGGCGGCGACGACAGCGCTCGCCCCGTAGGCGAATCGGGGTGCGCGCACACCAGGCTGGGCGCGCCCGCGGCCACGATGTGCCCGCCGCGCGAGCCACCACCCGGTCCCAGATCGATCAGGTAGTCGGCGGCGCGAATGGTCTCCGAGTCGTGCTCGACCACCACCACCGTCGAGCCCAGGTCGACCAAGCTGCGCAAATTGGCGATCAGCCGGCCGGTGTCGCGCGGGTGCAAGCCGATGGTCGGCTCGTCCAGCACGTACAACGCGCCCGTCAGCCCCGCGCCGAGCTGCGCGGCCAAGCGCAACCGCTGCATCTCGCCGCCCGACAACGTCGCCGCCGAGCGATCGAGGCTCAAGTAGCCGAGCCCGACTTGCACCAAGAAGCGCACACGCCGCAACAGCTCCGACAAGATCGGCGCAGCAACGCGCTCGCGGTCACCCGTGACGCGCAACGCTTCGAGCCGTCCCAGCAGGCTCTCGACCGAGCGAGCGACGATTTCGTGGTAGTGCTCGCCGTCGAAGCGGGCCGCGCGCGGAATGGGCGACAACCGCGCGCCGTGACAATCCGGACAGATGACTTCCGGAGCCGCCACCTCCACCGCTTTGCGCCCACGCTTCTTGGTGGGCTCGATCGTGAGCACGCCTGAGCCCTCACAGGTCTCACAGCGCCCCTGTTTGGTGGCGAACGAAAACCAACGCGGGTCGAGCTCGGGCGCCGAAAAGCCGCACTTCGGGCAAGCACTTTGCAGCGAGAAGAGCTGCTCTTTTCCTGAAGCGTTTCGGGTCTTTACCGAACCGGCACCGTGCTTGAGCGCCCGCTCGAAGTCTTCGCGAGCGAGGCGCTTCGGGTCGATCTTGTCCACCACGACCAAGTCGATGGTGTGCTCTTTGGTCTTGGCCAAGCGCGGCGGGTCACTCGTCTTGACCAGCACGCCGTCGCAATAGGCTTGGGCGATGCCGGCGCGCTCGGCCGCGGTGAACACGTCCAGATACGTGCCCTTGCGCGCCTGCACGGCGGGGGCGAGCAGCGCGTAGCCGGCTTGGCTGCGCTTCAAGTTGGCGAACACGGCGTCGGGCGTGGTGTTCGAAATGGCTTCGTCGTGATCGGGGCAATGCAAGACGGCCAGCTTGGCGAACAACAGCCGCAAGTAGTGCGCCACCTCCGTGACGGTGGCGACGGTCGACTTGGCGCCAGCGCGCGTGGTGCGCTGCTCGAGCGCGATGGAGGGCGGCACACCCGTCACGCGATCGACGTCGGGGCGCGGCATGGTCGGCAAGAACTGGCGCGCATACGGCGTGAGCGTCTCCAGAAAGCGCCGCTGCCCTTCAGCGAACACGACATCGAACGCCAGCGAGCTCTTGCCCGAGCCGCTCGGTCCCGTGACCACGCTCAGCTTGCCGTGCGGGATGTCGACGGACACGCCTTTCAAGTTGTGCTCGCGCGCGCAGACCACGCTCAGGCTGCGTGTCTCGCCGGCACCGCCTAGGCCCGTCTTGCCCCTGACTCTGCCCTTCTTCCCTGGCTTTACTAACCCCTGACCCCTAACCCCTGACCCCTCACCACCGGCGAAATAGTCGCGCAGCGCGGCAGCCGTCTTGGAGTCGGGGCTCGAGAGGT
>JBEQSW010000256.1:0-2989 GCA_040348565.1 Myxococcales bacterium | reverse complement strand
CGTGACCTCCGGCTTTGGTGGCGATTTTACGGCCTTGGGCAGAGGCTTCGGCACGGCGATTCCCAGCTCGCGGGCGAGGGCCTTGGCGAGGCCGGCATCCACGTTGGCGAGCGTGGCTACGACCCGCTCGCGGATCGCGGGCGTCTGAACCTTGGTCAGCTCGAAGCGGAAGCCACGCAAAATGTGCGCTTTTTCCACGGCGGTCTGGCTGTTGTAGAACAGCGCCGCCTGCTGGTAATGCTCCGCGAACTTCTCCGGCTTGCCTCGGACCTTGTCGTCGGCGATAGGCTCGCGAAACGAGCTGAAGCCGGCGCCGCCGGCTTGGAACGGACAGCCGCCGCCGAGCGAGTTGGGCTCGTAGGCCACGCGACCACGGTTGATGGCTTGGCGGTGCATGCCGTCGCGTTGGTTGTTGTGAGCTTGGGCTATCGGCGCGTTGATCGGAATCTCGTGAAAGTTCGGCCCGCCGAGGCGCGAAATCTGCGTGTCCACGTAGGAGTGAATGCGTCCGGCTAGCAGTGGATCGTTGCTGAAGTCGATGCCCGGCACGACATGCGCGGTGCAGAAAGCCACCTGCTCCGTCTCGGCGAAGAAGTTGTCAGGATTCCGGTTGAGCACCAGCTTGCCGACACGGGTCAGCGGCACCAGCTCTTCGGGCACGAGCTTGGTGGCGTCCAGCACGTCGAAGCTGAAGCTCTCGGCTTGTTTCTCGGAGAACATCTGGAAGCACAGCTCCCACTCCGGGAACGCGCCGGCCTCGATCGCCTCCCACAGATCTCGGCGGTGAAAATCCGGGTCCGCGCCCATGATCTTGACGGCCTCGTCCCAGTCCAGCGAGTGCGTGCCGAGCACGGGTTTCCAGTGGAATTTCACGAAAGTAGACTTGCCCTGCTCGTTGACGAGCCGGAACGTGTGCACGCCGAAGCCTTCCATCATGCGGTAGCTGCGCGGCAGCGCACGGTCCGACATCGCCCACATCAGCATGTGGGTCGACTCGGGCATCAGCGAAACGAAGTCCCAGAAGGTGTCGTGGGCGGTGGCGGCTTGAGGGATGGCGAAGTGCGGCTCGGGCTTGGCCGCGTGAATGAGATCAGGAAACTTCATCGCGTCTTGGATGAAGAACACGGGCATGTTGTTGCCGACCAGGTCCCAGTTACCCTCGTCGGTGTAGAATTTGACGGCGAAGCCGCGGACGTCGCGAGCGGTGTCAGCCGAGCCTCGCTCACCGACCACGGTCGAGAAGCGAACGAAGACGGGCGTGCGCTTGCCGGCTTCGGCGAACAAGGATGCGCGCGTGACCTGGGTCATCGGCTGGAAGCACTCGAAGTAGCCGTGCGCGGCCGAGCCACGGGCGTGCACGACGCGTTCGGGGATGCGCTCGTGATCGAAGTGCGTGATCTTTTCACGCAAGATGAAGTCTTCGAGCAGCGCCGGGCCCCGCAGGCCGGCCTTGAGCGAGCTCTGATTGTCCGCGACGGGGACGCCTTGGTTGGTCGTCAGCACGCGACCAGAAGAGTCCGTTCGCACGCGGTCCAGCGGCAAATTGCTGGGATTCATGCCCAACTGGGGGCGACCCTGGCCCGCTTTGGCCGAGGCTTGGCCTTCGGTGATGGTGCTGCCCGTCGTGCGGGCATCGTCCGGTTCTGCCGTCGCCCCTGGCTGGGGCTTCAGCGCGGCTTTGCCGTATTCGCCGGGCTTGTTCGGGTTGAACGGCATGGCGGCGGCCAAGGCTTGTGCACCCTCCATCTTTTGATCGAGCGCGTCGGCAGGGTTGGGCTGCTTGTCGCGGCGTGACGGGCCGCTGATGGTCGACTTGGCGTTACTGTTGGGTGTCGAGCCCTGGTTGGTACGCGACGAGGATTTTTTGGGGGGCATGCGTTTGGTAGCCATAGAAAGCTCGACGCCTTCAGCAAGTTGCGTGCCTCCGCGCCGCAACGCGCGTCGCTCGCGCTTGTGGCTCCGGCAAACGCGAATCGGTGCGGCAGCTTTGCGCGCGCGGGGCGACAATGCCGAGACTGCGACGTGCGTTCCGCTCGACTTCAGCCCTAAAATTTACGGGCGTCGTTACCGGTGAGCAACCACGGGAGATTGGCTTCGACCAGGCTTTTGACTTGTCCCCCCGGCGTGTGGCCCGCGCCGGCGGCATGGACGGCGCGAGCACGCACACCGGCTCGTTGCAGCCAAAGCGTCGACGTATCGGCGGCCTTGCTGCATTCGCGGCTTCCGCAAGCAAACAACACTGCCTTACCGCCGCGAGCCGCGAACGCGCGCGCAAGGGCAAGGTTCCAGCGCTCGAAGCCCTCGATCAGCACGGCGTAGGGAAGCTCGTCGGCGTGCTTGCCGATCACGAGCGAGCCCATACTGGCGCCTTGGGAAAACCCGGCGTACAGGCCCGAGCCAGGGGTGACGCGCGGAAGCTTGGCCCGCGCCGCGGCCAAGGCCGCGGTGAGCTCGGCGTCGAGGGCGTGGTGGTCACGAAAGTAAAAGCCGGCCTCGGGGTTGATGCGCGTCCCGCGCAGACACAGCACGAAGGACTGACCGAGCGTCAGGCGGCTCCAGTAGTCGCACTCGGCTTCCGGCGAGCCGCCGGCTCCGTGGGCCGCGACGATCAAGGGTCTCGAGCCAACACCTCCCGGTTCCACCAGCACGGCCGGCAGAAAGCCTGGCACCGCCAGCTCCCGTATTGCCATGCGCTCGGTTTCGGAAGAAGGCTGATTGACTGCGACTCGGTATGAATCGCGGGGCAAGCCGTCCCCGGTGGTGGGGCGCGCGCAGCTCGTCGCCAGCGCCAGGAGCATGACCCGCAGGCCGGTCTCGAACGCACGGGGTTCCTTCACTCCGGGCCGCGATGCAAAGCGCACGCCGTGGCGAAGGTAGCTCGCGCTTCGGGCGGTGTCAGCGCCGACCGTCGCGGGGGCTTCTGGTATCGTCTGCTGCGTGTTCGTTTGCTCGCTCTCCGGTAACGAGATCTTCTGTCTTCAGTTGAAGG
>JBEQSW010000217.1:0-5704 GCA_040348565.1 Myxococcales bacterium | reverse complement strand
GGTCCGGCCACGTTCGAAGGCTTCATCCGCATCCATCAAGAAGAGACCGACGTCAAAATCGTGATGGTGGCGACCGCGCGCCACGAAGACGTCGCGTTGGGCACGCCCGCCGCCGAGCGCTTGCGCCAGCTGCGCGACGTGATGGACGGCACCGTGATCGAGGTGCAGCCGCTGCAACCCGAGACCACGAAGGAAATGCTGCGCGCGTCCTTGCCGCTCGACGACGCGGCCGTCGAAGAAGCCGCGCGCCGCAGCCGCGGCAATCCGCTGTTCGCGCTGCAGCAGCTGCATGCCTGGGCCCTCGGCGGCAACATGGAGTTCTTGAACGGCACGTATCGCGTGCCGCCCGAGGTGCTGGCGACGCGCCCGCAGACCACGGCCGAGCTGTGGGACAGCCGCGTCAACTCCGTGCCCGAGCAGTACCGCGCCGGGCCATCGCGGCCGCCACGCTGGGCGGCGAAATTCGGCGCAACGTGCTGCGCGAGCTGGTGGCGTCCCTCGGGATGCCGCCAGAGCCCGCGATCGTGGCCCTGCAAAACGCCGAGGTGTTGATCCCTCGCTCGTCCGGCCGCTATTCGTGGCCGCACGAGCTATTGCAAGAGCACTTGTCGGCGCAGCTGTCCGAGCGGCCCGACAAGGAGCGCTTCTATCGCGCGGCGGCGGCGGCCCTGCTCACGCACCCGCAAGCCAACACGCGGCGCATCGTGCGGCAGCGTGTGGTCAACCTGATCCAAGCCGGCGATCACGATCCCGCCGCGCTTTTGTTGTTCGACTTCCTGCAGCGCGGTTGGAACGGCGCGCGCGAGCCGCTGGCAACGTTGTCGGATCTGGACTTGCTCAAGGGCAAGCTGACCGGCCGCATGTTGGCGCTCAAGAATCGCTGGCAGGCGGAAGCCATGCGCCACGTCGGGCGGCTCGCCGAAGCCAGCACGCTGGCCGAGCTGGCGCGCACCCGCTTCGAGGAAGCGGGCGACGAAGAGAACGTCGCCCACTGCCTGCGCTTGCAGGGGCATTTGATGAGCGAGCAGGGCAGCTCCGCCGAGGGGCTGGAGCTGGTCAAAAAGGCGCTGCTGGTGTTCGAAGAGCGCAGCCACGTGCTCGGGCAGGCGCTGTGCGAGGCGGTCGCGGGCGAAATCGAGTTTCAGCTCGGCGACTACGAGAGCGCGCGGCTCACGATTCAGAGTGGTGAACGCAATTTCGCAGCCTTGGATCAGCCGGTGGGGCGCGGGCAATGTTTGCTACTGCTCAGCTGGATCGAGCACTCGGAAGGCACGACCGATCGCTCGCGGCGCTTGGCCCAAGAAGCTCGTAACGAGTTCGAACGCGCCGGTTATCGCTTGGGCACGGCCCAGGCCGACGTGTCGATCGCGCACGTCGAGCACCGCTTGATGAACTTCCACAGCTCGGAAGCGGGCGCCTTCGAGGCGTTGCAGACGTTCGACGTGCTGCGCACACCGCGCGGGCAAGCCGCCTGCGACCGGCTGCTGGCGATGATTGGCATCGACACCGACGATCTGGATATGGCCGAGCTGCACACCGATCGCGCCCACAAGCAGTTCGTGAAGATGGGCGATCCGTGGGGCGTGATGGAGTCGAAGTTGCTGTTTTGTCAGCTGGCTTTGGTTCGACATCAACCCGAGCGGGCCCGGGCGTTGATCGAAGAGTGCTCGCGCATCGTGGTGGAAGAGGCGGAAGCGAAGCAGCACTACCTTTTGACCTGCGCCTGGTACGAACACTCGCGCTCCCGGCCCGATCGAGCTTTCGAGTACATCGAGGCGGCCGCGGACGTGTTCGGCCCGCGCATCCGCGCCGGGGACCACACCCCCCACCTGTTGGCCAGACTGTCGCGCTTCGCCTGGCCCGAGCACGCCTTGAACCGCATCGAAGCCTGGCGGGCCCTACTGAACGACCGGGCGAGACGTAAAGTCTCTTAGGGGACCCAGATTTTTTTACAGGAAGATCGGAAGGGCGGCAGGTCTTCTTGGGGGAATGCCGCGCGGTTTCTGACGGATACGTTTACGTAGCCTTACGTCTGCCTACGTTTCGATACCCAAAATTCACGGCTTCCGATCTTCCGATCTTCCTGTGAAAAAATCTCGGCCCGTTCACCACCCATAAGGTTGATACGCAGCGACTGCGCAGGCGACAAGGAACTACATCGACGGGCGATACGGACCTGATACGTTTTAAGGTTAGTGCAGCCGCGTTCGTCTCGCTCACTCGTCCAGCTCGGTGAATACGAGCTGGTTCGTCGCATAGCGACGGGAGGCATGGCCGAGGTGTACGAGGCGCGCCGGCCCGGGCCGCGCGGCTTCGCCAAGCGCGTCGCCATCAAGCGCATCTTGCCGCAGCTGGCCATGGATCAACGCTTGGTGCGCATGTTCTGCGCCGAAGCGCGCGTGCACGCCGCGCTCGCGCATCCGAACTTGGTCAGCGTCTTGGATTTCGGCGAAAGCGCGGGCGAGCTGTACCTGGTCTTGGAGTACGTGGACGGCGTGGCGCTTTCGGAAGTGCTGCGCGCCGTCATCGCTCGCAAGCGCGCCATCGAGCTCGGCCCCGCGCTGCACGTGGCCCGCGAGGTCGCGGCCGGCTTGGCCTACGCGCACCAGTATCGAGACGAGGACGACGCCCCGCTCGGGGTGGTGCACCGCGACGTCGCGCCGAACAACATCCTGCTCGGACGGGCGGGCGAGGTGAAGCTCACCGACTTCGGTATCGTGCACTCGGCCTGGTCCGAGGTGCGCACGGCTCCCGGCGAGCTGCGCGGCAAGGTCGGGTACGTGTCGCCCGAACAAGCCAGCGGGCAGGCCGTCGAGGCACGCAGCGACTTGTTCTCGCTGGGCGTGGTGTTGGCGGAGATGCTGTTGGGCGCGCCGCTCATCCCCGGTACCAACGAGCTCGAAATCCTGAAGAACCTTCAAGAACGCAGCTGGGAGGATCTGTCGAGGTTGGCGCCCAGCGTGCCTTCGGCGGTGATTCAGCTGCTCCGGCGCCTGCTGGCAAAATCTCCGCGCAACCGGCCCGCCAGCGCCGCTTTGGTCGTCGAAGAGCTGGACAAGCTGGCCAGCACTTGCGGAGTACGCACCTCAGCGCATTCGCTCAGCTTGTGGCTGGCCGATTTGGGGATCGTCCGCATCGACAGCAACGTTCGCGTCACCCCCAGCCGCGACGATTCGCCGTACCGAGCTCCGCCTGCGCCCGAGCCGCGCGAGCAGCTGCCGACCATCGTCGACGCCGACGCGCTGAAGCCAATCGTGGTGGCATTGCCCGCGCCCAACCTGGCCGAAGAGCTACCGACCGTGAACCGGCCTGCGGCGAGCGGCACGCCGACCCTGCGCTATCGCCTGCGACGGCCGGGAGGCGAGGTCATCGGTCCGTTGTCGCTCGCCAGCATGCTTGCGATGTTGGCGACGGCGCGCGCGGGCCTGGACTCCGAGCTCGCGCGAGAGGACGCGCCGTTCCTCAAGTTGTCGCGGGCGTTCGAGCTCACGCGGCTGGCGGCCCGTCCGCTCTATCGTTTCTTCGAGCCGATCGCGCTCTTGGCCAGTGAGCGTCACCCTGTCGAGCGCGGCAGCCTGGCCGCGCACCTGTTGCGCCTGGCCACCCTGCGTCGCACTGGTCTTTTGGTATATCGCTCGGGCGCCGAGCAACGACGGGTCTACTTCGAAGACGGCGTCCCCACCGCCATGGCTTCGACCGAGCAAAGCGAGCTGCTGGGCGCGCAGTTGGTGCGGGCGGGAGTCGTGAGCGAGGCCAACCTCGAGCGCGTGCTCGAAAGCGGCTACCGCTCGGGCTGTCCGCTGGGCGAGAGCTTGGTGCGCGCGGGGCTGATCTCCGAAGAACGCCTGAGTCAGAGCTTGACCGAGCAGCGCGTGCGTCGGCTCACGGCCGTTTGCCGCGCGCGGGCCGGTGAGCTGTTCTTCGTCGACGGCGCGCGTTCGGGCGAGCCGGCGGCTGCGGTGTCCCAAAGACCGCTCGGTTTGCTGGTGGAGGCGCTGCGTGCCGCTTACCCGGAAGAGGAGCTGGCGGGCCTGCTGGGCGGCTTGGAGCGCACCGCCTTGAGCCCGTCCGCGGGTTGCGCTGCGCTGCGCGGTTCGCTGTGTCTTTCCAGCGACGAGGCCTACGCGTTCGACCTGTGCCTGCGTGGCGTGAAGCTCGGTCTCGTGCTGCGCGAGGCGCGCGCGCGCGGACCAGGTGCCCTGCGCGCGGCCCTGTTCGCCGTCTTCGTCGGGCTGTCCGCCGGTGCCTTCGTGGCGCGCGACTGATTGTTCGTTGCGCCTCGACGGCCCTACCGCCTGGCGCTTCTTGCCGCTTCGCGGCGCGCTGGGGAGGCATGGTATACGCAGTCCATGGACGCGCCGGCTTCGACTCTCGCCACGCTGCTGGTTTCCTGCCCGGATCGGCGGGGCATCGTCGCCGCTCTGGCGCAGGTGCTGTACGGCCACGGCGCCAACATCTTGGACTCGGACCAGCACACCGACACGGTGGCGGGCCTGTTCTTCCAGCGCCTACGCGTCGATTTTGCCGAGCTGATGACGGACCGGGTGGCGCTGGAGCGCTCCATCGCCGAGCTGTCCGAGCGCTTTCAGATGCAGTACCGGCTGCTCTATCAAGCGCAGAAGAAGCGCCTCGCCCTGTTCGTCTCAAAATACGATCATTGCTTGTACGATCTGTTGCTGCGCCAACGCGCCGGTGAGCTTGCCGGTGACATCGCCGCCGTGATCAGCAACCACCCCGATTTGGAGCCGGTGGCGGCGCAGTTCGGGGTGCCGTTCCACCTGTTTCACAAAACGCCCGAAACCAAGCTTTTGCAGGAGCAGAAAGAGCGAGCCCTGCTCGCAGAGCTCAACGTGGATTTGGTAGTGCTGGCTCGCTACATGCAAGTGATGAGCGCCGAATTTTGCGAGGCGTTTCCCCAGCGCATCATCAACATTCATCACTCCTTCTTGCCGGCGTTCGTCGGCGGCAAGCCGTACCACCAAGCCTACGTGCGCGGCGTGAAGCTGATCGGCGCCACCGCCCACTATGCCACTGCCGTGCTCGACGAAGGCCCGATCATCGAGCAAGACGTCGTCCGCGCCTCGCACCGCGACTCGGTCGAAGACCTGGTGCGCAAAGGCCGCGACCTCGAAAAAGTCGTGCTCGCCCGCGCCGTCCGCTCCCACCTCGAAGACCGCATCCTCGTCTACGGCAACAAGACGGTCGTCTTCGACTGAGACGCCCGGAGTCGTAACGACTCTGGATGGACCCAGATTTTTTTACAGGAGATCGGGAGATCGGGAGGGCGAGAAGGTTTGGGCGCAAAGCCGTGCCGGTGCTTGCGTCACATTGCGAGCGGCTCGAACGGCTCGACGCAAGCACCGAACCAACGTGGCGCCCAATTCAGACCTCCCGATCTCCCGATCTCCTGTGAAAAAATCTGGGGACTATGAGAGCGGTTGGGCTCCGTGTGGTGACTAGAGGCCTTTGGCGTTGCGGGCGGTGGCGAGGGCTTCTTCGAGGGCGGCGGGGCTGAAGCCGACTTGGATTTGGCCCATGATGTCGATGACGGGGATGGAGGCGCCGCTGCGGCCGGCTCGGGCCAGCTTCTTCTGCATCTCTTCGGCCGCGACCTCGTTGTCGTCGATGTTCTTCTTGATCACGGTAGCGCCGCGCTGTTTGAGGTAGCGCTCGGCGTCGTGACACGGCTTGCACCAGTCGGCGC
>JBEQSW010000191.1:0-49929 GCA_040348565.1 Myxococcales bacterium | reverse complement strand
CCGAATACGCTGCTGAGCTCGAGAAGCAGCTCGCATGCAACCCAAGCGCCGGCTCGCAATGCACGAACCATGTTCCGGCTGCCCCCGGCTGCGAATGCCGCGTGTTCATGCAACCGAGCGATCCATTCGCCATCGAGCATTTGTCGAACGTGGCCAACGGCTGGTTCGAAGCGGACTGCAGCATGCCGGGCTGCCCGGCCAAGTGCTCGACCGCTGCGACCGGAACCTGCCAGGCAGACGCGAAATCTCCGTCGGGCGGCCGCTGCATCACGCCATGAGCGAATCCTCCATGTTTTCGCCCGCGCTTTCCAAAATCGCGCTCCGACAGCTGCCGAATTCTGATCCTTGAGCGGGATGTCTCGACACCCTTGCTGACATCGGGCCTCGAGAGCACCCCCAAACTTCGAGGTTCACTGAAGTTTTCTGCGTAGCGCGGTCGCGGGCCCGCGCTCGGCGCGCACACCGAGGTATCAGCATGTCTTTCAAGCTAACGCTGCCATTGGTTCTCGTTTCCTGTTTGGCCTGCGGCGCCGAGGACGGCGGGGGCGGTCCTGACGGCGCGTCGGGCGGAAACGGAGCTGCACAAGCGGGGAGCTCGACGGTCTTGCCCGGCGCCGGCAGCGGCAACGCCGTCGCTGGAACCGGTTCCAGCAGTGCCGGCAACAACACCGGTAGCGGCGGCGGATCGGCAGGGCAAAACACCGGGATGGGCGGCAGCGCGCCGAGCGCCGGCACTGGCAACGCCAGCGGCGGCACCGGCACCAGCACCGGCGGCACTTCGTTCGTGCCCGGCGGCGGCACTGGTGGAGGCGCGGCGGTGCCACCGCTCGATTGCGGCAAAGAAGGCTGGGCCGTCGAAGCTCACGGCAATCCGAAAAATCGCGTCAACTACGTGATCCTGGCCGACGGCTACACCGCCACCACGGTCGAGACGACGCTGAAGGCGAACATTCAAGCCGCGTTCAAGCGCCGCTTCGAAACCGAGAGCGGCGAGCCCTACGGTCGCTACCGCAACTTCGTGAACATTTGCGTGATGAAGGCGATCAGCGCCAACGACGGCATCGGCAACGGCCCCACGGCGTTCGATGGCGGCAACGGCGGCGACCGCTTGGCGGCCGTCAACGAAACGAAGGTGAACGCGTACATCAAAGCCAACGTTCCGGCGACCTTCGAGGTCGACTGGAAAGCGGTCGTGCTCAACCAGAATAAGTGGGAAAATACCGGCAGTTATTTGATGCTGTGGTCGGGCAGCGGCAACGACGCGCCGGGCGCCGCGCTGCACGAAGGCGGTCACGGCTTCCACCAGCTGGCCGACGAGTACGGCACCAGCACCGGCTGCGTTGGCAATCAAAAGTCGAGCTGCAACGGCAACGGCACCGTGTATTCGGAGGTGAACTCCGCCGGCAACTGCACCACCACCGACGACAAGTGGACGCTGTGGCTCGGTACCACCCAAAAAGGCCTGAAGGTGCCGGATATGGGCGCGACCGGCATCCAGGGCACCTTCGAAGGCAGCCGCTACGTTGGCTCGGGCCAGTACCGCCCGTCGTGTAACTCGATGATGAACAGCTTGTTCGGCGAGAAGGTCGATACGAGCTTCAATTCGGTCTCGCGAGAGCAGATGATTTTCAGCATTTGGCGCGCAGTAAAACCGATCGACTCGGTGGAGCCGCCCGAGGGTGCGGTGAGCAACGCCGCCACGCTGAAGGTCAACGTGGTGGATCCGGCGGTGATCAACGTCGATTGGACGATCGACGGCATGACCACGGTTAACGGTGGACCCAGCTTCTCGACCTCGGCGTTAGCCGCCGGAACCCATATGATTTCGGCCAAGGCGTACGACAACGCCTCGATGGACTTGGTGAAGCGGCGTACCGGCGTTTGCCCTGCTTCCGTGAAGGGCAACTACTGCCACGAAACGGGCTGGAAGAACTCGACCCAGACCGTCACCTGGACCCTGACGAAGTGATGGGAGGCGCTGCAGATGCGTAGTCGCCGATGGGCAGCGGGTGTGGCTTCGTTACTGGCCGTGATGGCGTTGGCCTGTTGGCTGCTGCGCCCGTCCGCGGTGCCGCCCGAGCTGCCTGGTCCGGCGGCGGTGAACCTAGCCGTGCCCGCGGCGGCGCCATTGCCGGCAGCGGTAGAACCAGCGGTGACCAACGCCAATTTTTCGGAAGACGGCGTGCCGATCCACCCCGCCGGCAGCGTGGAGGTGGACGCCGAAGGCATGCGACCGCATCCGATCACGCCCCAGCACGAGCGCATCTTTCACGAGAACGACTTGATCGGTGGCTTGAACGCCGCGATGGATCAAAAGGACGTCGCGGAGCTACGCATCCGGCTGGACCAGTACCGCGACGAGTACCCCGAAGACGCGCACGTGCTGGCTGACGGCTACCAGATCATCGCCGATTGCCTCGAGCATCCGGGCCCGCAGACGCGCGCGGTCGCTCAGCGCTACTACGACGAAGAGCTCGACTCTGGTTTGCGCCGCTACATTCGGCGCCACTGCCTCGAGCCAATCAGCCCGTGACCGGGCAGCGCGACGGAGCAAAAGCCCGAGCTCGGACCTAGCCGCGAGACGGGCGCAAATTGCCACGTTCGCAAGCGAGCCGGCGGAGCGCGACGCCGAGGCCGTGCCGCACCGTGCGTTTCCTTCGTGTAGGAGCGCGAGTTTGGCAGCGTGCTTGAACAACACCACCCGAGGAGTGATACGCTTCTCGAATGATCCTGAGCGCTGTGCGTGCAAGTCGCACCTGGTACGCGCGCCTGGGCGTGCTCGCCGCGGTGGCATTTTCCTGTCTTTCGCCCGCGCCCGCCGTGGCGGAGGTGATGCAAACCGGTGGCGTCGTGATCCCGCAGCAGGTGGCCGGCACCAGCTGCGAGAGCAACGCCACCAACTGCATCAACGGCAACGAGGTCGCCGAGGGCGGCGATCCGATGGACACCATCGACGCCGTTGCTACCGCGACCATCAGTCAAGAGACGTTCAGCCCGCTGTGTGAGCTGACCTTCAAGGTCGTGGCTCGCGGCGCCGGCTACAAGAATACGTTCGGCTGGTACGCCGTTCAGCGCGACGCCGCGGGCAAGGCCATGGCGCCCATGCTCAGCGATCTGCACGTGTTTCTCCTTTGCGGTGACGCGATCGGGGTCGAGAAGACGCTCAGTATTCCCAAGGGCACGAGCGAGATTGGCTTCTTTCTCGCCAACGACGAGTCCACCTGCGTGTCCACGGCGCCCGATCCGCTCGGACCGGTGCTGACCAAGCAACCCAGCAACTTGTTCTTTTCGCAGCGTGCCTTCAACAGTGACGGCGACGGTCTGATTCACCTGTTGGTTTGGCAGAGTCACGTCAACCCGAACGCCTTTTACTTCGGTTGGGAAGATCTGAAGGGCGGCGGAGACAACGACTTCGAAGACCTGATGACGTACGTCACCGGCATTCAGTGCGCGGGTGGCGGCGAGCCGTGCCAGGTGGAGGGCGAGCAGGGCGTTTGTGCCGACGGCGTGATGCAATGCCGCGACGGAGAGCTCACCTGTGTGCCCACTCAGACCAAGAGTGACGAGGCCTGCAATGGGCTCGACGACAACTGCAGCGGCGAGATCGACGAGGGCGACGACCTGTGCCCCAAGGACGAGATTTGCGTGCGCGGTCGCTGCGAGCCGAAGTGCGGCACCGGTGAATTTCGCTGTGGTGAAGAAGAGACGTGCGTCGAAGGCGTCTGCATCGAGAACGATTGCGCCAAGAAGCAGTGCGACGCCGGCAGCGTGTGCCGCGGTGGCAAATGCGTTGCGCCGTGCGACGGCGTGATGTGCCCGTATGGGCAGAGCTGCCGCGCGGGCGCGTGCGTCGACGTATGTGCGGGCGTCGAGTGCGACCCGGGCTTCGTGTGTGAGCCGCGGGCCAGCAGCGACGGCGACACCATGGTCGGCGTTTGCTCCAGCTGCGACTGCCGCGGCTGCGACGCGGGCCAAAGCTGCGTCGATCACCTGTGCCTGGCCGACTCTTGCAAGAACCAGACGTGCGGCGCGGGCGCGCATTGCGTGGACGGCGACTGCGTCGACAACTGCGATGGCGCGAGCTGCCCGGCTGGACAAGTCTGCGACGCCGGCGCGTGCATCCGTGACCCGAACGCGGGCGCGGGCGGCGCGGGCAACGAGGCCGGCAACGGCACCGGCGCGACCGGTAACAACGGCAACATCGACTTCGATCCGAACAACTCGGGTGGCAACGACGCCGGCGGCGCTGACCAGGGCTCGGGCCAAGTCGGCGGCGACAAAGTGGCGATTGAAGCCAAAGGCTGCGGTTGCAGCACGCCTGGCGGCAATCCTTCGCCGCTCGGCACGCTGGCCTTGGCCGGCTTGCTGTTGGGCGCGGCGCGCGCTCGGCGCCGTCGCGCCGCGCGGCCGTAAGTCATCCCTCGCGCATCGGTAGCTCGACGACGAAGCGGGCGCCGCGGCCGTATTCGGTGTCGAGCGTGATGCTGCCGCCGGCGGCTTCGACCAGGCCGCGGCACACCGCGAGCCCCAAGCCGGTGCCCTTGCCGACCTCTTTGGTGGTGACGAACGGCTCGAACAGCTGCGCTTGAACGCGCGGGTCGACGCCGGGGCCGTCGTCCTCGACCAGCAGCCGCACGCCGCTCGGGCTTCGCGCCGCGGCGATGCGCACGTGGCCCCCGGCTCCGACTGCATCGGCCGCGTTCAGCACCAAGTTCAAGATCACTTGCATCAGTTGCTCGTGACCCAGCGCGACTGCCGGCAAGCCTGGGCTCACGTCGAGCGTGAGCGAAACCTCTTTGAGGCTGCGCTGGGGAGCGACGAGCGCGGCGGTGTCCCGCGCCGCCGTCTCCACGTCGCCTGGCTCTTGCTCGACCTCACCTGCCAGCGGTTGCGCGGCGGGTCGCGCAAACTGCAACAAGTCACGCAAAATGCGGTGAATACGCTCGGTTTCCTTGCGCATGCGCTGCAGAAAATCGCGCTCTTCTTCGGGCGAAAGGCCACCTGACAACACCAAGTCTTCCAGGCCCATCAAGGCCGAAATCGGATTGCCGATTTCGTGAGCCAAGCCGGCGGCCAGGCGCCCCACCGACGCCAGCCGCTCGCTGCGCACCAGCCGATCTTGAGCCTCTCGCAAGCGTACGGTGGCGCGCTCGACCTCGTCGATCTTGGTGCGAAGCTTGTCCTCTTCCTGCAGCAGCCGCTCGGTCATGATGCCCAAGCTGGCTCCGAGCTCCGACAGCTCGCGGACCGAGGTCTTGGGGACGAGCAAGCGCCGCGCCCCGCCCGCCACGCGCTCGGCGGCGCGCGCCAACGCGTCCAAGGGGCGAACGATCAGCCGCGTGAGCGCGAAGTAGGCAATGACCAACAGCGCCAGCGCCACGAGCGCCGTGTACAGCCCGACCAGGCGCACGAGCGGCGCCGCGCGCGCCGACTGGTCGTCGATGCGCAGCATCGCCACCACCGGCCCGACCTCACTCGGCACCGTGACGGTGAGCACCGAAGCTTGTCCGCCCGGATCGCGCAGCTGTTCGCGATTCGGCACGCCCGTGCTCGGCAGCTCGCTCACGGCGCTGGGCTCGCCGGCGGCGGCAACGCGGTCGCCGGTGGTGCCGTAGACGCCGATGGCCTCCACGCCTTCGGTGCCGATCTCGGCGCGCAGCAAGCTCAGCAAATCGGCGCCCGAGCGGCTGCTGCGCGCTTCGGCGACGTGGGCGGCGATGGCGCGCCCGAGCGCTCGCGCGTGCCCGACGCGAAGCTGCTGCAAAGTCACGCTGGTGTAGGTTGCGACCGCGTAAAATAGCGGCACGAACGCCAGCAGCAGCAGGCCACCCAGCAGGAGCAAGATTTGAAGCCGGAGCCCGCCGCGCACGACCCGGGAGCGTAACCGAAAGACCTCAGGCCCGTTGGCTCAATCGCTGGGGACGATCAGCCAGAGCGCGGCTTCGGGAACGACCAGCGGCACGACCAGCTGTTCTTGCTCGTTGACCCGCACGTCGCGGCGACCGCTGAACGCGCGCAAACCCAGCGACGGCGCAAGCGCGAACGAGCCGAGCACGAATGGCCGGGTCACGCGCAGGGCGAAAGCAGCCGTCCAAAGCAGCGTCGACGTGTCCGCCGTGACGTTGGCGCTGGGGCCTGCCATCAACACGCTCGCTCCAACGCCCAGCTCGCCGCGAAAGCCCGCGAAGTGGGTCGGTGTGAGCTCGAGGCGAGCGCTCGCGTTCCATTCACTGGCGTTGAAGCTCGACGGCTCACCGGTGGCGGCGCGAAACCCCAAAGCCACGCCGAGGCCAAGGGTGCGACGAGTGCTCGCGAACACGCTCGCCTCGCCGCCCAAGGCCCAATGGGAGCTCCAGCGTTCGAGCAGGGGACCGGCGTGCAATCGCACGGTCAATTTGCTGGGCGGCCACGGGCGCTCAGGAGCTGACGCGACCTCCGTCGGCGGCTCGGTGGGCGCCGGCGCGGGCGCGGGTACGGCGACTGGTGGCGGCGGCGGGCTCGGCTCCGCCGGCGCGGGCTCGGCCGGCTCGGCGGTGGCGGGCTCGGGCGGCGTGGGTGCGGGCGCGAGCGCGTGCAGGGCGTCTTGAGCGGTGGCGACAACGTCGTCTTCCAGCACGCCGCTGCGCGGCTCGACCAGCCGCACCAGCGAGTCGCCTGCGGTTTCGACCTCCACCCGGATGGCGCCCGCGCTGCAGCTGACCAGGACACGGCGAGCTTCCAGGCCTTCCGTCAGGAAGCTGGTGCGAATTCTGGCCTCGACTTGGGCCGCCGCCTCGGGCGCCCACTGTGGACAAGCCACCGCTACCTCGAGCTCGGCGGCGCGAGCGGGGCTGACGGCACCCAGGATGACGCCGGCTGCCATCAATCGCCGCCGTGCTGCGAAAAGCTTCACCTTCCGTCTTCCCACCGCTCAAATCGCACCTCTGCGGCAGTTAAGCAATCGTAGAATCGCAGCGAAATTTTCGTGACGTCAGCTCGAACTCGCACCGGCTTGAGTGAGCGCCAGCTCTATGAGGTGGTGCACGCGCGGATGCGTTCGCTGGCCGGCCCCGCCGCTCCTGACCTCGACGATTTGATCCAACTTGCCGCCGAGCAAACCTTCAAGAACATTCACCGCTACGACGGCAGCTGTGCGCTGGCGACTTGGGTGTACGCCATTTGCTATCGCGTGCTGCTGAACCATCGCCGTTGGTACCGCCGCTGGAAGCTACGCTTCTCGCCTTTGGAAGCCGACGACGACGCCTTGGACGGCTCACCCACGCCGTCGGAGCTGTTGGAGGTACGAGCGCGCACGCGGCAACTGCAGCGCGCGCTGTCGCGTATGACCGACAAGTACCGCGCCGTCGTGGTGCTGCACGACTTGGAAGAGCTCGACGTTCGAGAGATCGCCAGCATCGTGCGCTGCAACGAGCTGACGGTCCGTTCGCGCTTGCGGGACGGCCGGAAGCAACTCAGTCGGCTGCTGCACGAGCCCGCGGCGCAACAGCCGCTAGGAACACCCCATGAGCTCCATCCCTCCTAGCAAACAGGCCCTGTCGCGCGCGCTGGTCGAAGCGTGGCGCGCCGACGTGCCTTCGCCGTCCGAGCTACGGCGCGGCTATGGGCGGTTCACTCGTAAACCGCGTGCCAGCCAGGGGCTCGTGCGGTTGGCCAGCGGTCTCGCGCTGGGCCTCTTGCTTGGGGTTGGCCTGGCGCAGGCAGCGAGCGCTGCCCACACGCGCTGGGTTGCGGCGCAAGAGGTTGCGGTGCGGGCCACGGCAAAAAAAGCGGTCCCGGCGCGCGCTGCTCACGGCGGCACGCCGCTCGTCCCCCAGCCGCCTCTGCCCGCCACCTCCGAATCACCCGTCGTGTCGGTCACCCCGACGCCATCGGTTGCGCACACGTCGGTCACGTCTGCGGTCGGGCCCACGACGGTCGCGCCTGCAACGTCGGGACCGGGGCGCAGCGCAACGAGTGCGCTCGACGGCACCAGCAGATTGACCGCGCGAAGTCACCCGTCCGCTCCCTACGTGGAGCAGCAATGGCAACAAGCCGCCGCCGCGCTGCGCGCCAACGATTTTGCGCAGGCCCAATCGGCCTTGCTCGAGGTCGAACGTAACGGGGGCGGCAGTGAGCGCGACGCGGCGCGTCTCGCGCGAGCGCAGTTGCTGGCTAGTCACGACCGGACGGCCGAAGCGATCGTGCTTCTGAGCGATCTTTCGGTTCACGCGCAGTCGAGCGTGGTGCGTGATCAGTCCGCCGGCCTGCTCTCTCGTCTTCGACAAAAAGAAAACCAACACCGCTCAACTGAGCCGAGCCCGGACATCAAACAACCATGACGCCGCGGGCGTGGCGTGGGTTAGGGGGGGTGGCGGCTTTTGGGATCGTGGCGTGCGGGGGAACGGTGGACTTGCGTGAAGATTTGCTGACTGTGGGTGGCGCCAGCGACATCAGCAGCGCTGGGATGTTGACCCTGGGTGACGTCAACGACCCCGCTCCGGTTGGCAACTCGTCGGGTGGTACGGCGAGCACGTTGGGCGGAATCATGACGGCGGGCCCGGCCACACCGGCCGGGGGCTCGATGGCGGTAGGCGGAAGCAGCACGTTGGGAGGAACCCCGGCGGGAGGGTCGAGCCCGCTCGCGGGCACCGGCTCATTGTCTCAGGGCGGCCTCGGAGCCGGGGGTAGCATCACGCCCGTCGCCGGCACGTACAGCGGGGGGGGCGCCTCGATGGTGGGTGGCAGCGCTTCAGCAGCCGGCAGTATGCCGATTGGGGGCACGTCGGCGGCTGGCAGCATGCCGGTTGGCGGCACATCGGCGGGCGGTAGCCTGCCGGTTGGGGGCACGTCGCCGGTCAGCCCGGTCGGTCCCACCTTCGGGTGCGGCGAGCAGGTGTGCGAGACCGGCAAATCTTACTGTCACGACTACAACGCCTGCCTGCCGTTGCCCGAGCCGTGCGCCAACGAAGCGACTTCCTGCGCCTGCTACGAGAGCATCTACGGCCCGCCCCAGATGTTTTCCGGCGGGTGGTATTGCACCGACGTCGGGCCGGGTGCCTTCATCGTCGGCACGTGGGCTTAGAGCCTTAGCGCCGCGTCGGGCGAAAGACGGGCCCTCCACCAGAAACTGGGCCGGCGCGTGCGTCAGCTGATACGGCCAAGGACTCTGGATGGACCCACTCGTCCGCCTCGCGCTCGCGACTCAGCAGCTCATCGCCCGGACTGCCGGCACGCTATTGGCCGTCGGTTTTGGCGCGTTCGTGGTGTACGCGGAGACCGAACGGCTGGACGACGCCGTTTTGTACGGGGTGTTGGGGCTGTTCTTGGCCTCGTTGGGTTATCGGATCTGGCAGCGCCGTAAGCGCGCCGTCGTCGAAGAAACCACGCGCCTCGATCTCGAGCTCTTCACTCACTTGGTGGTGTTGGCCTACGCGCTGGTGCTGCGCACGCAGGGCGGGCTCTCGGGCGCGGCGTTTCCCGTGCTGTACGCGCTGGTGATGCTGACCGCGAGCTTTGCGCGGCCGGCGGCCACCGTCACCACCGTCGCGTTCGCGGTGCTGCTCGAGTCGGCGTTGACGTTCATCGCCTTTCGAGGGCGTGGCAACCTGATCGAGCACGCGACCTTGCTGGGCGTGTTCGCGTTCCTCAACATGCTGGTGTTCCGGGCCGAGATCGCCCGCATCCGTCGCGTGTCGCGGCAGCGCATCGAGACCGAGCTGAAGAAGATGAAGGAGGCAGCGCGCTCCTACCGGCTGATTGGCGCGCCTGCCAGCGCTCAAGAGCGCGTGCAAACGCCGGCGCGCGACGACGAAGAGCGCCTGCTCCGCTCCGGGGTCGACGAAATTCACCAGGCCGTCGAATTTGCGCTGGCGCTGCTGCGCCGCACCCTCGGGCTTCGTACCGCGGTCTTGCTCGGCACCGATGCCAGTGGCCAAAACCTGCACATTCAGGAGCTTTCGACGAGCGAGGACGCCATCGCGCCCGGTCCGTTCGGCGTGCGAGACGGCATCTTCGGCGCGGTGTTGTCGAAGCTGGAGCAGCTTTCTTTGGCGGGGCCGAAATCGGGCCAACACGTGCCTTACTATTCACGCAAGCCGGCGATTGGCAGCGTGTGCTGCACGCCGCTGCTCGACCACGGGCAACCGCGCGGCTTGCTGGTGGTCGACCGCGAGTCGCGCGAGCCGTTCACGGACGAAGAACAAACCACGCTCGCCAACGCTTCCCGCTACATCTTGCGCGCCATCGAGAACGAACGCGTGTTCGTGCAGCTGGAGCGCGCGAAGGTGGAGCAAGGCAAGCTGTACCGCGCCGCCAACGCGCTGGCCGCCGCCACCACCGAGGCGCAGGTCATCGAGGCCGGCGTCAACGGCGCGCGCGAGTTCGCGGCCTTCGATTTTGCGGTCGTGACCTTGTTCGACCGCAGCACGAGCGAGCACGAAATCTGCGCCGTCAGCGGCGACAACGCCGATGCCCTCGTGGGTCAGCGCTTCAAGCACAATTCCGGCCTGGTTTCGATGGTGGTGGCCAACCGGCATGCGCTGCCGTACCGCGGCGACTACGACTCCGCGCGCCAGGTCGTGTTCACGCGCCGCCTGGTACCGCCCGACATGCCGTCGCTGTTGGTGTTGCCGCTCTTGGTCCACGAGCGCGCGCTCGGTACCTTGGTTTTGGGCTCGCGCCGCCGTGGCGCTTTCGGTGACTCGGTCCGCCCGACGCTGGAAGTCTTGGCCAGCCACGTCGCGGTGTCGCTCGCCAACGCACGCATGTTGGCGCGCCTGGAAGAAATGGCCACGCTCGACGGCCTGACGGGGCTGTACAACAAGCGCGCCCTAATCGAAGTGGGCGGGCAGAAGCTGAAGAGCGCCAAGCGATTCCAGAAGCCGCTCAGCCTGTTGGTGTGCGACATCGATCACTTCAAGAAGGTGAACGACACCTACGGCCACGACGTCGGCGACGTCGTCATCAAAGGTTTTGCCGACGTCTTGAAGCGCGTGAAGCGCGACACCGACGCGGTTGGCCGTTTTGGCGGCGAAGAGTTCGTGATCGTGTGCGAAGAGACGGACGAAGCCGGCGCGCAGCTGCTGGCCGAGCGCATTCGCACCGAGCTGGAAGCCGTCAAATTTCACAGCGACCTCGGTCCCTTGCAAGTCACCTGCTCGGTCGGCGTCGCCCCCTTCGGCAGCGCTGGCAGCAGCTGGGAGCAGCTGTTCAAAGCGACGGACGAAGCCCTGTACGCGTCCAAGCGCGGCGGGCGCAACCGCGTGACGGTCTGGACGCCGCGGCTGAGCGGCGCGGCGGCGTAGACGAGCCCGCGCGCTGGCGGTGCAGTGACGTGCGCGCCTGGTGCTGCAGGCATCGCGCGTGGCTCGCCCACGTCGGCGCGAGCTCGCCCACGTCCGCGCGAGCTCGCCCACGTCCGCGCGAGGTTCGCAGACGAAACCAGTGGGCGCGCGGCGCCTCGCGCGTTGCGAAGCGGGCTTACACGGGTAAGTAATATTCGTTAATGATTTCACGGCACGTGCGGCCGGCGAGGCGATGCTCTCACTGGTAAGCATTCGCGCGCGGCTGGCCGGAAAACTTACGGAGAGGAGTAATGCGCTTCATCGTCGCTGGGTCGCGACTTCATTCAGGATTTTTCCTGACACACGTAAGACTGATCTCGAACGCGCGGACCCTATTGCCGGCAAGCGCGAGACGTCTGCAGCGATGAGCAAGCGGCCGCAGTCGAAACAGCTCCGCGGCAGCGGCGGCGAGCTCGTGCGACCGGTCGTTCCGGTCGTTTGGCTCAGCGAGCTGGGTTGGGTGTCGCGAGTGGTGTCGAGCGGACGAAACCGAATGTAAACATGACGGTTTCGAAGGTGGAGGCCCAGCAATCGCAGCCCAGCTGGGCTGCCTAACCTGGCCTACCCCTGAATTCGAGGTGTTCCGGAAGCGTACGGCCACGGCGCTTGGCCATTTGGCGAAAAGCTACGACACTCGAGCGGTCATGCGGCTCGGGATCGATTTTGGAACCACCCGCACGGTCGTCGCGGCGGCCATCGACGGACGCTATCCGGTGGTGTCGTTCGAAAGCGGCACCGGTTACTGCGACTACGTGCCCGGCATTGCGGCGCGTCGCGGCGACGCGTTGACGCTGGGCTGGGACGCGGAGCTGGACGCGGACGTGGGCGGCGCGCTGCGCTCGATCAAGCGCGCGGTCAGCCGGGTATCGCCGGACGAGCCACTGGGCGCGCTCGGCTCGGTGTCGGCGCTGGAGCTCACGACCCGCTACCTGGAAGAGCTGAAGCGTCGCATCTACGAGCACAGCAACCTGGACGTCGCGCCCGACGAGCCGTTGGAAGCCATGGTGGCGGTGCCGGCCAACGCCAGCACCCGGCAACGTTACCTCACGCTCGACGCCTTTCGCCGCGCCGGTTTCAAGGTGCTGGGCATGGTGAACGAGCCCACGGCGGCCGCCATCGAGTTTGCTCACCGCAATTTGGGCGCCGTCGGCAAGCGCAGCCCCAAGCGCTACGTCGTCGTTTACGACCTGGGTGGCGGCACCTTCGATACCTCGGCGGTGTCGCTGCAAGATCGGCGCTTCGAGCTCATCACCAGCGAAGGCATCTCCGAGCTGGGCGGCGACGACTTCGACGCCGCCATCTTGCGCGTGGCGCTGCGCCAGGTCGGCATGGACGACGCCGATCTGTCCACGCTCGAGCGCACGCGCTTACTGGAGGTGTGTCGCGTCGCCAAAGAAGCGCTCGGCCCGAGCAGCCGCAAGGTTCTGATCGAGCTGTCGCACGTGCTGAAGGACGCCGAAGATCCGCTGCTGGAGCTGAGCGAGGTGTACGAGGAGACGGAGCCGTTGGTCGAGCGCACGATCGCGCTGTTGGACCGCGTCTTTTCGAGCCTGACCGGCTTCGGCATCGATCCGGAGAATCCGCGCGAGCTGGGCGCGGTGTATTTGGTGGGCGGCGCGACGGCGTTTCCGGCCGTGACGCGCGCGCTACGCGAGCGCTACAAGCGCAAGGTGCAGCTGGCGCCGCAACCGCACGCCGCAACCGCGATTGGCCTGGCCATCGCGGCGGACCCGGCCGCGGAGCTGTTCGTGCGCGAAGCCGTGACTCGTCACTTCGGCGTTTGGCGCGAGGGCGACGCCGGTCGCGACAAAGTGTTCGACCCAATCCTGCGCAAAGGCGAGCTGCCGGACGGCGACGCGTTCGTAATCGAGCGCTGCTATCGGCCGCAACACGCCGTCGGTCACCTGCGCTTCTTGGAGTGCAGCGAGCTTTCCGACGGCGGTCAGCCCGGCGGTGATTTAACCCCATGGGGTGACATCTATTTTCCGTACGATCCGGCGCTGCGCGGCGTCGCGGATCTGGCGGCGGCCGCGACCGAGCGCCGCCCCGAGCTGTGGGAAGAAGAAATCGTCGAGCGTTACCGCTACGGCGCCGACGGCACCGTCACCATCGCCATCGAAAACCGCACTCGCGGTTATGCGCAAAATTTCGTGCTGGGCGCGCCCGGCCTCGGCTGAAAAGCGCTCGCTTTAGGCCGGCGGCGTTGCCCAGCTGGACAGCGTGACGGCGCGCAACCCGCGTTCGTTCAAGGCCGCGAGCACGCGCGGCAAGGCTGCGAGCGACGCCGGCACGTAGTCGTCGCGCTCGGCGGCGTCGTGCATGGCCAAAAGCGCTCCGGGTCGCAGCGCGCGCACGAGACGAGCGCTGACGTTTTCGGGCGCGGCGCCGCGAACGCCGTCGAGAGCGCGCGCGCTGCAGCCGACCAGCGTGACGCCGGCTTTGCGCGCTCCCAACACCGTGAAATGCGAGACGAAGCCGATGGGTGGGCGAAACAGCAGCGGCGGTGGCGCTCCGGCCTCCACGAGCACCGCTTGCGTGCGGCGAATGTCGCGCGCCACGTGCGCGCTGCCGCGCAGCGAGAACAGACGGTCGTGCTCGTAGCCGTGCAGCCCTACCTCGTGACCCGCGTCGACGATGGCGCGGATCAGCTCCGGATAGAGCGCGGCCTTGCGTCCCACCGCAAAGAACGTCGCCCGGGTGCCGCTGCGAGCCAGCTCCTCGAGCACGCGCGGCGTCGTCTTGGGACTCGGCCCGTCGTCGAACGTGAGCGCCACCTCGGGCCGCGCCGGGCCCTGCCACAACGTCCTGCCGTACATGCCGCGCTCGGGCCAGAACACGCCCGCCGTACCCAACGCGAGGTAGCCCGCAAAGCCCAGCAACGTCGGGAAAAGTGGCGGCGGCGTGCCGAGCGCGGCGCGCGCGCCGACGGCCATGCCACCCGCGGCGTACGCCCACAAGCCGAGTCGGGCGGGGGGCAGCGCGTTCATGCGCTCCGGACCGTACAGGCCCTTCCATGGTTCGTCCATGGCCGGTACATTCCGCGCCTTGCCGAACGGGACCTTCGCCCTGCTGCTCGAGAAGGCGCACGACGTCGTGCGCTTCAACACCCTTGCCTACGCGGTGTTCTTGGCGTTGGTGTTCACGGTGTCGTGGCTTTTGGCCTCGCGCGGCCGGCTGCGGCTGTGGTTCCTGCTGCTGGCCAGCTACTTCTTCTACGCGCAGTGGGACCCGCGCTTCCTGGCGTTGATTTTCGCCTCGTCCAGCGCCGATTGGTTGCTGGGCAACGCCATTGGCCACGCTGCCGACGAACGACGCCGCAAGCGCTTGTTGGTGCTGACCGTGGTGATGAACCTGGGCGTGCTCGGGCTCTTCAAGTACTTCGACTTCGGGGTCGCCCAAATGTCGGCGCTACTGCAGCAGCTGGGCCTGCATCCGCCGGAAATTGCGCTGCGGCTCACCCTGCCCATCGGAATCAGCTTCTTCACCTTCGAGTCGATGAGCTACGTCATCGACGTGTACCGGCGCGAGCTGCCGCCGCACGAAAGCTACCTGGAGTATTTGGCGTTCGTCGCCTTCTTCCCGCACTTGGTGGCAGGCCCGATCGTGCGCCCGCGCGATCTGTTGCCGCAGCTGCGCGATGCGCCGCAGTTCGACGCCGGCCTCGCCAGCCGCGCACTCTTGATGATCACGCTCGGCCTGGTGAAGAAGCTGGCGATCGGCGACTACTTGGGGCTCAACTTGGTCGATCGCGTGTTCGACTCGCCGCTGTCGTACTCGGCGCTCGAGTGTTACGTGGCGCTCGTCGCGTACGCGGTGCAGATCTACTGCGACTTCTCGGGCTACACCGACATTGCCATCGGCTCGGCGGCGCTGTTGGGCGTGCGCTTTCCGCGCAATTTCGACTCGCCCTACCAAGCGCACGACATCGTCGACTTCTGGCGGCGCTGGCACATCTCGCTGTCCACCTGGCTACGTGACTACTTGTACATTCCGCTCGGCGGTAACCGTCGCGGCCGTGTGCGCACGTACGTGAACCTGCTGCTCACCATGCTGCTGGGTGGCTTGTGGCACGGAGCGAACCTGACCTTCGTCGTGTGGGGCGGGCTGCATGGCCTCTTGCTGGCCGGCACGAGGGCATTTCAAGAGCTACGCGGGCGACGAGCGGCGCGGAGCGGCGGTGGTTCTGCGCCGCTTCAAAGTTCTTTCGGCCGCGCCGTCTCGGTGTTGCTGACCTTTCACGCCGTGACCTTCTGCTGGCTATTTTTCCGAGCCAAGACCCTGGGCGACGCCTTCACCATCCTCGAGCGGTTGGCCACGTTTTCCGGCTTCCATCCCAATCTCGACCCGCGCCTGCTCGCGGTGCTTTCGGTCGGCCTGGTATCGCACTATGTTCCGGACGCATGGTACCAGCGGGCGCTCGGGGTGTTTGCGAGCCTACCGGCGTTGGCGCAAGCGGCCGTGCTCATGGTATTGGCGTTGTCGGTGCGTGAGATGGCAAGCCTCGAGGCCGTGCCCTTCGTCTACTTCCAGTTCTGATGAGCGAAGAAACCAAAGACCAAGTCGACGCCACCTCTTCCGTAGCGGCTGAGCCGGAGCCCGAGGACGAAGCCTCCACCACGGCCGAGGCGAAAGCCGACACCACGCAGGCGGAAGCGGCCGACGAGTCCAAGACAAGCGTTCAGCAGTCCGAAGAGGACGATGCCGTGCTCGACGCCACCGGCCGCGAGCGTCCGCGCTTCTTGCTCGGCTTCCCGCAGCATCCGGATCTGGCGCGGCTCACGGCCGCTTTCGAGGCTGGCAACTACGCGCTGGTGCGTGCAGAGGCCGGCGTGCTCGCGGAGCGGACGGAAAATCCCGCCGTGCGCGACGCCGCGCTCGAGCTGCGCCGCCGCATCGACCCCGATCCGTTGGCGAAATACTTGCTGGCCCTGACGGCCGCCCTGCTCCTATTCTTGGCCTACTTCGCCTACCACCACTGAGAGCTCGCTCGGCTGCGGGCGGCTCTGCCCGTTCCCAAACATGAGTCAGGGGCTTTCGTCATGAGCATTCGCGATCTCGGGATTTGTTTCGTTCTGCTAGCTGCGCTGCCCTCATGCGGCGGCCAGCCGCAGGCCAAATCGCCCGACGGCTCGGTAGGCGGCCCGGTCACGGACGTGCAGCGCCTGCTGCCGCTCGAGCACAACACCGTGTTCTCGTACGCCACCACCGACGAGGCCGGCAACACCGGCATCTACGTGATGGAGGTGGGTCGTCCGCGCTCGACCATGGCCGAGGTCAAGGTGGCCGGGAACGTATTTCGCCGCTACATCAGCGCCGACGGCATTCAGGCTGCTGGCGGCGGCTACGTTTTGCATTCACCGCTGAGCCAGGACGCGGAGTGGAAGGGTGAGTTCGGCGAAGTGAGCGTGAAGTCGATGAGCCGCAGCATCAAGGTGCCGGCGGGTGACTTCGGCAACTGCGTCGAGACGTTCGAATCTGCCGACACCCCCGCTTACACCAAGACCGCCACGAGCGTGTTCTGCCCCGGCATCGGCATGGTGTACTACCTGATTCAAGGCGAGCAAAACGGCGTGAAGGTGTCGCAGAAGCTCGAGCTGAAGTCGTTCGGCCCGCGCTTCGTCGCTGGCATGTAGCCGGCGTTTCGGCCCGCGCTACGGCCCGGCGTCGGGCGGCGCGGGTATGAGCTTCAGCTCGATCGGCACTTCGCAGTGGCGCTTGCGGTCGAACGACAGCGCTTCGTCTTCCACCGGTTCGTAGCCCGTCGCGGTGACGTCCACGCGCGCCGGGCCTTGCGTGTACAGGCCGCAACGCAGCGCATACACCGCGCCGCCGCCCATCGCGGGCGCCCCGCCCGCGCCGGCGGCGCTCACGCTGTCGTCGACCGACGGCGCTCCCGCAGTGTCCTCGCTGCAGGACACCGCTTGCGGCGTACGCGACTCACCGAGCGCGTACGGCTCTCCATCCGGGTTTCCGCCGTAGCGCACGTTGATGCGCGTGTCGCTGGGCAGGGCCTGTCCGGTTTCCGTTCGGACGACCAAGTTGAAGCTCGCCCCTTCGCAGGGTCCCTCCGGACGATGATCGGGACCGCACGCAGCGAAGGGAGCAGCCGTCGCGCCGAGTAGTAGGAGCCAGTGCCAGCGGGTCAAGACCCCCGGAGCTTAACACCCGAGCCGTCGCGCTCGCCTAGTCGGCGCTGGGCCGGCATTTCTTGCGTGATTTCGCGCGTCAACGCCGACGTCACGATCTCGAAGCCGCGCCAGTTGGTAACGCGACGTTGCGATGCCCGATCCCGCGCTGAGCACTCGCGGGAGTGACGTGGTTCTGTCACCGACATGTGGCACCCTCAGCTCTGCGTTCGACGCGTCGGAAGCGGTTGCCAGTCGAGCACCTCTGGGCGACCCTTTGAATGGGAGTTGCCATGAGCTCGAGAATCTTTCCCGCGGCGCTGCTGCTCGCGCTGGGCGCCGCTGCCTACGGTTGCCAGGGCAACATTCAAGGCAATGCGCCGGCCCCATCTCCGGGAGCCACCTCGGGCCGGCAAACCCCGGAGCAGGCGCTCGCCTCTGCGGCTTGCGCCAAGCCCGCGCCCGGCGCGGCGCCGCTACGCCGGCTCAGCAACGCCGAGTACCGCAACACGGTGCAAGATCTGTTGGCCGACGTATCCGGCATCGGTCCGGCGGTGGCGCTGGCCAGCAAGGATTTCGTGGATGAGGCCGAGTCGCTCGGCTTCCGCAACAACGTCGATTTTCTCGGCGTATCTTCACTGATTGCGCAGGGCTACATGGATTCGGCGGAAGCCTTGGCGCCGCTGGTTGCCAGCACCGACAAGCTCGTCGGCTGCACGACCGCCGACGCCGCTTGCGCCAAGCAATTCGTCGAGAGCTTCGGCAAGCGCGCGTTCCGGCGCCCCCTGTTGCCGGAAGAGGTGGCGCGCTACACGGCCGTGTACGACAAGGCTGCCGCCAAGGGCTACGACTTCAAGACCGGCGTCGAGTGGATCGCGTTCGCGATGCTGCAGTCGACCGAGTTTTTGTACCGCGTGGAGCTTGGCGCGACCAAGGGCAAAAGCTACGTGCCCTCGCAGTACGAGATCGCCAGTCGCTTGTCGTACTTGATCTGGCAGTCGATGCCCGACCAAGCCTTGTTCGACGCCGCCGAGCGCGGAGAGCTCGGCGACAAAAAGCAGATCGAAGCGCAGGCGCGCCGGCTGCTCAAAGATCCCAAAGCCGCGCGCTTGCTCGAGTACTTCGACCAGTGGCTGGACACCGACCGGTTGAGCGCCATGGATCGCGACGCCAACGTCTACCCCGGTATTGCCGCTAATTTGCCGGAGCTGTTGCAGAACGAGACCCACGCCTTCGTCAGCTATTTGCTGCAAAGTCCCAACGGCAGCCTGTCGGAGCTGTTGACGGCTCAATACAGCTTCTTGAACGCCGACTTGGCCAAGCACTACGGCGTGACGGGCCCCACCGGTGCCGCCTACGAGCGCGTCGACATGCCGGGGCGCTCCGGCGTGCTCACGCAGGGCATGCTGCTGTCGCACGACAAGCCGACCCGCACCTCCATCGTGCGTCGCGGCCTCAAGGTCCGGCTCGATCTGTTGTGTGAGAAGGTGCCGGCTCCGCCCAACAACGTGCAGCTCAATCTCGAAGGGCTGGGCGACGGCCTGACCCAGCGTGAGCGCCTGGAAAAGCACCGCACGGACGCTTCGTGCGCCGCTTGCCACACGCTGATGGATCCGATCGGCGTCGTGTTCGAAGGCTTCGACGCGGTAGGGCGCGCGCGCACCATGGACGAAGGCGGTAAAGCCGTCGACACCAGCAGCACCATCACCGCCACTCGCGATCTGGACGGCGCGGTAGCCGACGCGGCCGAGCTGGGGCAGGCGCTGGCCAACAGCCAAGAGGTGCGCGACTGCTACGTCCTGCAATCTTTCCGCTTCTTTTATGGGCGTGACTACACCGACGCCGACCAGTGCTCGATGGCGAAGCTGATGATCGCCTTCCGTGACAACAAGCAGAGCCTCGCGGAGCTGATCGTGTCGCTCACCCAAACCGACCAGTTTTTGTATCGCCCCGCCCCGGAGGTGCAGTGATGAAACGTCTGAACCGGCGCACCCTGCTGCGTGGCGGTGGCGGGTTGGCCTTGAGCTTGCCGCTGTTGGAGGCCATGCTGCCCAGCGCCAGCGCGCAGGCCGTCGACACCCCGCGCCGCATCTTGTTCGAGTTCAAGGCCAACGGTGACCAGACGGCCCGTCGCTTCACCGCCACCGGCGAGACGACGTTTGCCTTCGACGAGTTCTTGGCGCCGCTCGAGCCGTACCGGAGCGAGCTGCTCATTTTGAACAAGCTGGCGCGCCGCTACAATTTGCTGGGCGACAAGCGCTCCGACGGCCATCAACAAGGTGGCGCATCGTTGGCGCCCTGGGAGTCGGGCGAAGGCTCCTACCCGATCGGCGGCAAAGAGGGCGTAACCATCGGTTACGTGCTGGGGCCGAGCGCCGACCACGAGATTGGCGAGCGGGTGTTGGCGGTGAACCCCACCGTCAAATACCGTCACCTGGTCTACCGCGTGGGCCAGAAGAACAACGACATCTGGAACATGCACTCGCACGCCGGCCCCGTCGGCACGCAAAACCCGGTGCAACCCGAGACCGATCCGTACGCCGCTTATGCGCGCATTTTCAGTTTTGGCAGCGACGACGCGGCTGCTCAGGCCGAGATCGAAAAGCGCCTGCTCAAGAAGCAGTCGGCGCTCGATTTGGTGCTCGACGAGGCGGGTTCACTGCAAAGCAAGCTAGGCAGCGCCGACCGGGCCCGCATTCAGCAGCACATGGACGCGCTGCGCGACATCGAGCGCACGTTGACGGGCGGCAACGGCGCCGCCGGCTGCATGCCCTTCGACCTGGGCGCAAAGCTCGACCCGTACAAAGACGACAACCACGAAGCGATCGGCAAGCTGTTTCAAAAGATCAGCGTGCTGGCGTTCGCTTGCGACTTGACGCGCGCCATCAACTTCAACTGGAGCGGCAACACCAGCAACCGCGTGTACCGCAACCTGGGCTTGGAAGAAGGCCACCACGACATCTCGCACAACAGCGCCGACGACGCCTTCGCCAAGATCCGCTCCATTCACAAGCACCTGTGGACGATGTCCACGTCGCTGTACGAGGCGTTGAAGGCGGTGCCCGAAGCCGGCGGCACGCTGTGGGACAACACGCTGGTCGTGCACTGGAACGAGCTCGGCCAGGGTGACACCCACTCCGAGAACGACGCGATGGTGATTTTGGCTGGCGGCGCCGCCAACTACTTCAAGCGCGGCCGCTACTTGGACTTTCAGAACAAGCTGACCATGGCCGACATGCTCGTCTCGTGCTTCCACTACATGGGCTTCGACGACGTGCTCAAATGGGGCGACGACCGCCTGAACGACGGCGCGCCGCTGCCCGGTTTGACGGCCTGAAGCTGGCGCCTACGCCGGATTTCGGGCTATTCATTTGGGCTCGAGTCGGCCGTTTACTCAGGCCAGATAGCTCTGGTGGATAGCCTCCCCATACACTTCTCGGATCGACTCGTCGGCGAGCTCTCGCACGACCGGGGTCGCTTGGGGCTGCGCTACGGCGCCGGCGCGCGAGCCATTGGCCAGTGTCTGCCGGTGCGCGACGCGCCTTACAGCGACGAAGAGTGCCGCGCGTTCATCGCCAACTTATTGCCCGAGGGTGATTGGCGAGGTCTGCTGTGCCGGCGACTCGGGTTGCCACCCAACGACGATTTCGGCCTGCTGCGGCAGCTGGGCCATGACTGTGCCGGCGCCATCAGCTTCGACGAGCCCAGCCCGGAGCCGGCAGGGGGCGCTTACACCCCGCTCGGCGAAGCGGAGCTGCGGCGTTGGCTGAAGGACCCGCTCGTGCGCCCGTCGCCGCAAGAAGCGCCCGGCCTCCGGCGAGCGCTGTCAGGCGCGCAGGACAAGCTGATCCTGCACTTGGCCGAGGGCGAGCCGTATCTGTGCGAACGCGGCGCGCCCAGCACCGTGATCTTGAAGCCTGATATTGCGGGCGGCTTCAAGGGCGTGGAGCTGAGTGCTTTGAACGAGCTCTTTTGCATGCAACTGGCGCGGGCGGTCGGACTGCGGGCTCCGCACAGCTTTTGGTTTGCCGGCGCCTACGCGGTCGAGCGCTTCGACCGCGCCTTCGTGGGCAGCCGACTCGGGCGCTTGCACCAAGAAGACTTTGCGCAGCTGTTGGGCGTGCCTCCAGCGGCCAAGTACGACATCACGTGGCGTGACTGTTTTGCCGTAATCAAGCAGCACCTGGGCAACGCCCTTGCCGTTCGCCAAGAGCTGGTCGAGCGGATGTTGTTCAACCTATTGATCGGCAACGCTGACGCGCACGGCAAGAACTTTGCCGTTCTGTTCGGTGTAAACGGCGCCACGTTGGCTCCGGCGTATGACTTGCTCTGCACTCAGGCGTATCCCGCTCTGTCCGAGGCGTTCGTGATGAAGATTGGGCCCGCCCGTCGGCAAGACGAGCTGACGGCCGTGGCCTGGCAGCAGGTGGCCAAAGAGGCGGACCTGCCGCTCGAGTGGCTCAAGCAACGCGGAACGGAGCTTTCGTCGTCGGTGCAGCTTGCGCTTCGGGAGTTGCCGTCCCAAGTTTTCGCGCAGAACCCGTCACTCCTGGCGGACATCTACCCCACGCGGCGGCGCGACGACTTCTTTCGCAAGCTGGTCGACGTCATGGTCGGCAACTGCAAGCGGGTCGGGCGTACGCTGTTGGCCCGTGCTTAGCCGGTTCGAATGGACAACACCGAGCACATCCTGCGGGAATTTCGCAGCATTGCGGTCGTGGGCTTGAGTCGTGATCCCAGCAAGGCCGCGCACGCCATTCCGGCTCGCATGCAGCGCGCTGGCTTCCGCATCATTCCCGTCAATCCCTACGTCGAAAGCGTGCTGGGAGAAAAGTCCTACGCTTCGCTGGCCGACGTGCCGTTTTCGGTCGAGGTGGTGAACGTGTTTCGACCCGCGGCGGACGCGCCCGCCATCGCCAAAGCCGCCGTGGCCATTGGCGCCAAGGCGCTGTGGCTGCAGCAAGGCATCGTATCGGCGGAGGCGCGCCAAATTGCCGAGGCCGCCGGCATGCTCTACGTGGAAGATCGCTGCATCGGCGTCGAGCGCGCCGTCCACAGCATCACCAAGGGCTGACCGTTCCTTTCTCGCGCGGGCCGAGACCCCAAGCAGAAACTAACGTGCCGTCACCAGGCCAAACTGAATCGCTGATGACGGCGCGCCCGCCGGCCTGATGGGATCAAACCGGCGCCTGAAGGGTCTTCCGAAGTCAAAAGTGAGCTCGGAATCGAACTCACTTTCCGAAAGCGTGGATCGACTCCGAGTCTCTTCCTGAATCGAGAGCCCTGCGAGGGGACGCCCCGACCGTCAGCCAGCCAAGGCGCCCCGTCGTGGTCGTGGTGGCCCGGCCGTTTCATGCCATCAGGGCGCGTGATGGACCTGCGAGGCGTGGGCCTTGCATCGCACCGCGGCATGGCCCACTCGCACACGAATGATCTGTATCCGCCCGCGGATATTCCCAAACGCCACATGCCGTGGTTCATGCAACTCATGGTCGCCTTCGCCGTGTTGGTCTTGGCGGCGGTCGCCTACGCATTTTGGCAAATGGGCAAAGTGCCCGCGCGTACGCTCGAGCTTCCCACGCCAGATCAGCCCACGGTGAATCCGGCAGGCAACCCGCCCGAACAGCGGCCGCAACGCATCGTGCCCTTGCCCGCGCCCGTCACGCCCAGCCCTGCCGCCCCTTGATTGCGGCTCCAGGGACAAGCCCGAGCGCGCTTGCAAGGCGGTCTCACTGGGGCGCAATGCCGCTGCCGAACCCATCGAAACTGCGGAAATGCTCGGCGTTGGCGACGCACGCGCGCTTGGGTGCGCTGGCACGCGAGCTGCTTAAGCGGCCCAACATGCGTAATTCCATTTTTCTTGCGTCGTTGTTGTCGGGTCTCTCGTTGTTCGCCTGCGGTGGCAGCAAAGAGCCCGCGGAGGGCCCCGCCGAGCACGCCGGCGAGAAGATCGACAACGCGGCGGAAGAAACCAAAGAAGGCGCCGAGAAGGCGAGCGAAAAGACGGGCGAAGCGCTCGAGAACGCTGGCGACAAAGCCAAGGACGCCACGAAGGACGAGAACTAAGCGCGGCCCGTGTTGGGGCGCAGGCTCCGCGCCGGGCGGAGCCTGCCGCACCCGAAGCTCAGCCGAGGCCGAGCTTTTCGTTCAGCCAGTCGCCGACGCGGTCGAGGGCGATGCGCTCTTGACCGCCGGTATCGCGGTCACGGGCGGTGACACTTTGGCTGCCCGCGGTTTCGCCGTCGACGGTGAAGCAGAAGGGCGTACCGGCTTCGTCCATGCGGGCGTAGCGCTTGCCGATGGGCTGCTTCACGTCGTGCTCGATGAAGCCGTAGCGCGAGAAGCGCTTGAACAGCTCGGCGTGCAGCTTCTCGCTCGTTTCGGGCATGCCCTCTTTGTTCACGAGCGGGAATACGCCCGCCTTGATCGGGGCGAGCCGCGGGTGAATGAGCATCAGCTCGGGGCTGGCGCGCGACGCGTCTTCGGTGAAGGCTTCGCACAACACCGCCAACACGCCGCGATCCAAGCCGGCAGAAGGCTCGATCACGTGCGGTAGGTATTTTTCGCCCTTGCGCTGGCCATTGGGCAAAAGCTCGCCGCGCTCGGCGTCGAAGTATTCGAGGTTCTGCTTCGAATACTTTTGGTGCTGCGCCAAATCGAAGCTGGAGCGATGCGCGATGCCTTCCAGCTCGCCGAAGCCGGGCGCGGTGAACGGAAAGCGGTACTCCACGTCGCTCGTGCCGGCGCCGGTCTTGGCGTAGTGGGCCAGCTCGTCCTTGTCGTGCTCGCGCAGTTGTAGGTTGTCGCCGGCCAAGCCCAAGCTCTTCCACCACGCCACGCGCGTGTCGCGCCAGAAGGCGTACCACTGGGCGGCCTCCGATTCGTGGCAGAAGAATTCGATCTCCATCTGCTCGAACTCACGGCTGCGGAAGGTGAAATTGCGCGGCGTTACCTCGTTGCGGAAGGCTTTGCCGGTCTGGGCGATGCCGAACGGCACCTTCACCCGCGTGGTGTCGATGACGTTCTTGAACTGCACGAAGATGCCCTGCGCCGTCTCGGGCCGCAGGTACGCCACGTCGTCTTCCGTCGCGGTCGCGCCGATGTACGTCTTGAACATCAGGTTGAACGCGCGCGGCTCGGTCAGGCTGCCGACCTTTTCGGCGTCGGGCCCGAGCACGCTCGCCCAATCTTCTTTGCCTACCTGCGTCAGCGGAAAACTGATGACTTCCCCAAAGGCTTTCTCGGCCTTTTTCTTCTGCTTGGTCTCGCTCGGGCTGTCCGGCATGTAAGCGAAGAACGGCTTGCCCCCGCGGTCGCCGCTCTTCGGCGCGTACACCATGACGTGGTCGGCGCGGTAGCGCGCCTTGGTCTCTCGGCAGTCGACCTGCGGATCGTTGAAGCCGGCAATGTGGCCGCTGGCCTCCCACACCTTGGGGTGCTGAATGATGGTGGTGTCGAGCGGGACAATGCGCACCGGATCGCCGTTCGGGCCGACCGCGCCGCCGCACGGATTCATCACCACGTCCTGCCACCACGCCTCGCGCAGGTTCTTCTTCAGCTGAGCGCCCAGCGGCCCGTAGTCCCAAAAACCGTTGATGCCGCCGTAGATCTCGGAGGCCTGGTAAACGAACCCGCGGCGCTTGGACAGCGCCATGATCTTGTCCATCGATTTAGTCGTCATCACATTGCTCGGCTAGTGCGCGAAAGCCTTGACGGTTCGCGTCCCCGGCGCAACTATTCTCGCCTGTTTCCGCCTGTTCCTCGCGGTTTGAAGGGTCGAGCGGCCGAGCTACGCACCCTGGCTCAGACGATCACGGCGGCGGCACCCACGCGGCTTGCGTTGGTGGGCTCCGGCGGCTCGGGCAAATCGATGCTGGCGGCGTCGCTCGGCCACCGTTTGAGCGGCTTCTTCGGCGGTCGCATCGAGTGGTTTCGCGTCGGCGCCTGGGACTTTGCGACGCTCACCGAAATGCTGGCGCTGCGCTTCGGCACCGCGCGCGGCGAAAGCTCCGCAGAGCGCGTGGGCACGTTGCGAAAGTTCTTCGCCCGCACCGGGCCGCGCTTGGTCGTGCTCGACAATCACGAGGACGATCGCGCCACCGCGCGCCTGCTGGATGCGTTTCGCGATTCGCCGGTGACGTTCGTGGTGACGGCGCGGCGTTGCCTGCTCGCCGGCGTGCTCGTCTTTCCGGTCACGGCGCCCCTGGCTACGCTGGGGCAAAGCGCGTTCCCGCGCGTGAAGGCGCTCACCCGCAAGCTGCGCTTCAGCCCGCTCGCGCTCGACATCGCCGACAGCCTCGTCGCCTCGCGCGCCACGAGCGTGAAAGCGCTGGGCGAATTCTTGGAAGCGAATGGCGTCTCGCGCGTCGTCGCCGTCGAGCACGAGGACGACTTGCCAGAGGTGTCGCTGCTCGTCGAGTGGGGCTGGCAGCGTCTGTCGCCGGAAAGCCGGCGCATGCTGGTGGTGCTCTCGCACGTCGAAGGTGACCACATGGACGTCCAATCGTTGGCAAAGTTGGCGCAGGTCAAAGGCAGCCCCGCGCGTGCGCTGGCCCCGCTGGAGCGCTGGCATTTGGTGCAAGAGCCGGTGGCGGGTCGCTACACCCTGCACGCGGTGGTGCGCCACGCCGTGCGGCGCCGAAAAAGCTTCGACCCGGCGCGCTTCTACGCGCACTATGTCGCCATGCTCGAAAAGCAGCCCGCGCGGCTACTTTTGGAGCAGACCCACCTGTTCGCGGCCATGGATCACGCCCACCGCACCGGCAGCCTTTCCGACATGCTGCGGGTCGAAGCGCTGCTGCGCGATATGGATGCTTGAGGCACTGCTGGCAGGCTTCAGAAGCTACTGCCCACCATGAGCACGGCGCGACCGGGCGTCAGCACGGGAACGACGGTCAGCCGCGCGACGGACGCGGTCCCCTGCTCGGTGCGATAGCGCCGCCACTCTTTCTCGATCATCGATTCTCGGGCAAGGCCGACGATGCCGCCGATGGCGCAGGTCGGGGTCAGCACGGCGCCTTCCAGAAGAGTGAGCCCCTTGGCTGCGCCCGTCATGTTCGAGGTGGCGGCCAGCGCGATCAATCCCGCCCCGGCGAGCGCTCCGCCGAGGTTTGCCCAAGCTTGGAGGCGGCGACCGTTGCGAGCGCGGTCAGCCTCGACATAGAGCTCGGCTTCGTATTGAGCGAGGCGCAGCTCGGTCATGCGGTGCGCGCGCACGTCACGCAGAAACCTGGCGTAGCGGTCCTCTTCGAAGGAAGAGCCTCCGGACAAGCCGTAAATGGCCTTGCCGATATAGGTCCCGCCAATGGCGAGTGATTCGGTCACGGCGAGGCCGCGAAAGAAGGAGTCGCGCGGCTTCTCGTGCGTGTCCAACGCCACCGCCACGCCGATGCCGGCGTACGCGGCTCCGAGGGCGAGATCGAGCAACGCGCGTGTGCCGGGGTTGTCGCTTTCCTTTGCGAGTCGACCCAGCATGCTTTGCATCCGAGTTGCGCGCGCCAGCAGCTCGCGCAGCCGTGGGTCGGGCGGTGTCGTGCTGAGAGTTGGTGTCGCCTGCGTGGGAGTCGGTGTCGCCGGTCCGGGCGTTGACGCGACCGGCGTGGGCATTGGGGCCGCCTGCGCTGGCGTGGGCGGCGTCTGAGCGGCCGCGGGCAGCGTGGAAAACAGCAGCGCGCACAGCGAGACCGCGCTCAACCAGCAACGACCGGCCCCGAGCTTCGTCCTACCGAACATCGACCCGGCACAAGCTACCGCCGTCGTGCCCGGGGCGCATCAGCAATCCTTGGCGCTACTTCTTGCAGGGGCCGTCGTGGGCCACGCTCATGCCTTCGGAGGCTGCGGTGCAGGCGCTGCCGTAGGTCTTGCCGTCACAGCCGCAGACCGGCTTGTAGATCTTGGTGCAAATGCTGGGCTTTTTGCTGCAGGCGCCGCCCGCGTCGGTGTTGCCGCAGTCGGACTTGTAGGCGCAATAGAGGCCTGGGGCGCACTCGCGCGAGGCGCCGCGCGTGCCGCACAGGCCGCCTTCGGGCGTGGTGTCGGGCTTGGCGCACGGGCCCTTGCCGATGACCGAGACGCCGGCTTGCGCTGCCATGCAGGCGTTGCTGTAGGTCTTGTCGTCGCAGCCGCACACTTCGTCTACCAGCTGCGCGCAGACGTCCGGCATCTTGGCGCAAGTGCCGGACATGTCGGCCGCGCCGCAGTGGGCTTCGGGCGCGAACGCGCAGTATTGCTTTTCGGGGCAGCGCAAGCCCGCGATGCCGCCGCACATCTGCTCGTGCGTGTTGCCGACCCCGCCGACCTCGGCAATGCCGCCGTTCGTTCCCGCGCTGGCCGCGGCGGCGCCAATGTTGGAGCCGCCGCCGGACGCATTGCCATTCGAGCTTCCTGCGAGCGTCGGCACCGGCTCTTGCGCGGGTGGCGTCGATGGGGTGCACGCGGCGAGCAACCAATACGAACCAGAAGCAACCAGGGCGGACACCAAACAGCAGCGCATGGTTCGCGCTTCTAGCGCCAACTTTTGACGACGTCGAGACGCGAAGCCGCCACGAAGCAGGAACGCCCGTTCGTAGCGAGCGAAGGCGATTGCGCGAGGCAGCTTGCCTCGGTGCGGCCTCTCCGGCCGTGACGGTGAGTGGCTGTATCCCGCGAAAAGCAGCCTTTGCGCTCGCGTTTGCGGCTTGGCGCGCGCTTTGGAATAGTCCCCGTCATGCAAAGTTGGCTAGTCGTTGGCGCGCTGCTGCTCGGTGCTTGCGCCGCAACGTCGCGTTCGCCGAGCGTTGCGCCAACGCCTTCGGCAGCGGTCGCGCCGACGCCAACGCCTTCGGCCGGAGTCGTTCCCGAAGCTTGGTCGACCAAGCTCGATCGTGACAACGCGCTGGTCGGCAAAGTCTGGGACGTGAAAGGTGAAGCGTTCGTGGACGAGCGCACGCTTCTACAACGGCTCGCCATGGCGCGCTTCGTATTGCTGGGTGAACGTCACGACAATCCGGACCATCACCGACTTCAGGCGCGCGTCGTCGAAGGCCTGGCGAAAGCGGGCCGCAAGCCCGCCGTGGTATTCGAAATGCTCGAGGTCTCTCAGCAAGCTGCGGTCGACGGCTACGTGGCGACCGCCGACGCCAACGCCGCCGGCTTTGGCGCGGCGCTCGGCTGGCAACACACCAGCTGGCCGCCGTTCCGCGAATACCAGCCGATCTTCGAAGCGGCCTTTGCGCATCGGCTGCCCATTTTTGCAGGCAATTTGCCGCAGGCAGACGCCAAGGCGCTGGTCAAGCAAGGGCTGCCGGCGCTCTCTAGCGAGCGCGCGCGCGAGCTCGGGCTCGATCTGCCGTTTCCCGCTCCGCTCGAGGCTTCGCTGTTGGACGAGCTGCGCTCGTCGCATTGTGGCCAACTCCCAGAGAGCTTGCTCGGGCCGATGGCGCTGGCTCAACGAGCTCGTGATGCGCAAATGGCCCAGGTGCTGATCTCGGCCGGTGGGAAAGACGGCGCCGTGCTGATCGCCGGCGGGGGCCACGTGCGGCTCGATCGCGGCGTGCCGCATCAGCTGGCTCGCACGGCGCCCGGCGTCAGCGTTGCCAGCCTGGTGCTGCGCGAGGTGCGGCACGGCGAAACCAATCCGAAAGTCTACGCCGCCGAAGAAGGTCCGTTCGACTTCGTGTGGTTCACGCCGCGCGGCAGCGACGCGGATCCGTGCGCCGACTTTCACGCCAAGTAGCGGGCGTTACGACGGGCCGAGCGCGGCGTTCTTCGGCTCGCAGGCGGCGTGCTCGGGCCGAACGCCGGGGCTGGCGGCGCTGAACAGCTTGGCCAACGAAGCGTCGATGGCCTCGTAGTTGGGCAGCAATACCGATTTTCCTTCTGGGGTGCGGAAGCCTTGCACATGCTCGTGGCCGATCACCAAGCCGTGCAGGTGGGCCGGATCCAGCGCCAACGCGCGTCGGCCGAGCCCGAGCAGCTCGATACGGCGCATGTCGGTTTCGACGGAGGCTTCGAAAGCGCCGAACAGGTCGGGCAGCTTGAGCACGCCCAGGCCGGCCAAAGTCTGGCGTACGCCCAGCAGCACCGCTTGCTGTCGTCGCGCGCGGTGAAAGTCGGAGCGGCCATGGCGCGACCGCACGTACATGGCGGCGGTGACTCCGTCCATGTGACGTCGGCCCGCGTCGACGTCCAGCAAGCGGCGTCCGCCCTCCGCGCGCGCGTCCACGAAGTTGTCGCTGATGGGGCAGGGCACGTCGACGTCCACGCCGCCTACCGCGTCCACCGCACGCTCGAAGACACCCAGGTCCAGCGCCAAGGCGTGTTCGATTGGCAACTTCAACGTGTCCGACACGACACGGCTCGTGAGCGCGAGCGGATCGCGCTTGGTGCGCTTGGCAACCTGGTAGACGGTGTTGATGCGATCGGTGCCGCTGTCGGGAATATCGACGTACAGGTCGCGAGGGATGCTGACCAGACCGACGTGCTGGCTGTGCTCGTCCAGCACCACGACCACCAGCGAATCGGCCAGCGAAGGGCCGGTGCCGTCGGGGCGCCGATCGAGCCCGATGACCAGGAAATTGCGGGTATTCGTGAGCGACGGCGTGCGCACCTTGGTTGCCGCAACCCCGGCTGGAGGGTCGGCAACCGCCACCGGCTTTTCGTCGGTCGCCGGTCGCGAAAGGGTTCCGCGCACGGCGCGAACCACGGGCAGCGTCGGCGTCGACAGCTCTGCCAGGTTTCCGGGTGCGGCTCGGTAGGGGGCGGCCCACAACCACGCACAAGCCGCGTAGCTCGCTCCAGCCATCGTCAATGCCGCCGTCCACGCCAAACGTTTGCGCCAGCTTCGCTGCATGCACGAAGCCTGTGCAAGCGTTGGACCAACGTTCTTCCGCGCCGTCGTGCTCAGCCGTCGTCGGTCAGTCGCGATTCAGTTGCGGACCACGATGCCTAGGTTCAAGCAGGCTTGCTGCAGCTTGAAGTCGAGATCGGGCAGAGGATCTTGCGAATGCTCGATGCGGTGTTGCTGCCAACCCACTTCGGCGAACAAGCCGAACTTGGGCGTGAAGTGCACGGCTCCACCGAACAGCACGCCGATGTTCCAGCCGACGCCGACGCTGGTGTCGGACTTGCTGTCGCCCAAGATGTCGAGCGTTGCACCGATGGGCATACCGACCCACAGCTGGTAGTTCAACGTCGACGTGGTGATGGGCGCGCGGAAGCGGAGGACTAGGTCGAGATCGATCGCGTAGTTGTGGCTAGCACTGGGCGAAACGTCGGGACGCCAAGAGCTGAGCTGCAGCATCGGACCGAGCAGCACGTATTTGGCGATGGGCGAGTCGGCGCGCAGGTTGAAGCCGAGCGTCGTGTCCAAATCTTGCGCGCGTCCGTCCGTTTCCAAACCGCCGGGAAAGCCCAAGTGAAACCCCAACAGCGCGTGGCTGCGGTCGGCGAAATCCTTCACCGGCGGCGGTGGCGGCTCGTACGGGCGCGCGGCCCGGTTCGGCGGCAGTGGCGGCTCACAGCGGCGCCCTTCCACACACTCCAGGCCGGCTGGGCAAGCCGGGTTGCAAAGTGAAACGCATTGCCCCTGGTAACAGGTGAAGCCTTCTCTACAGGCTGGAAAGCACGCGGGCGCGCTGGCCGGAGGTGGCGTCGTGGCGGGAGCTGGCGCGGCGGCGGCAGTGGGCGCGGCGGCGGCAGGCTCGTTCGGCGTGGGCGCGGATGGTTGGGCCGCGGCCCGTCCGGAGCCGAGCAGGGCCAGAAGCCCCAGCGTTTGGGCCAACCGGAGCGGCATCACGCGGGAACCATAGCAGGGCGGTGCTAGGATCCCAACCTGATGCCCGGTTCTCAAAAGTGGCGCGCGCGTTCGGCACGCCGCGTCTTGCTCGACGGCTTGCTCCTGAGCCTGTTGGCGCTCAGCGCATGCAATGGGCGGCGCGACGAGCGAGCCGCACCCGCGTCGAAGCTCAGCGCCAAGGTCGTGGCCAAAAGCCACGCCAAACCGCAGATGGCGCATCGCGCCGAGCCGAAGGCGCCGCTCGAGCAGTTCGTGCAACAACACGTCGAGGAAGCCGACGCGAGCGGCATGCGCGTGCTCGTGTACGTGGGCGCCACGTGGTGCGAGCCGTGTCAGCGCTTTCACCGCGCGCTCGAGTCAGGGCAATTGGACGAAGCGCTCGCGGGTACGAAGTTCGTGGAGTTCGACTCCGATCGCGACGCCTCCGAGCTGAAAGCCGCTGGTTACGCGTCCAAATACATTCCGCTCTTTTCGGTGCCCGATCAGAGCGGGCACGCCAGTGGCCGAGCCATCGAAGGCTCGGTCAAAGGCGACGACGCGGTGCGAGAAGACTTGGTGCCTCGGCTGTTGGCTCTGCTGGACGGCAAACCGACCGACTGACACGGTCGCCGCCCGTGGTAGCGCTAGCCGCTGGCGGCGGCGCGCTCCAGCTCGGCAATATCGAGCTTGATCATGCCCATCATGGCCTTGACGGTGCGCCCCGCCCGGCCGGGATCGGGATCGCCCATCAGCCTCATCAGCGCCGTTGGAATCACCTGCCAGGACAAGCCGTAGCGATCGACGAGCCAACCGCAGCGGGTCGGCTTGCCACCGCCGGCCAGGAGCGCGTCCCAGGTGCGGTCGAGCTCGTCTTGAGTCTCGACCGAGACGAACAGCGAGAAAGCCGGGCTCAGCTCGTAGTGGGGGCCGCCGTTCAGGGCCATCAAGCGTTGGCCCGACACCTCGAAAGTGACGGTCATCACCTTCCCGCCCGCGCGGGAAACGTCCAAAATCCGCGAGTTGTCGAAGATGGCGACGTACATCTCGGCGGCGGCTTCGGCGTCCGCGTTGAACCAGAGAAAGGGCGTGATCTTGGGCTGTTGCAGCTGGGGCATGGGGTAAATCCTATTCGGGTGGTGGGTTCCGCAGATAGCGGTTTCCCTACAGACGGAGCCGTTCCGGCGTTCTCGACATCACTCGCGAAGAAATCGACCCTATAGTGTCTCGTGGCAAACGAAGACCTGGTGCGCTCGATCAAAGAAATCGTGACTCGAGCCAAGGGTGGGGACCCCGACGGCGCGTACCGCGGTTACCAGGAGCTGTTTGCCAGCCCCGCGTTCGGTACCTTCCGCGTCGAAGACCAGCGTCAGGCGCTGCGGCTGATGGTGCTCATGAAGGGCGCGCCCAAACCCGCCACCCCGGCCATGGTCGAGGCGCATCGCGCGGCCGCAGGTCCGCTGACGGTTATGGTCGCGGGGCACGGCGACCCAGCCGACCACGAGCTGCTGGGCATCTGCCACGTGGTGTGCGGCGACGAAGCCGCTGCCAACACCGTTTTTCGCGCGGGGCTCGCCATCGAGCGCGAGCGTAGTCCGCAGTCGCCCCTGTGCGGCACGTTGATGAAGCGCGTGTCGATGCTCTAATGGGTGGATGTCCGAAGGTTTGCGGCTGGTCGTGTACGATGCCACCCAGCGGCAGCGGCGACCCAAAGCGCTCGGCCTGAGCTGGCAATACGGCTGCCACTTGTACCGCGCGCTCGGGCGGGTCGACGCCGCCTACGGCGCGAGCAGCTTTGCCGATGCGCTCGGCTGGTTGGCTCGGTACGAAAGCGCGCGAGCGATTCAGGAGGTGCAGTTCTGGGGCCACGGCAAATGGGGCCGCATCTTCATCGATCGCGAGCAGCTCGATCGCAGCGTGCTCCTGCCGAGTCATCGACAGCACTTGGCCTTTCGAGCGGTGCGCGAAAGGCTCGTGCCGGACGCGCTGTTGTGGTTTCGCACCTGCGAGACGCTGGGCGCTAAACCCGGGCAAGATTTCGCGGCGGCGCTCGCGGATGCGACCGGCGCTCGCGTGGCCGGCCACACTTACGTGATCGGCTTCTTTCAAAGTGGGCTGCACTGCGCGCGTCCGGGCGTGGCCCCCGCTTGGTCGGCGACCGAAGGCTTGGCGCAGGGCAGCGCCGAGCAGCCGGAAGTCGCCTTGAATTCGACGCCGGACGCGCCCAACACCATCACCTGCTTGACGGGACGGATCCCGGAAGGATTTTGAAGGGCGCCGCAAAAGCCGCGTCGCCGTGCCCTTCCCGCTTCGGCCGGGGTCGGCAATACTCCGCTGATGCATCCGCCGGTCGGCGCTCCACCCGGGCTGTTCCCGGAGACGCGCTGGACCCTCGTGTTGGCGGCACGGCACGATCCACTCAAGCGTGGCCCCGCGCTGGAAGAGCTGGTGCGCCCGCGTTGGAAGGCGCTGTACGTGGTGGCGCGCAAGCACGGACTTGGCTCCAGCGAAGCGGAAGACGCCGTGCAAAGCTTCGTCACGCAGCTGTTGGAAGGCGACGTGCTGGAGCGGCTCGATCCGGGCAAGGGCCGGTTGCGCTCGTACTTGCGCACCGCTTTTCGACACTTCCTGCTGAACCAGCGGCAAGAAGCGCGCGCCCAAAAGCGCGGCGGCGCCGAGCGGCACGCCGATCTTGCGGATGTCGAGGGGTGGCTGGCGTCGCCGACGGCAACTCCCGACGCTCTGTTCGACCGCGCCTGGGCGCTGTCGTTGTTTGCCGATGCGCTGGGCGAGCTCGAAAGTGAGTACGCGAGCGGCGCGCGGCGCGGACCCTTCGAAGTCGTGCGCGAGCTGTTTCAATTTGGCGCAGCGCCGCCCTACGCCGAGCTGGCGGCGCGACATCGGATGAGCGTGCCGCAGCTGAAGGCGTTCGTGCATCGCGCCCGCGTACGCTTCCGTGAGCTTCTCCGCAGCCGCGTGGCCGAGACCTTGACCGACGCCGACGACGCCGACGACGAGCTGGCCGCCCTGCTGCAGGTGATGGCGGCGTGAACGCTTCGGCCTCGCAAACCAGTTGTCCGCGCTGTGGCTTGGCCGTGCCGGCGCACGCGCTCAGCGCCTGCCCGCGCTGCCTGTTGGCGGGCCTCGACGAGCCCGAGCCGCTGCCGGAAAGTCCGCAAGGCTTCGAGCTGTTGGAGGAGGTGGGGCGCGGCGGCATGGGGCGGGTTTTTCGCGCGCGCCACGCCAAATTGGATCGTGAAGTAGCGGTCAAGCTGCTGCCGGCGGAGCTGGCGACCGATTCGACCTTTCAGGCGCGCTTCGAGCGCGAAGCCCGAGTGCTCGCACGCTTGAGCCATCCGCACGTGGTGGCCGTGCACGACTTCGGCGCGCTGTCCGATGGCTCCGGCTACCTCGTGATGGAGTACGTCGCGGGAGGCACGCTGCGCGCGCGGCTGCCGCTTTCGCCCGAGGACGCGCTCCGTGTCAGCCGGCAGCTGTGCAGCGCGCTCGCCTACGCGCACGCCGCCGGCATCGTGCATCGCGACATCAAGCCCGAGAACGTGCTGTTCGACGCCGACGGCCGCGCGCGTTTGGCCGACTTCGGCATCGCCCGGCTGCTGTTCGACGAGCACGCGACGTTGACGGCGCCGCTCGTGGTGCTCGGCACGCCACGCTACATGGCGCCCGAAGCGCGCGCGGGTGCGCCAGCGGCTCCGAGCGGCGACGTGTTCGCGGTCGGGGTTTTGCTGCAGGAAATGCTGGGTGGCGACGGCGCCTCTGCCTTGGGTCGGCGTCTCGAAGCGATCGCGCGCCGAGCCTCCGCCGCCCAACCGAGTGAACGCTACCGCGACGCCCTGGAGCTGCTCGGCGACTTGGACGCCGACCCCGCGCCGGCCGCGGTCGCAGCACCCGTGGCGCCCACCGGCGTCGCAGCGGCCGCGGAGCCGTCGCGCGCCGTTGCCGTTGCTGCCAGCTTGCCCGCCGATCAGCAGAGCCTCTTGCGCGCGGTTGCGCTCACGCTCGCGAGCGCGACCGCGGTGTCGCTGTACGTGCTCTTGCTTTCGGTGACGCCGCGCACGCTGGAGCCGAACGAAGCTTTGCCGCTGGCGATCTTCGAAGGACAACGCCTGGCCGACGGTCGCCTGGCCACCCGCGCACGCTTCGAAACCTGGCCCACGCTCTGGGCGGCGGCCGCTTGGGCGGTGGCGTTCGTCGCCTACGGTCTCTTGCGCGGTCACTGGCGCCGCGCGGGCCTCGACGCTTCCACACCCGATCAGCCACTGGCGTCGGTTCGACCCGTGGTGCGCATGGCCGTCGTCTTGAACGCGCTATTCGTCGTTCATCTACTGCTCGAGCGGACGACGCTTCACTCCTTCGTCATCTACATTCCCATCCTCGGCGGCATCTTGGAGCTCGGTATGGTGTACCTGGTCTGGGTCGCCGTGCTCGAGGCGCTGCGCACGGCCCGGCCGTTGCGTCGCGAGCCCTGGCTGTGGTTGGCCGCCGCCGTCTCGTTGATTCCACCCGCAATTTCCAGCCTGCGCTTGCTGCACGGCGCCCAACCGTAAGAGCGAGTCGGCTGCCAATCCGCAGCCTGAATCGCAGAAGCTTCCGTAGCGGCGAAAGGCCACCTCGCACGATCGAGATTTTTTCACAGGGAGGACGGGAGGACGGGAGGGCCAGACAGAGACGAGAAATTTTGGGGGTTCGCGCTGCCGCCAGCGAGTCCGCAGCGGCGTCGCGGGCTCAGCCCTCCAGCTTTCTCACGAGGGAAATATTTTTGGTTTTGGTCCCCCAAAAACAAAAATGCGTTCTCGTCTCCCGGTCCTCCCGTCCTCCCTGTGAAATCCTGGAGGCACTTGAAAGGGGCTGCCCGAACGCCGGCAGCCCGAAGCGCTCGCGCGGGGTGGCCTTGCGACGCCACGGAAGTTTCTGCAAGGGATCTGCGGAGCGGCAGCCCTAGATGTGAGGAGGCTGCGGCGCCGGCTCTTTGCTAGTTTGCGGCGGTCTTGGCTTCGGGCTCGGTGGCGAGCTCGCTCGTGGCCGTGGCATCGGTGCCGAACAGCTCGCGCAGCGCGCTTTCGAAGGCGACCGGCAGAATGGCTTCGTGGGGATTGGCGCCCATTGGCGGCAGCTCGCGCACTCGATCGATGCGCTCTTCGGGCTTGTCTTGGGTGAGCGCGGCCTGGAATTTGGCGGGATGTCGGACCCAAATCGCGGGTTGCCACCACAGCAGCAGCGGCACCTCGGTCGGTCGCCGCGCAAACGCGCCGCCCATTTTGCGATCCAGGCACGGGTCGATCGACACCAACGCCAATGGCAGCGGAACGCCCGCGCTCCAAAAGTCCGTAGCCAGGCCGCCGCTCGGATTGCAACCGGCGCCGCTGTGGCCTGCCAGCACGACGCGCGTGCGATCGATCGTCACTTGGCCGTCGGTCGCCCGCACCACGTCGTCGACGAAGGCGTTCAAGTCGAAGCCTCGCCACACCGTGGCCGCTAGTCCCGCGTTCTTGGTTTGGCTCGGCGCCGCCAACACGAACGGCTTCACTTGCCCGCTGTCGATCAGCCGCTTCACCAACGGCCGCAGATCTTTGCCGCCACCGCCCAGCCACATGTGCGGCTCGGAAAGGGGGTTGGTGCCGTGGAGAAAGACGACCAACGGCAACGCTTCGCCGGGACTGGCGTTGCTGGGCAACACCGCGGCCCCGCCGTTGTGCTGAAAACGATGCAGAAAACGCGCGTCTTGATGGGGAAAGTACAGCGTCTTCGCCGATGACGGCGTGGCCGCACCGAACGCCGCTAGGCCTAGGCATAGCCCGAGGGCGTGTTTCAGTCGCCTCAACCGCGACGAGAAAGGGCCTCCGGACATTGCATCAAACATACGGGTAACCGCTACGGCGAGCAACTGCCGACACGATAGGTCTGGCCCCGTCCTTTTTCGTGGTACGTCGCGTTGGTCGGTTGGGGCTCCGCCCCAAGCGGGTGCCATGATGGTGAGGCGTAGGGTTCGTTCGACGGTCGGATTCGCGCGCGGGCGCGTTTCTCGCCTCGTTTGCGTGCCGGCGGTGCTGGCGCTCGTGGGCGTTGCCCGGACCGGGCACGCGCAGTCACTGTCGATCGAGGAGGAGAAGCCAGCGGCTCCGCCTGCTGCACCTACACCAGCTCCAACCCCGAAAGCTCCCGCGCCTCCGCCCGTGATCGTGATGCCGACGGCGCTGGCGACGCCGCTCGAATACCCTGCCGACGCGCAAGGCGAGGCGAGCGTCGCGCTCGAGCTCACGCTCTCGGCCGAGGGCGCGGTGACGAAAGCGGCGGTCATCGAAGGCGACGAGCCATTCGCTTCACGCGCGCTGGAAGCGGCTCGAGCTTGGAAATTTCAGCCCGCCACGCGCGACGGCCGACCCATCGCGGCCAAGATTCGCTATCTGGTGCGCTTCGTTCCGCCGCGCGACGAGCCGGAGCCGGAAGCGCCGGCGGCTGCGCCCGCGGCAGCGCCGGCTCCGGGTAGCGCTCCGACACCCGCCAAGCCGAGTGAGCCCGCGCCCTACGAAATCATCGTCGTGGGTGAGCGCGCGCCGATCCGGCACGAGCTGGCGCGCACCGAAGTCAGCCGTTTGCCCGGCGCGTTCGGGGACGCCTTCCGCGCCATCGAAGCGCTGCCGGGCGTCGTGCCGATCATGAGCGGGCTGCCGTATTTCTACGTGCGCGGCGCGCCGCCCGGCAACGTCGGTTACTTCTTCGACGGCATCCCGGTGCCTTTCCTCTATCACTTCGCGGCCGGCCCCAGCCTGTTTCATCCCGCGTTCATCGACCGCGTCGATCTGTACCCGGGGGCTTTTCCGGTGCGCTACGGCCGCTTCGCGGGCGCCATCGTGGCGGGCGAGATGGCTCCGCCCGGCTACCGCTGGCGCGGCGAATGGAACGTGCGCTTGATCGACAGCGGCGCGATGGTCGAGGCACCGTTCGCCAACGGACGCGGCTCGGTGATGGTCGGCGGCCGCTTTTCGTACACCGGCCTCGTCATCTCGCTGCTCGCGCCCGATGTTTCGGTGGGGTATTGGGACTACCAAGCGCGCGCCCGCTACGATTTGAGCTCGAAAGACAGCGTCGAAGTCTTCGGCTTCGGCTCGGGCGACTACACCACGTACGCCGAAGAGACCACCGTCCCCGACGAGTCACCGAATCGCTTTCACACCGAGAAGCGCAAGCACACCGCCGTCGACATCAACTTTCATCGCCTGGATTTGCGCTGGGATCACCGCATCGATCAGGGAAATTGGCGCAACGCGCTGATGTTCGGGCGGGATCGTACCGGCTTTGCCGATGGGCAAGTCAACGTCTACGACTACATGGTCGGGCTGCGCTCCGAATACTGGCGGCAGCTCGACAAGCAGGTGCGGGTGCGCGCCGGCGCCGACCTGTTGTTCGAGTCGCTAAAGCAAGTTTTCAAAGACGACCGCAGCAGCGTCAACGAAGTACCGGTCGCGAGCGACCCCGGCGTGATGCCGCCGGGCGGCGTGCTGCCGGGCGAGATGATGCCGCCCATGACCAGCCCGCCGGTGGTGATGCCGATGCAAGACATGTCGAGCACGCAAGACGACGCGCAACGACTGGGCTTCAACGCGGGCCGCAAAGACTTCTCGTTTGGCATGTATTGCGATTTGGTTTGGGACGTGGCACCGCGGCTGCAGATCACGCCCGGTCTGCGCGCGGACTTGTTCGTGTCCGGTAGTCGCGCGGCGCTGGGGGTCGATCCTCGCATCACGGCGGAGTACAGCTTGAGCAAGAAGCTGAAGCTGGTGCACGGGCTCGCGCTGGTGCATCAGGCTCCTAGTTTCATCGGGCCGGTGCCCGGTTTCAAACCGTCACTGGCGGGTGGGCTGCAGAAAGCCGTGCAGTACAGCGCGGGAGTGAATTACGAGCTGCCGGCGGGGTTTTCCAGCTCCGTTGCGCTCTTTCAAAGCGCGTTTTTCAACATGACCGATCTGATCAGCTTGCTGCAGCTGGAACGGACGGCCAATAGCGGGAACGCCGACAGCGGCAGCGACTTCAACAGCTTTCGCACCGACGGCCACGCCTACGGCTTGGAGCTGATGGTGCGGCGTAGCTTGTCGCGCAAGTTGGGCGGCTTCGTTTCGTACACGTTGTCGCGCTCGCTGCGCTTTGCCGGTCGCGTCAGCGGCCCGGCTACGACCGATCGCACGCACGTGCTGAATGTTGCCGCGTCTTACGACTTGGGCAAAAACTGGCGCTTGGGTGGGCGCGTGTTGTTCTACACCGGCATTCCCGCCGAGGTGGCTTACATCGAAGCTGCGCGTCACCCGCCGCGCACGCCCGCGTTTTGGCGGCTCGACTTCAAGATCGAAAAGCGTTGGTACATTCGGCGCCCGGATCGCTGGTGGGGGGTGAACTTGGAAGTGCTCAACACGACCCTGAACAAAGAGCAGCTCACCGGCAGCTGCAACGCGTTCTCCTGCAAATACGACGAGATTGGGCCGGTCACGGTGCCCAGCATCGCCTTCGAGGGCGCGTTTTGAAGGCTCGACTGGGGCGCACCTAGCGACGCGCGCGGCCTTCGGCGCGAATGAGCTCGAGCATCACCGCTTGCCAAGCGCGCTTGGCGCCCGAGCCAGCGCGACGAAACGCGGCCGCGAACGCGCGACGTTGAGCGCCGGACAGCCGGCGCTCCAGCGCCTTGCCGCTCGGGCTGAGTGACAGCTGGCGTTCGCGTCGATCGTTCGGCTGGGCCACGCTCTTGATCAGCCCGCGCCGTACCAGCTGCCGTAGCGGGCCGTTCAGTGCTTGCTTGGTGACGCCGAGCGTCGCCGACAAGTCGACGACCCTGAGCCCTGGCGTCTGGGCAATGAAGAACAGAATGCGATGGTGCACTCGCCCCAGCCCCAGGGTGGCAAGCCTGGCGTCGGGCTCGGCCACGATGGCGCGGAACGCGAAGTGCAGCAACGCGAGCGGCTCGGCAGCGCCGGCGCCGAGCGCGTCGAAGGGCTGGCCCGGGCGCGCGCGCGCGTTCATGCGCCCACGCTGGTGGCCGCCGCCGCCCCGTAGAAGGCCTCGCCGCGCACGATTTGGCCGGCGCGAAAGTGCATGATTTCCGCTGCGCGCACCGGGGGGCCATCTTGCAGGGTGGCTTCGTACACGACGGTCAGCGTCTCGGCCCGGGCGCTCCACAGCGCGGCATCGAGCTTGAACGTCAACCGTTGGATGCGGCTGAGCGCGGTCTGCCAGTAGGCGCGCAACGCGGCTTTGCCTTCGACGCGGGCCGCGCCGACGAATTGCGCGGCTTTGGGGCTGATGAACACCGCGTCGTCCGCGTAGTGGGCCAACACCGCTTCGGTGTCGCGCCGATTCCAGGCGTCGACCCAGGCTTGGGCGAACAGTTGGGCCGACGCTTCGGTCATGGCCGTGGTGGGTGGCGGTGCCAGGGGCAAAGCCTGGAGACCCGCCAACACCTCCGGCGAAAACGCCACCGAGCGACGCGTTTCGAGGTCGATGTGAGCTGCTACGACCTCGCGCACCGCCGCCACCTTCTCCTTTTGGCGATCGACCATGTATTGCAGAAGGCGCAGGGTTTTCGGGCGCAGCTCGAGCACGCCGGTGTAGACCTGAAGCGGCTCCGCCTCGCGCAGCTCCGACAAGTAGCGTAGGTTTTCTTCGAGCGCGAACATGCCGCGTTGCGCGCCTTGCAGGTAGCTTTCGTTCAGGCCATGGCGCGCGAAGAACGTCCAGATGCCGCGATCGAACAAGTGAACGTACCAGGCCACGTTCATGTGACCCATCGCGTCCAGGAACTGCGGCTCGACCAGCGCTTCGACCGTCAGCTCCAACGAGCGAGCTCGAGATAGGTCAATCATGCTGACCTTTTAGCGCCGCGCGCAAAGCTGTCAATGCGGCTTCGGACCGCGCCCATGAGCGCACGTCGAGCCGTTGACAGTTGCGGGCGCGCGGGGATGCCGCCCCGGCCGAGAATTCTCGGGTTTCGACGCGCGCCAGGAAGCGAGTTGACGCAGGCCGCGCGCGGGCGCGAAACTACCGGCATGGCGAGTCGTTGCTTGGCGGGGGTGCTTGCCGTGCTGGTGACGGGGCTGGTGAGCTGTGGCGATCAACGCGAGCCTGCGTCCGCGAGCGGTGGAGCGGCGGTGGGCGGCAGCGCCGGGGTCGGGGGCTCGTTCGAGCCCGTTCTGAACGCCGCCGGTCAATACGGGGAGAATCCCTCGTCACCGGAGTGTGAGCCCAATAAGGTTCTTCGTCGGGGCGAAGACTATCGCTCGTGCGAATGGATCTCTTCCTGTGCCGATGTTTCGTGTGCCTACGGCGGTTCGGAGCTGCCCGTCGACGACGCTCAGCCGCCGACGCTCACGTGCGCCCAAGGCTACGATGTCGGCTTGCCGGCGGGCGCTTGTTGTTACGACTGCGTGCGAAACGAGGAGCCGCTCGAGCCCATCACGTGTGAAGCCTGCCCAGACACGCCGCCTAGTTGTGCGAACGGCTATCGCGCCGTCACTCGCCCTGGCGCTTGCTGTCCGGAGTGTGTTGCCGATCCGGACTACTGCAACGCTGACGCAGACTGCGTGCTGGCCAAGCGCCCCGCGAATTGCTGCGCTTGCGTGGTTGCCGTTTCAACGCGCCGTCTGGACGCCGACGACTGCTACACGGGCGTCAGCGACGCGCGGGCTACGCCCGACGGCTGTCAGCCCGACTTCGTTTGCGCGGTGGTCGACTGCGCTTGCCCGGCGGAAATTCCCGGCACTGCCGTGTGCTTCGAGCATCACTGCTCGGCGGGGTGATCTAAGTTTCCGCCTGTCTCTGGAAGCTGTTAATGTATGCGCGGGTTGGCCGCTAATACGGCTGAATCGCTCATGGCCCAGGAGCTCAATCACTCAGAGATTGGTCGAGAGGTTGCTGCGTTGCGCGAGCAAGTGCGGCAGCTATCGGTGGAGCTGGCGATCGCGAAACAGGGCGACGCACGCTACCGCCTGCTGTTCGACAACCTGAACGTGGGCGTGTTCGTGACCTCGCTCGATGGCGTGATGCTGGAGTGCAACCAGCTAGTGGCGGACATGGCCGGCGAAAGCAGCCGTGAAGCGTTGCTCGGTCGCCAGGTGGTGAGCCGCTACGAAAATCCAGCCGACCGCGAGCGGATGGTGCAGCAGCTGCGCGACCATGGCGAAGTGCGAAAGCTGGAGATGTGGACGCGCCGCAGCGACGGCCTCCGACAGTGCTCGTCGATGACGGCGGTGCTGGCGCCGATCGGTCCCGGCGCGGAGCCGCAGATCCTGGGCATGCTCGAGGACATCACCGAGCGCAAGCTGGCCGAGGAGCGCGCGGGCGAGGGTGAAGAGCGCTTTCGCGTGATCGCCGAGCAGTCGATGCTCGGGATTGCCATCATGCAGGACAATCGCCTGCGCTTCGTCAATCAGGCGGTGTCGGACATCAACGGCTATTCGGTCGAAGAAATGTCGACCTGGGGCGTGATCGACTTCAGCAAGCTAGTTCACCCCGACGACTTGGCGTTTGCCTCCGATCAGGCGCGGCGCAAGCAGACCGGTGACCCCGACACGCTGCCCCACTACAGCTACCGCATGCTCGCCAAGGGCGGCGACGTGCGTTGGGTGGAACAGTACTCGCGCACCATCGAATACGAGGGCAAGCCGGCCAATTTCATTACGTTGATCGACGTGACGTCGCGCAAGCAAGCCGAGCAATCACTGGCGCAGTTGGCTCAAAGCATGGAGCGCGCGGCCAAGCTCGAGTCGTTGGGGGTGTTGGCGGCCGGCATTGCCCACGACTTCAACAACCTGTTGAGCGGTTTGTACGGTCACTTGGACTTGGCGCGCGAAAGCGCCGCGCAGCAACTGTCGGCGCGCGGGCATTTGGACTTGGCGCACCAATCTTTGGAGCGGGCCAAGGCGCTGACCATGCAGCTGTTGGCCTTCGCCAAAGGTGGCGCGCCGGTGCGCACGGTAGGCTCGGTAGCCAGCTGCGTGAAACAGTGCGCCGAGTTCGCGTTGAGCGGCGGCAACGTCCACGCCCAGCTCGACCTGGATCCCGCGCTGTGGTCGGCCGAGTTCGATGGCAATCAGCTGGCGCAGGCCTTCGGCAACCTCATCATCAACGCCAAGCAGTCGATGCCGGCGGGCGGCGTTTTGCGTATCACCGGCCGCAACATCGAGTTGTTCGAGAACCCGACGTCGGTGCTCAAACCCGGCCGCTACGTCAAGCTGAGCTTCAGCGACAAAGGTCCTGGTATCGCGCCCGCAATCCTGGAGCGCATCTTCGATCCGTTCTTCACGACCAAGGTGGAAGGCTCGGGCCTGGGTCTCACTTCAACGTACGCGATCCTGAAGAAGCACGACGGCAACGTCGAGGTCGAGTCCAAGCCAGGCCAGGGCGCCACGTTTCACGTTTGGCTACCGGCCATCAGCGGCGCGTCGGCGTCGTCGCCCCCACCGGTGGCGCGCGAAGCTCCTCGCGGGCGCGGTCTGGTGCTGGTGATGGACGACGACGAGACGGTGCGGCGCGTGGCGGGCAGCATGTTGGCGCGCCTCGGCTACGAGCCGATCTTGACCAACGACGGCGGCCACGCGCTTAGCCGTGTGCGAGCTCTGCTGGACGAAGGCAAGCTGCTCACCGCGGCCTTGCTCGACCTGACGGTGCGCTCCGGTCAGGGCGGCCGCGACACGGTGGGCCCGCTGCGCGAGCTCTTGCCGCGGCTGCCCATCATTGCGTCCAGCGGCTATTCAGACGATCCGATCATGGCGAATCCGAAACAATTTTGCTTCAGCGCCAGCCTGCGCAAGCCTTTCTTGCTCAGTGAGCTGAGCGGAATCTTGGCAGAAGTGATCGCAGACGGTGAGTCGACGGGCGGCCAATAGGGCCAACGATTTTCGTTGCTGCCTTTTTTGAGCCGTAGCAGCGCCGCTTCTTCACTTACTGCGCGTGACAATCATTCCGGCGCCGCTTGGTCTCCGCTCAAAGGGCAAAGTTGCAGCAATCGCGGGCGCGTGGCTGGCGATGGCGGCCTGGGCCTGCTCGTCGACCGACGGAAGCGGCGCCGGCACGCCGGGCGCTGGTGGTTCTGGCGTTAGCGGCAGCAGCGCTCAACCGTCTGCCGGGTCGTCTGCGCTCGGCGGTGGCACGTCGGTTGCCGGCGCTACGGGCGGCGGAGGCGTGGTCGGTACGGCCGGCTCCACCACGGCCGGTGGCGCAGCGGTGGCGGGCGCAGCTTCGGGTTCCGGTGGAAGCAGCAGCGGCAGCGGCGGCTCCGGTGGCAGCAGCGGCTCTGCCGGAGCCGCAGGAAGCGCGGGCGCGGCCAGCTGCACGGCTCCCGGCCCCGTCACGTTCAGCAAGAACATTCGACTGAACGACGACACCGGCAACGGCAATCAGGCCGAGGTCACCCTGGCGACCGGTCCTGGCGGGCTAGCGGTTGCGGCTTGGGGAGATTCACGCGCAGACCGAACCTGCACCTTCACGGTCACGAAAGACGGCGGGCTGACCTGGAGCAAGAACGTCGCCATTGCCAACGTGTCGGGGCAATTCGTCGGCGACCCCGCCGCCACCATCGACGCGGGCGGAACCATCTACGCCGTCTGCCAGGAATACGTAGACGTCGGAAACACCGGCAATATCCGCATGATGACCTCGACCGATCAGGGCGCCACCTGGTCGGCCGTGCGCACCATCGGTTCCGCGCCCGACAAGCCGTGGGCCGGCGGTGGAAGCGTGGAAGGCACGCTGTTCGTGTCGTGGCTCGGCAACCCGGGTGGCATCAAGCGCTCGACGGATCGAGGCATGACCTGGCAAGCGACGCAGTCGCTCGGCAGCATCATCCACGGCACCGCCATCGTGACGTCGACGACCGGCCTCGTGCACGTGCCGTACAACCTCGACTCGAACAACAATCAGCTGCGTTACCTGCGCAGCATCGACGGCGGGGCGACGTGGGAAAAGCCGCGCGATTTGATCCCGGACATGGGGTCTTTCTGCTTCGAATGCAGCCCGCGCCAACATCCCATCGTCGGGGCCGCCAGTGACCCGACCGGCAAAACCGTCGCCATCACCTGGACCAGCCGCATGCAGAACGGAGAGGGAGACGACGACGTGTGGCTGCTGTACTCGAAGGACGGCGGCACCACTTGGAGCGCCCCGCTGCGCGTGAACGACAACAAGACCAAGTCTCGCCAGTTCCAGTCTTGGGTGGCGGTCGATCATTGCGGTCGCGTTCACGTCGCGTGGACGGATCTGCGCAACGGCAAAAATGAAGTTTGGTACGCCCGCTCGGCCGATCCCACCCAAGGGTTCGAGCCCAACGTGCAAGTGACGGACGGCAGCGGCTCCGCCAACACGGATTTTTTGGGCGACTACAAGGGGCTCGTCGTGCAGGGCTCGGACGTGCTCGTCACCTGGCAAGACACGCGGCGCGACAGCGGCGACATCTACTTTTCTCGCGCAGCCGGAGCCGCCCAGTAATGCGTGGTCGTGCCCGATCACGATGGTTGGCTTCGACGCTGGCGCTGTCGTGCGTCCTCCTGGGCGTGCACGCGTCGGCGCAGAGTCGAACGGAGCAACTGGCGCCCCAAGCAACGTGGTCTCAGTCCGTAGAGCGAGCAGCGGCGGACGGGGCCTACTTGCCGCTTACGCTCCTGCCCGAGGTCGGCAAGACGGCGGCGCTCGGTTCCGTGAGCGGCGGCTACGACAGCGCCGTGCGGGCGCCCCAATTTGCTTCGTTCGCCGAGGCACGCGTGTACGGCCCATTCGCGGCGCGCGTCGCCGTGACCACGAACGTGGGCGGTGAAGCACTGAGGCCGGGCGTCGCGGCTCGCGCGCAATTTCTCGATCAGCAGCGGCACGGCGTCTCCGCTGCGGTGGCGCTCGCGTTCAAAGCCGAAGGCTTCACGGAGCCCGAGGGCGAAGTCGAAACCACCCTCTCGGTCGGCAGGCGCTTCGGCCGTACGCTGTTGCTCACCAATTTGCTCTACGGGCAAGATCCGGAGGGCCACGAGCGGGACGCCGAAGTTAGCGCCGCGTGTCTGGTGCGTCTCTCGTCGCGGGCTCACGTGGGGCTGGACGGGCGTGGCCGCTTCGACTTGAGCCCGAGCCGGACCGCGGTGTCGAAGGAGCCGCGCTATGCCGTCGACGTCGGGCCGGTTTTCAGCATGGCCTTCGGGCCTCTTTCGGTGAGCGCACACGCCGGCTTGTCGGCGCTGGCTCGCGCCGAAGACGACCCCCAGCTCGGCGTGGTGGCCATGTTGGGCGTGGGGTCTGCGTTTTGAGGCGCGCTCTGATTGCGAGCTTGCTGTTGGCTTGTGCGGCGCTGTACGGGTGCGGTCGAGAGCGCCCTTCGCGCGCAGTGGCGACGGTGCCGAGCCCGTCGGCCGTGCTCGCCTCGTCGCAGCCTGTGCCCGCAAGCGCGGCTGCCCCCAGTCTGCCGGAAGACAGCGTTGCCGGGGCCCGTTCCGAGGCGCAATGGCGCGAGCACCTGCGGGAGGAGGAGCGGGAGCGAAAGATGTTGTTCGATCGCCGTCGGCTCCCTCAGCACCGCGCCGCGCTCGCGTTCTTGCAGGCCACGCGAGCGCGCTACGACAGTGCCAAAACCCCTGCTGCCGTGCTGGGGGCCGAGCGCACCTTCGCGCAAGCGCGCCCGACCGAGCAGCAACGCCTCGAGAAGCTCGACCGTTGGCGCAATAGCTCGAATTTGTTGGCCGACTACGACGCGCTCTTGCAGATTTTCGCGAGCGCTTACCCCGAAGCTCGACGCCAAGCGCTGGCCGGCTCGACGTCGCCGCTCGACGCCGTCCGACAAGACGTCGACGCGCGGTTGAAGAAGATCACCGAATGGCTGGCCTACGTGGAAAAGGCGGAGACGGAGCTCGACGGCGCGGAGGCCGACCGACGAGAGCGGCTTTGACGGCGCAGCACCCGCGCCCCGCCGAGCATCACATCGTCTGCAGCGTTGCCGCAGCGCACGTCGCGAGCGACTGTGACTCCTCGCTGCAATCGTCAGGCAGGTTGTCGTAGGCACAACGCTGGTCGAGCGCGTGCGGGCTGCGACGAAAGCAGCTGATGGTCGCGTCGAACGCCGGGCGGCAGGCTTCCGCGTCCATGTTGCCGCGTTCGCACTCCGCGACACAGGTGGCTGGGAAGTAGTAGTCGCGGCAGTCACCACCCTTGGTGACGTCACACCATTCGTCGCAGGGTGTGGGCGCGAGCGGATAGCCGCCCGAGCATGCCTGAACAGGCAGCGCGAACGCGGTACCCATCAGCCACAGCCAGCTACCCAAGCGCATGCCGGCAGTCTAGCGCGACATTGGCTCGCCCAAGAACCCAAAGGCTGGCGGTTGGCGCTTCGTCGCAGGCAAAATTCGGCGCAAAACCGTGGGCGGTGTCCGAGCCGCACACATCGCATCAGGTTGGCGGCGTCGGCCGAGCCAGGCCCCGCGCGTTGTTCGACGCGCGCAAGCAAGCTAGCGTAGAGCGCGCCATGCGGACCGCGGACTGCACCACGGATGAATAGCCAATTTCCGTCGGACTCACCGCTGCGCGATCGTTCCGGCGAGGTCGTGGGCGAGCGCTACCGCCTGGTTGCGCTCTTGGACCGCGGTGGGCAAGCGGCCGTCTATCGCGGCGTCGATTTGCGGATGGGCGACGAGGTTGCGGTGAAGGCGCTGGTGCCGCCGCAAAAGGCGGACGCTTCATGGCGTGAGCGCATGTTGCGCGAGGTGCACGCGCTCACGGTTCTGGCCGGCACTGCCGCCGTGCGCGTCTATCACCAGGTTTGGGGTGAAGACGGCACGCTGTTCTTGATCATGGAGCTTTTGCACGGCGCCAACTTGGAGACCTGCTTGGACGTGGCCAAAGAGCGGCAGCAGCCGCTGGGCTTCGCCGATTTGGTCCCGATCATCGAGCCCGTAGTGAGCACGCTCGAGACCGCGCACGCCGCCGGCATTCTGCATCGGGACCTGAAACCCAGTAACATCTTCGTACAAAACGACGGCAGCGTGCGGCTATTGGACTTCGGTTTTGCCAAGTTCCTGCGCATGCGCAGCGTGACGCTAGCCGGGCACATTGCCGGCTCCCCCAGCTACATTGCGCCGGAATGTTGGAAAGAGTCCACCGAGGCGCTCGACCAGCGCATCGACGTGTATGGCCTCAGCGCCGTGCTTTTTCGGGCTTTGGCGGGCCGGCCGCCGTTCGTGGGTGACGGCGTGATTCAGATCATGCGCCAGTGCGCGAGCGCGCCGCGCCCGAGCTTGCACGCGCTGCGCCCCGACTTGCCCGAAGCGGTGGACGACTGGGTCAAAGCCGCGCTGGCCATCGAGCGCGACGAGCGCTTCAGCACCGTGCGCGCGTCTTGGCGCGCCTTGAGCCTCGTGCTCGGGCCCGACGGACGTCGCCGTTAGCGAGCGCTTCGTCGCGCCGCCCTTGACAGCTTCTTTGGTTGCGCTCATCCTAAGCGCAACCAAAAAGGACGGTGTTGGGCTTCTAATCTTCGGTTTCTGGAATCAAATCATCTGCGTCGCTGCCAAATTGCTTCGTGCATTTGGACGTGGGACGCCCAGGGAAGATTAGAGCTCGGCCGGCGTATCACGTCGGCGATCGCCTTATTGCGGGGTAGTAGGAGAGGTTCCTACGCCGGGATAGCCTTCCGGAGAGGCTCGTTCGATTCGAGCCCCCGCTACCGTGTTGCTCCAATCCCGGAGCCACGCGCCTCGCGCTGCACGCTCGTTCGTGAAGCGAGGCGCCTTACTTCAAAAGCCTTCTAACCAAGGAATATCTCTATGCATTTTCATATCAATCATCACCTGCTCCGGGCCGATATTCGCGCCCTTACGGCCCGAATTCGCGAGCTCAAACGCATGCTGGGCGCGCGCTGGCAGCGTCCCATGGCGGACCTGCAGCGCGAAAAGTGCCGACTCGCACGACGCGCAACGGAGCTATGCGCGCTCGCGGCGTTTGCGCGCGGGCGACTTCACCTGCGACAACCTCCTCGCGGTTCCGCCAACGACTGGAGCGCGGAGCTGTACCATCGAGCCATCGCCGAACGGCTGGGCCCGAGCTATCCACCGACGTCGGCAGCTTTGCCGCTCGCACTGGAGCAAAGCGCTTGAACGAGCCGCTCATCGACATCGGCGTCAACCTGACGAGCAAGCAGTTCCGCGCCGACTTGCCGGCGGTCATCGAGCGCGCGCTGAACGGCGGCGTAAGCTACATGATCGTGACCGGGCTCACGGCGCCGCTCAGCCAGGCCGCGCTCGAGCTGGCCCGCGCCCGGCCGCGCCAGCTGTGCTGCACGGCGGGCGTGCATCCGCACAACGCCAGCAGCGTGGACGCGCACACACGCGGCGAGCTTCGCAACTTGGCGCGCGCGCCGGAGGTGGTGGCCATCGGCGAATGCGGCTTGGACTACGATCGCGATTTTTCTCCGCGACCGCAGCAGCGCGCGGCCTTCGAAGCGCAGCTGGAGCTGGCGGTAGAGCTGCAAAAACCCGTCTTTTTGCACCAACGCAGCGCTCACGACGACTTCGAGCGCATCTTGCAGAATGCGCGGCCCAAGCTCACGGGTGGCGTCGTGCATTGCTTCACCGGCGACGCTCGGGAGCTCGACTGCTACCTGGAGCTGGGGCTGTGCATCGGCATCACCGGCTTCATTTGCGACGAGCGGCGCGGCACGCACTTGCGCGAGCTGGTGCGTCGTATTCCGCCGAACCTGCTGATG